>NZ_JASGDQ010000139.1:0-19510 GCF_047607185.1 Nocardioides sp. | reverse complement strand
TCGCCGCGCTCCCCGGCGGCGTCCGGGTCGCCGCCGGGGTGGTCGCCGCCTGGCTGCTCGGCCTGGCCGCGACGGCCTGGGCGCTGGGCAGCGTGGCGGCGGGCTCGCTGGTGCTGGCCCTGGCCGCCGGGCTGGCGGCGATCGGCGCGGTGCTGTCGCGCTCGGTCGTCGGGACCGGGATCGCCCGCTGGGTGGCGCTGACCACGGCCGGCCTCGCCACGGGGATCGGGACGCTGTGGCTGCTGGGCCTGGCCGCCCGGGTGGCCGAGGCGCTCGCCGACGCCCGGAGCGGCACTGGCGGCTGGGACGCTCGCTATCTGGTCGGCGACCTGCGGCCCGACCTGGCTCCCGCCGTCGTACCGCTGGCGGTGGTCGCGATCCTCGCCACCCTGGCGGCCTGGCAGGTGCTCGACCGGGTCCGCCGGGTGCTCCCGACGCCGTCGATCGTCGCCGTGGCGATCGGTGCGCTGGCACCGCTGCTGCTCGGCTACACCGATCGTCTGCTGCTCGTCGTGGTGGCGCTCGGGGTGATCGCGCTGCTGGAGGTGGCCGCCGCCTGGCGGCTGCCCGGCCACTGGCTGCTCGCCGTCGGGGCCGCCGCGGCGACGGGGGTCGTAGCGAGCTACGACCCGGCGACGGCCACGGTGGTGGCCGCCGTGGCCGCGACGGTGGCGGTGCTGCTGCTGCGCCGGGGCCGCTCGGGCGAGGCGCTGGTGGCGGCGCTGCTGACGGCGACGCTGGTCGCGACGGCCGCCGGCTCGCTGGCCTCCTGGCTGGGCCTGAGCAGTCGTTGGGGCGGCGTCCTCACCGTCGCGGCGACGCTCGTCTCGGGCCTCACCGCGCCGGCCTGGGCCCGACGGGCGGTCGACGACGCCCGCACCCGCTGGACCTGCTACGCCGCGACGATCGTGGCCGCGCTGACCGGCCTGGCCGCCTGGGCGCGGACCGCCGACGAGGCCGGAGCGCTGATCACGCTGGTCGCGGCGGCCGCCTGCCTGGTCGCGCTCCGCGAGCGAGCACCGGTCGTCGCGCTCGGCGTCACGGTGGTGTACGCCGTCAGCTGGCTCGGCCTCGGCAGCCCGGTCGGACAACCGCCGGAGACCTATGCCGTGGCGGCGGGGCTAATGGTGCTGCTGTACGGCGACTGGCAGTTGCGCCGCGACCGGCTGGCCTTCCTGACGGCCTACGGCCCCGGCGTCGCCGTCGGCCTGGTCCCCTCGACCGCGGTGGCGCTCTACGACGGTGCCTCGGCCCGGGGGCTGGTCGTGGCGGTGCTGTGGACGGTGGTGGTCGTCCTCGTGCTCCGGCTCGGGTCCGGCGTACCCGCCCTCGTCGCGGCGCTGGCCGGCGCGGTGCCGCCGACGGTCACGCTGGCGATCGGCGCGGACCTGGCCGGCCTCGACCGACCGTGGGTGGGCACGGTGTCGCTGGCCGGGATGCTGACCTTCACCGTCAGTGGCGTCGTGCTGGGCTGGGCTCGGGCGATCCTCGGCCGGGAGCGATGGCTCGGGTACGGCGGCGCGCTGGTGGTCGGCGGTCTGCTGGTCGGCTGGGGCGCGACGACCGAGTCCTGGCTGGCCGTCGACCTGACCGTCCTCGCTGCCGCCACGGCGGTGGTCGCGATCCACGAGCGCGACCGCTGGATCGCCGCGCTGGGCTCGGCGCTCGGCCTGGTGGCACTGTGGGTGCGGCTGCACGAGACCGATGTCGACGTGCCCGAGGCCTACACGCTGCCACTCGCCGCGGTGGTGCTGGCCTTCGGGGCCTGGACGATGTGGCGCGCGCCCGGCCGCCGGAGCCTCCCGACGATCGGTCCCGGGCTGATGCTCGGTCTGGTGCCCTCGTTCGTGCTGACGCTGCGCGACCCCTACACGGTGCGTGGGCTGCTGGTCGGCCTCGCCTGTCTGGCGCTGGTGGTCCTCGGCGCCTGGCGGCGGTGGCAGGCGCCGTTCGTGCTCGGCGCGGTGCTGGGCGTGACCATGGTGGTGCTCGGCATCGGTCCCTATCTCCGTCACGTCCCACCGACCTGGCTGGTGATCCTGGCCGGCGCCGTACTGCTGGCGGCCGGCATCAACTGGGAGCGACTGGCCCGCACCGGCCGCCGGTCCTGGTCCCACGTCGCCGAGCTGCGCTAGTGCGGTGGATCCGAGTCAGCCGGTGACTCCGATCCACCGCACTAGAGCCCGGCGTCGTCGAGCGCCTTGGCGGTCAGCTCGCGACCGAGCTCGATGACCTCCCTCGCCCGGTGGAAGTCGAGGGTGCGGGCCGCGTCGACGGGGACCGTCACGAGCACGTCGGGTGGGTTTCCGGCCAGCCGGTAGCGGGCGATCATCTCCTGCATCGCGTCCCAGGACAGGGTCATGACGTCGGCGATGCGCAGGTCGGGCTGTGGCCTGCTCTCCTCGGCCTTCGGGGTGGTTGCCTCGCCGCCGACCCCCAGCTTGTCGCGCAGCCGGCGGAACACCGTCGAGCCGCTCTCGTCGGCGGTCACGTCGGCGGAGTCCTCCACCACCGGGGCGTGCGTCTCGCGCTGCACCCGCCGGCCCTGCAGCGAGACGGCCACGGTGAAGTCCGCGGGCGCTGCCGCCGTCGGGTCCATCGGCAGCGGGTTGAGCAGCCCGCCGTCGACCAAGACCCGGCCGTTCCACATCACCGGGACGAAGACGCCGGGGATGCCGATGGAGGCGCGGATCGCCTTGACCAACGGCCCCCGCTGGAACCACACCTCGCGGTGCGACTCCAGGTCGGTCGCCACCGCGGTGAACGGGATCGGCAACTCCTCGATGAGCTGCTCCCCCAGCAGACTCTCGAGCTCCTCCACCACACCCTCGGCATTGAACGCTCCGCCGGCGCGCCACTTGGGGTCGAGCAGCCGGATCACGTCACGCTGCCGCAGCCCGGACGCCCAGGTGGCGAAGTCCTCCTCCTTGCCCGCCGCGACCAGTCCACCGACCAGGGCACCCATCGAGGTGCCCGCCACCGAGACGACCTCGTGGCCCCGCTCCCGAATCTCGCGTACGGCGCCCAGATGGGCGTAGCCCCGGGCTCCGCCCGCCCCCAGCGCCAGCGCCACCCGCTTCCCGCTCGTCTTCGCCATGCCTCATGCTTACCAACCCGGCCCGGCGATACGTCACAATGGTCCGGCCCAGCCCTCGTAGCTCAATGGATAGAGCATCCGGTTTCTACCCGGCTGGTTGCGGGTTCGACTCCTGCCGAGGGCGCCAGCAAATATCTCGACGTTTAGCTGACTCACCAGCGGGTAGGGGGACTGGGCATCTAACGCCTAACCTCATGGGGGATCCCTTGCGTCACATTCGCTCGCTCGCCGCCACGGCCGCTGTGGCACTGGTCGCCGCCGGCTCCACGATGGGCCTGGCCGGCACCGCCGGTGCCGCCGCCTCACCGAAGGCGGTGACAGTGGTGGTCACGCCGTCTGAATACTCCAGCACCGACTACGGCTCCAGCACCTCGTTCTCGGTGGACGTCGTCGAGGCGGCCAACCCCGCCACGAGCGTGCTGCGGGGCACCGTCACGGTCTACAAGCGCTACGCCGGCTCCACCGACTGGGTGAGCGTCAGCACCAGCACCTACGCGGGCACCTACTTCTACGAGGAGAACACCGAGTCCGCCGAATACAAGGTCACCTACAGCGGCTACACCGCCACGAGCAGCTACCAGAGCTCCTACCAGGCGGCCGAGTCGGCGCCGGTGACGGTCAACGTCACCCGGGGCACGAAGTACATCGAGATCAACTCGAAGAAGGCCTGCCTCCAGGTCGGCCCGCTCTCGGCGCCGTACAAGAACAAGCCCGTCACCACCTACTACAAGGCGGGCAAGAGCAAGAAGTGGAAGCTCGCCTACTCCTACAAGACCGACAAGAAGAGCCGCTACTGCTTCAAGGTGAAGAAGTACACCAAGCAGACCAAGAAGGTCAGCAAGAAGGGCCCGAAGCTGAAGGCCACCAAGACCGTCTACGTCAAGTCCGGCGGCATGGGCAAGTACGCCGACGTCTACACCTTCAGCAGCTGAATCGACCCGCTCGTCGCGTCATCCATGCGGCGGGGCACGCCACTCTCGTGGCTGCCCCGCCGCTGTGGTCTCCATCACGAACTCGGCCGACATAGGGCACTCACTGTCAATCGGCTGTGATAATCGAACGCATGGCTCCCTCTTCCGCGCACTCCTCGACCCGCAGCCGCGGCCGTCCAGTCGAGATCGACAAGGGGCAGGTCGCGCGGGTTGCGCTCGATCTCTTCGAGGCGCGTGGCTACGAGGCGGTGAGCGCCGCCGAGATCGCCGAGGCGTCCGGCATCAGCCGCCGCAGCCTCTTCCGCTACTTCCCGACGAAGGCAGACCTGGTCTGGGACCGGTTCGCCGACTCCGTCGACGTCCTGACCGCCTCGCTCTCGGCGGCGGCCGAGGAGGACCCCGTCAAGGCGGTGATGAGCGCGATGGCGAGGGTCGCCGACGCGACCCCCATCCTCGACATCACCCGCGCCCGGCTGCGGATCATCGCCAGGACTCCGACGCTGGTCGCCTTCGGGATGAGCCGGCTCAGCGAACAGGCCGACATCTCGACCCACTACCTGGCCGAGCGCGGCCTGGACCCACTTCGCGCGCTGGTGATCGGCAACGCCGTCACCGCGACCACGTTCAGCGGCTACCTCCACTGGGCGCTCACCTCCGGCGACGAGAGCCCGGCGGAGACCGTCCGGCAGGCGCTGGCCGCGCTCGCCGGGATCGGCGGCTGACAGCGGCGCGCCTCCCCGTCGACGGCCCGGTCAAGCACTAGGAAGGTGACCAGGCCGCGCGGGGTATGAGCTCGCGCGGCCTCGATGTCCCCGGCCCGCATCGACCGGCGGCCCACCGGACATGCCCTAGAGTCGGGCAGCATGTCACGTCTCGGAAGCCTCGCCGCCGTACTCGCTGCCGCGCTCGCCGCCGGGCTCTGCGCGCCGACGTACGCCGCGGCCACGCCGACGCCCGCGCCGGGCCACCATCTGATGATGGACGCCGCCTCGGCGCCGACCCTCGCCTCGATGGCGAAGTGGCAGGCCAGCTCTCCCTATTCGGCGATCGGCGTCTATGTCCCTGTCGCCGCCGGCACCGACAACCGGTGGGACAAGGAGCAGACCTACCTGACCGCCGACTGGGTCACCGCGGTGCGGGCCGGCGGCTGGCAGGTGCTGCCGATCTACGTCGGGCTGCAGGCACCCTCCAACTGCGGCCACATCAACCTGAAGATGAGCAAGAAGGCCACCGTCGCCCGATCGCAGGGCAGCCATGCGGCGGCGTACGCCGCGGCGGCGGTCTACGACCTCGGCATCCCGGTCTCCGCGCCGGTCGTCTACGACCTGGAGGCCTACGACAGCGGCATCGCCAGCTGCACGAAGGCGGTACAGGCCTTCCTCGCCGGCTGGACGACCACGCTGCACCGGCTCGGTCGGCTCTCCGGCGTCTACGGCTCCCGCTCCTCGACGATGACCGACCTGACCGCGGCAGCCGCCGACCCGTCGTACCCCTCCCCCGACGTGATCTGGGAGGCCACCGACAGCGGCCAGGCCAATACCGACTTCCAGATCCCCGCGACGGGCTGGGAGGGCCGGCGCGCCAACCAGTTCGCGCTCGGCGTCACCCGCACCTACGCCGGCGTCACCATCGAGGTCGACGAGAGCGCGGTGCAGGACACCTTCTGGCAGCTGTCGCCGCCGGACGGGACCGCGCCCCGGTTGACGGCACCCGCACCCGCCCTGGCCACCAAGAAGCGGTCGGCGAGGATCCGCTGGCGGCACGCCGACGCCTCCGGCATCGACCACTACGAGGTGCGGGTGCGGCACGCCAGGCCCGGCAAGGGCTTCGGCCACTGGACCCGGCCGAAGGAGCTGCGCCACACCAAGAAGACCAAGATGTCGTTCGAGCTGGACCCCGGCGAGCGCTGGTGCGTCTCGGTCCGGGCCACCGACAAGGTCGGCAACACCTCCGCGTGGGTGGACCGTTGCGTCGCCCGGTTCACCGACCAGACCAAGCTGCGGGCCGACAAGTCGTGGCGCAAGGTGCGCGGCTCCTATCTCGGCAGCGCGGTCAAGGCCACCAAGCCGGGCGCCACGCTGCGCGGCGGCAAGGTCGCCGGCTCCCGGGTCGGCGTACTCGTGCACGGCCACGGCACGCTGGCGGTCATCGTCGGCGGCCATCAGGTCGGCACGATCAGCGCCGGCGGCGGTGTGCGGGTGCTGTCGCTGCCGTCGACGGTGCGCGGCAGGCTCACGCTGCGTACCCTCACCCAGGGCTCCTACAAGGTCGACGGCTTCGCCGTGGTCTGACCGGTCACGCCGCGAGGACGCGCAGGATCAGCCAGTAGACCACCGTCGGGATGACCAGCGCGACCGCCAGCCAGGGCGTCAGCACCGGGCGCCGGTTGATCAGCCGCACCGCGACGATCGCCAGCAGGCCGAACAGCACCGACATCACGAACAGGCCCTGGCGTGCCCCGCCCGCGGTGCCTCCAGTCGCGCCGAGCGCGGCCACGGCCGTCGCGTGGAGCAGCACCACCGAGCACACCAGCGAGGAGAGGACGTATCGCCTGACCCGCTCGACCTGCACGCAGCCGAGACTACGAGACCGCCGAGATCAGGTTGTCGGCGAGGTCGTCCACGCTGCGGTAGTCGGTGAAGGTCGAGCCGTCGAGGAGCACGGTGGGCGTGGACTGTACGCCGGCCGCGGCCGCGTCGGCGGTCGCGGTGTCGGCCCAGTCCTTGCCGGCATCGAGCGCGCCGCGGACCGCCGACTCGTCGGCACCGGCCTGGACCGCCGTGGCGATGATGTCGTCCTGGCTGGGGTAGGGACCCTTCTCGCTGGGCTGGTCGGCGTAGAGCAGGTCGTGGAACTCCTTGGTGACGGTGTCGTCGCCGAGCGACCTGACGGCGCCGAAGACCTGCAGCGCCAGCGGCGAGTAGTCGAGGTCGAGCAGTTGGAACGGGCGGTACTCCACCCGCACCAAGCCATCGTCGGCCAGCTCCTGGAGCTTCTCGTGGCTGGCCTTCTCGAGCTCACCGCAGAACGGGCAGATGAAGTCCTCGTAGATCACGATCGTGTGCGGCGCGTCGGCCGGGCCGATCGCCACGCCCACCGTGCCGGTGGTGCTGCCGTTGCTGGAGACGCTCGGGTCCGGGTCCTTGTGGTTGAGCTTGCCGAGCAGCGCCCCGCCCGCCACGATCGCGATCATCACCAGCACCACGCCGACCACCGAGACGACGGTGCGGCGCCGCTCGCGGCGCCGCTGCTCGGCCAGTGCCGCGGCGGCACGCTCGGCACGCTCCTGGGCTGACGCTTTGGACATCTACGCTCCTGCTTCGGTCGGGGTCCGGCGGAACAACAGTCGGTCCAGACCCAGCCGGGAGTTCCCGACCCAGACGATAAATCCCGAGAGCAGCAGCAGTCCGGTGTCGCGGGCGATCTCCCAGGGGTACTTCGACGCGGCGTCCGGGTCGTAACCGCCACCGCCGAAGCAGCCGCAGTCGATCTCCAGGCCCCGCGCCCACGCCGAGGCGATGCCGATGATGAAAGCGAGGAACAACAGTGCCGACACCACCGCCGCGCCGCGGGTGAGCAGGCCGAGGATCAGCGCCGCCCCGATCACCACCTCCAGCGTCGGCAGCGCGTAGCCGACCGTCTCGGCCACCTGGCCGGGCAGCAACTGGTAGGCGCGCACCGCCATCACCGCGCCGTCCGGGTCGGTGATCTTGGCCGCGCCGGCCCATATCCACACCCCGCCGGTCACCAGTCTGGCGACGAGCGCGAGCCACTCCTTCACGGCCCCTACCGTAGTTCCGGCATCTGAACCCGCGCTGAGAAGTTAAGGTGACCGGCGTGACTGCGAACGACCGCCTCGTCTGGATCGACTGCGAGATGACCGGGCTCTCCGTGGAGGCCGACGCCCTGGTCGAGGTGGCAGCGCTCGTCACCGACTTCGACCTGCAGGTGCTCGGCGAGGGCGTGGACGTCATCATCAAGCCGCCGGCCGCGGCACTGGCCCAGATGGACGACTTCGTGCGCGACATGCACACCAAGTCGGGGCTGCTGGCCGAGCTCGACGGCGGGGTCAGCCTCGCCGAGGCCGAGCAGACCGTGCTCGACTACATCAGAGCGCACTGTCCGGCCGACGCCCGGCCGCCGCTGGCCGGCAACACCATCGGCACCGACCGCTCCTTCCTGGCTCGCGACATGAAGGAGCTGGAGGGCTTCCTGCACTACCGGGTCGTCGACGTCTCCTCGATCAAGGAGTTGTCGCGGAGGTGGTTCCCCCGGGCCTACTTCCAGGCCCCGGCCAAGCGCGGCAACCACCGGGCCTTGGCCGACATCCAGGAGTCGATCGAGGAGCTGCGCTACTACCGAGAGGCGGTCTTCGTGACGTCACCAGGCCCGGACAGCGACACCGCCCGCGAGATCGCCGCTCGACACGGCGGCTCCGTGACCGGCAATTCTCAGGTGTGAGTCGCGTTCCCCTATGATTCACTCTCGGTCCGGGCAACCATTGTCCGGCCCATGGCGGGCGTAGCTCAGCTGGTAGAGCACCTGGTTGTGGTCCAGGTGGTCGCGGGTTCAAGTCCCGTCGCTCGCCCCAGCACAGTGGCCCCGTCGAGCCCCGCTCGGCGGGGCTTCTGCTCCCCACCCTTCCGCGGATGTGGGTCTCCCCGACCGGCGGGTATGTCTCACAACGCCGCGAGGTGCGTGCCCAGGTGCCGCGATAGCTGCGAATTAGCCGTAGCCTGTGGCCACATGAGGGAGTACGACGTCGTCGTGGTCGGCGGCGGCCACAACGGCCTGACCGCGGCCGCCTACCTGGCCCGGGCCGGGCTCTCCGTCGCGGTGCTGGAGCGGCTTGACCACGTCGGTGGCGCGGCGGTCTCCACGACCGCCTTCACCGGCGTGCCGACCCGGCTCTCGCGCTACTCCTATCTCGTCTCGCTGCTGCCGGACTCGATCGTCACCGACCTCGGACTCGACTTGAGGCTCGCGTCCCGGTCGACCGCGTCGTACACGCCGGTGATCCGCGACGGCGTGCCCGGCGGGCTGCTGGTGGAGCGCCCCGAAGGTCCGGCGACGGCGGCGAGCTTCCGGGCGCTGACCGGCTCCGAGGAGGAGCACGACGCCTGGCGGGCGTTCTACGGCGAGGTGGCGGCGTTCGCCGAGGTCCTGGCGCCCACGCTGACCCAACCGCTCCCCACCGACGCCGAGATCCGTTCCCGGGTCGACCCGGGCATCTGGCGCGACCTGGTGGAGGAGCCCATCGGCCGGGCGATCGAGCGGCGGTTCAAGGACGACACGGTCCGTGGCGTGGTCGCCACCGACGCGCTGATCGGCACCTTCGCCAGCACCCACGACCCGTCGCTGATCCAGAACCGCTGCTTCCTCTACCACCTGATCGGGAACGGCACGGGCGAGTGGCGAGTCCCGGTCGGCGGCATGGGCGCCGTCACCGACGCGCTCACCCGGGCCGCCGTCGAGGCCGGCGCCGAGATCGTCGCTCGCGCCGGGGTGAGCGCGATCCGGCCATGGGCCGACGGCGCCGAGGTGGACTACCACGACGGATCGAGCACCCACACCGTCCAGGCCGGGTTCGTGCTGGCCGGCGTGGCGCCGTGGGTGCTGCGGATCCTGCTCGGCGAGGGCGAGGACCCGGACACCAAGCCGGTCGGCTCGCAGTTGAAGATCAACTTCCTGCTCACCCGGCTGCCCCGACTGAAGTCGGGTGTCGACCCGGCGGTGGCCTTCGCCGGCACGCTGCACCTGTCCGAGGGCTATGCCGACCTCGCCGCCGCCTACGCCGCCGCGGTCGCCGGCCGCTACCCCGCCCGGCTGCCGGGCGAGGTCTACTGCCACTCGCTGACCGACCCCTCGATCCTGGGCGAGGTCCCGCCCGGGACTCACACCCTGACCTACTTCGGCCTGCACACTCCCGCCACGCTCTTCGACGGCGCCCGGTCGAAGGCCGAGCTGACGCTGCGCGCGATCGCCTCGCTCGACGAGCACCTGGCCGAGCCGCTCTCGGCCGTCATCGCCCGCGACACCGAGGGGCGGCCCTGCGTGGAGATCAAGTCGCCGCAGGACATCGAGGCAGAGGTCGCCATGCCCGGCGGCCACATCTTCCACGGCGACCTGGAGTGGCCGTGGGCGCCCGCCCACGCCGACCTGACGGCGCCGGCGACCCGCTGGGGCGTGGCGACCGACTCCGAGCGTGTACTGATCTGCGGCTCCGGTGCCCGCCGAGGCGGCGCGGTGTCCGGCCTGGGCGGCCACAATGCCGCCCAGGCAGTCCTGGAGCTGCGCTGATTTCATGTCGGGCGGCCAGCGCTGGTAATGTCTTTCTTCGCCGCAAGACATGCGCCATTAGCTCAATTGGCAGAGCAGCTGACTCTTAATCAGCGGGTTGTAGGTTCAAGTCCTACATGGCGTACCGACCGAGGGCCCCTGATCTGCAGCGATGCAGTCAGGGGCCCGTTGTCGTGCAACTCCGCCGTACCGGAGGCGCCTCTCTGGGAAATGTTTGAGTGGTGACGTACGCCGTCCCGCCGGGCCGCTGGCCGGAGAGGAACCTCGCGGTCGCGAGCGCGGAGGGCTGATCCGTAACCCCACCGTTCCTGGCCCGTTGAGGAAGTGACCGTGATCACGCCGGGAAGGCCAGGCAGCTTGTGAACCACCGCACCATCGTCCGCACCGGCGCCGCGGCCACGGCCGCAGCGCTCGTCATGGTCGCCACCGGGCCCGCACTCGCCGCCGACCCCGTCGCCCAGGCCTCGGCCACCGCTCTGAGGATCGGCGTGGCCGGGCAGGGCGCCGACACCGGCTCCTACACGGTGACCAACGACGGCACCGCCGAGACCGCGTCGGGCAGCAACTCCCCCGCGCTGCCCGTCCTCAACGGCGCCACCCTGGCCAACCTGGGCACCCTCGCGCAGGACGCCGCCACCACCGTCTCCGGCGGGCAGGGCAGCGCGGCAGCCTGCTCCGGCGTCGCCGGCGAGGGCGCCACGCTCGCCCAGGTCGGCAGCGGCACCTCCTGCCTGACCGGCGGCCAGACGATCACCCTCGACGCCGGCCAGGTCGACTTCAGCAAGGTGCAACTGCTGCCGGCCTCGATCACCCAGGGCATCGACACCCAGATCGCCCAGCAGCTCTCCGGGCTCGTCACGCCCGTCGTCACCGAGGTGCTCGGCGCGTTCGGCAACCCCGGGCTCTACGCCGACCTCGGCGCCGTCCAGTCGGCCTGCACCGCCGACGCCGACGGTGCCCGAGGCTCCGCCAATATCGCCGACTCCTCGATCTATGCCCAGGTCCCCGGCGTCGGCCGCGTCGACCTGGTCTCGCTGCCGGTCGACCCGGCCCCCAACACCCATGTCGTCACCGACCTGAGCAAGGTCATCGACGCGCTGCAGGCCGGCATCGACTCCCAGCTCGACACCGCGCTCGGCGGCTCCGACGGACCGCTGGCGGCGCTCACCGGCCCGCTCGGCCTCGGCATCGACACGGTGCTCGACCAGGTGAAGGCCAATGTCACCGACACGCTGGGCTCCCAGCTCGAGCCGCTGCAGGACAACGTCCTCGACATCGTCCTCAACAAGCAGACCACCCCGTCGGCCGACGCGATCGAGGTCACCGCACTCGACCTGCACCTGCTCCCCGCCGCGCGTCAGTTCATCGACGCCGACCTGCTCAGCCTCACCATCGGCACCTCCAAGTGCGGCCCGCTCGGCCGCGTCGCCGCAGCGGCCACGTCGACGGCACCGCAGCCGGCCGTCCACACCACGCCACGTCAGGCGGTGCCGACCGTGGTGAGGTCGGGCACGGACTCGCTGGAGTCGGCCCCGTCGCCGCTGGCGCTCACCGGCCTGGCCGCGCTGGTGCTGGCCGGTGTCGCCGCCGGGGTGTGGGGCTTCCGTCGCGGCCTTCGCTGAGATGGGCTACCTCACCGCCGCCGTCGCCGGGCTGCGGCTGCTCGTCGGGGTGCTGGCCGGCGGCGCGGTGATCGGGTCGCTCGTCGTGCCCGGCGGCGCGGCCGCACCGGCGTACGGCACGCTGAGTCCCGCGACGCCGTACCAGATCTCGTTGCCGGCCCTCGAGGTCACCGCGCCGGTGGTGCCGATCGCGCTCGCCGCCGACCAGTCCCTCGACCCGCCGCGCGACTACCACCAGGTCGGCTGGTGGGACACCAGCGCCAAGCCGGGTGCCCGGCACGGGCAGACCGTGATCACCGGTCACACCCTGCACACCGGCGGCGCCAGCATGAACGAGCTCGGCCGGCTGACCCGCGGCGACCTGGTCGACGTGAGGACCAAGCGCGGCACGATGAGGTACGCCGTGCAGCAGGTGAAGGTGCTGAGCCGGGCCCGGCTCGCCGAGGAGTCGCGAGCGCTGTTCGGGCAGGACCGTGGCCGTGGCCGGCTGGTGCTGGTGACCTGCACCGACTGGAACGGCTCGTTCTACGAGAGCAATGTCGTCGTCCTGGCCAAGCCGCTGGGGTCGCCGGTCTAGAGATAGAGGCCGGTCGCCTCGTCGGCCACCCGGTCGGCCGCGACGGCGTGCACGTCCCGCTCCCGCATCAGCACGTAGACCTCGCCGGCGACCTCGACCTCGGCCTTGTCGTCGGCGTCGAAGAGCACCCGGTCGCCGACCTGGACGGTGCGGGCGTGCGGACCGACCGCGACGACCCGGGACCAGGAGAGCCGCCGGGCGCTCAGCGCAGCCGTCGCCGGGATGACGATGCCCCCGGCCGAGCGCCGCTCGCCGGCGTCGGTGTCCAGCTCCACCAGGATGCGGTCGTGGAGCATCTTGATGGGGGTCCTGCTGTCGGTCACTCCACCAGTCACCTGCTTGGTCACCGGGCGAGCTTGCGGAGCAGCGCGAACGCGGTCACGACGCCCGCCACCACGCCGACGGTCTTGAGGATGTTGTCCACCCGGGGCTGCCCGGTCGCGGAGTCGACGTAGGTCGCCTTCACGGCCGCGATCTGGCGGTTCGCGATGGTCTTGGGGCTCGAGCGGTGGAGCAGCTGGTCGATGGTGCCGGCGAGGCGCTCGCGGGTCTCCTCGATCTCGCGCTCCAGGCTGGACTGACGGTCGGCTGCGCTCATGGAGGTGAGGCTATCAAGTAGGTTTCGGACCATGACTCGCCCCGGAAATCAACTGAGCATCGGTGACACCGCCCCTGCCTTCACGCTCACCTCGGACACCGGTGCGTCGGTGTCGCTCTCGGACTTCGCGGGGAAGAAGGTGATCGTCTACTTCTACCCCGCCGCGATGACGCCCGGCTGCACCAAGCAGGCCTGCGACTTCACCGACTCACTGGACTCCCTGCAGGCGTCGGGCTACGAGGTGGTCGGCATCTCGCCGGACTCCCCCGCGAAGCTGGCGAAGTTCCGCGAGCGCGACTCGCTGACCATCACGCTGCTCTCCGACCCGTCGAAGTCGGTGCTGACCGGATGGGGCGCGTTCGGTGAGAAGAAGCTCTACGGCAAGGTCGTCGAGGGTGTCATCCGGTCCACCTTCGTGGTCTCCGAGGACGGCAAGATCGAGTACGCCGCCTACAACGTCAAGGCGACCGGCCACGTCGCCAAGCTTCGCAAGGACTTGGGAATCTGATGATCCTGGAACACGCCCTGCTTCCCGTCGCCCCCGGCCAGGAGTCCGCCTTCGAGGCCGCCCTGGCCTCGGCGCTGCCCATCATCCGACGCCAGCCCGGCTGCCTCTCGGCCTCGGTCTCGCGGTGCGTGGAGGAGCCGTCGCTGTACCTGCTGCAGGCGGAGTGGGAGTCGCTCGAGGCGCACGACCCGGGCTTCCGCTCGTCGGCGGACTATCAGGAGTGGAAGGCGCTCCTCCACCACTTCTACGACCCGTCGCCCACGGTCCGCCACTTCGCCCCGATCACCGGCTGAGCACTTCTCCACAGGCCCGGATCGGGGCGGGTGCTGCGCGCCGAGGTCGGCGGCCTGCGTGCCGAGATGCTCGGCGAGCTCGGCGGCCTACGCGGCGAGATGCTCGGTGAGCTCGGCGGCCTGCGCGGAGAGGTGCGCGGTGAGCTCGGTGCGCTGCGCGGCGAGATGCAGGCGATGGAGGCCCGGCTCAACGCGAAGATCGACGTGCTCGACAAGGACATCTCGGTGGTGGTGCGTCGGGTGTTCCCCGACGAGCCGTGACGCCGCAACCCGGACAAGTGGTCACTTCTGCCGCCGGATTCGCCGATCCGGGGGCAGAAGTGACCACTCTCGCTGCGTGCCGGAGGCGGGAGTTGAACCCGCACGCCCTTGGGCACGGCATCCTAAGTGCCGCGTGTCTGCCATTCCACCACTCCGGCTGAGCGGTCCAAGTCTAGAGGTCGAGCTCAGACCGACACGGGCGACCGGAGCCGGGTGTAGGCGCCAGAATATCTGCCACGACTCAGCCCGCTGAAGTTCGCCGTCTGGCTATGGCAATTGGGGCAGAGGAAACGCAGATTGCTGGCAAGGTTGTTGTGGAAGTCGCCGTCGACGTGATCGACATGCAACCGCAGCGGGCGGTCCTGCCAGGAATCACCCACACCACATTCGGCACAGCGATACGGCCTGCCGATCTCGAGGAGCGCCCTACGGAGCATGTGCGGCTTCTCTCGACCCGAACCTGGCACACGTCGTACGAGGATCTGCTCAGGCCGAAGACGCCTACGGCGCGAGCCGTTCTGGCCATGAGGCCGAAAGTGTGACGTGTCGATCTCCAGCTTCTTGATCATCCGGCTGATGTGTGCATGTGTCCCACCTGCCTGGGCGAGGCCAAGGTGGCGTAGGACGCCGGCGATCGAGTAGTTGAGCGCGACTGCCTCACTCAGCATCTCCAAGGTGTACTTGCGGTGGGCAGCCATGACTCGACACTAGGCTCAGCCGCCGACATCTCCCGTTGCGAAGATGCCCGACTCGACCGGCGGATCCTCCGGCGTACTTGGCATACTTGGCGACCATGACGGTGCTCGTGCTGGCCTCCCAGTCCCCCGCCCGGCTCAAGACGCTGCGAGAGGCTGGGATCGAGCCGGTGGTGATCGTCAGCGGGGTGAACGAGGAGCAGCTGGCCGGGCTGGGGCCGGCGGAGCTGGCCGCGCAGTTGGCGGTCCTCAAGGCGAGCGCCGTGGCGCGCCGGGGCGACCTGCCGGCGGCCGCGCTGGTGCTGGGCTGCGACTCGGTGCTGGAGCTCGATTCCCCTGGGTTCGAGCAGCGTGCGCTGGGCAAGCCGGGCACCGCTGAGGAGGCCACCAGCCGGTGGCGGAGTATGCGCGGCCGGAGCGGAACGCTGGTCACCGGCCACTGTCTGATCGACACCGCGACGGGAGAGCAGGTCAGCGAGGCGGCGTACACGACCGTTCACTTCGCGGAGCTCGACGACGCCGAGATCGACGCCTATGTCGCCACCGGGGAGCCGCTGCAGGTGGCCGGGGCGTTCACGATCGACGGCCGGGGCGGGGCCTATGTCACCGGGGTCGATGGCGATCACCACAACGTCGTCGGGGTCAGCCTGCCACTGCTCCGGGACCTGGTCAGGCGGCTCGGCCACCAGTGGCACGAGCTGTGGGTCAGACCCTGACCGACTCCGAGGCCTCGTCGGGGTCGTCGTAGACCTCCGGCGGGTGCCCTGACATCAGGCGCAGCGGGCGGTGGAAGAAGATGACGAAGGCGGCCAGGGTCGCGATCCCGGGGCGCGCTCACTCGACCGGCAGGCCGAGACCGCGGGCAATCAGCATCCGCTGCACCTCCGAGGTGCCCTCGCCGATCTCGAGGATCTTGGCATCGCGGTAGAACCGGGCGACGGGGTACTCCTCCATGAAGCCGTAGCCGCCGAAGACCTGGGTCGCGATCCGGGTGGCGCTCACCGCCGCCTCCGAGGTGTAGAGCTTGGCCACCGCCGCGGCCTGCTTGAACTCCGCAGTCGTCGCGCCCCGCCCACTTCTCTGGCTGTCTTTCAACGCGGCGGCCTGGTAGGTCAGCAGTCGTCCCGCCCGGGCCATCACCTCCAGGTCGGCGATCTGGAAGGCGACGCCCTGCTTGCGGCCGATCGGGCCGCCGAAGGTCTGCCGCACTCCGGCGTACTCCACACACATGTCGAGGCAGGCCTGCACGCAGCCGACCGCGAGCGCGGCGATCGCCACCCGGCCGTCGTCGAGGGTGGCGAGGAACTGCGCATAGCCCCGGCCCCGCTCCCCCAAGAGATGGTCGGCAGGCACGTGTACGTCGACGAACGAGAGCGGGTGGGTGTCCGAGGCGTGCCAGCCGAGCTTGTCGTACGGCGTCTCAGCGACGAACCCCGGCGTGCCGGCCGGCACCATGATCGCGCTGATCTCCGGCCTGCCGTCGGGCCGGGTGCCGGTGCGCGCGGTGACGGTGACGACCGAGGTGATCGACGAGCCGGAGTTGGTGATGAACTGCTTGGCGCCGTCGATGACCCACTCCTCGTCGACCAGCTCGGCGCGAGTGCGGGTGGCCGAGGCGTCGGAGCCGGCGCCGGGCTCGGTGAGCCCGAAGCCCGCGAGCGCGCGGCCCGCGACCAGGTCCGGCAGCCAGCGCTCCTTCTGTGCCGTGGTGCCGTAGGTCAGGATCGGGTTGATCCCGAGACCGACCGCCGCCTCCAGGGTGATGCCGACGGACTGGTCTACCCGACCCAGCTCCTCGATGGCGACGCAGAGCGAGGTGAAGTCGCCGCCGGCGCCGCCGTACTCCTCGGGGGCGGTGAGCCCGAAGAGCCCGAGCTCGCCCATCGACGCGACCACCTCCACCGGGAAGTGGTGCTCTCGGTCCCAGCGGGCGGCATATGGCACGACCTCGGCCCGGGCGAAGTCCCGCACCACTCGTCGGAACTCCTCGTGCTCAGATGACAACTCATAGCTCATGCGCGACCTCGCTTCGCTCACTCATACACCCAGGTTAGCGTTCATTAACCTCATGACGTTAGTCACACAGCAGTCCGGGGAGGTCACCCCCTAGACTCAGACGGCCAAGTCTGAGGAGGAGTTCGAGTTGAGCAAGCCGCTGTCCAAGGTCCTGATCGCGAATCGCGGCGAGATCGCCGTCAGAGTCATTCGCGCCGCCAAGGACGCCGGCATCGGCAGCGTCGCCGTCTACGCCGAGCCCGACGCCGGCGCGCTGCACGTGCGACTGGCCGACGAGGCCTACTCGCTGGGCGGCGCCACTCCGGCCGAGAGCTACCTCAGCATCGAGAAGATCATCGACATCGCGCGCCGCTCCGGCGCCGACAGCGTGCACCCCGGCTACGGCTTCCTGGCCGAGAACGCCGACTTCGCCCAGGCGGTCATCGACGCCGGGCTGACCTGGATCGGCCCCTCGCCGGCGGCCATCGAGGCGCTGGGCGACAAGGCGAAGGCCAAGCACATCGCACAGCAGGCCAACGCCCCGCTCGCCCCCGGCACCAAGGACCCGGTCGAGGACGCCTCGCAGATCGTGGCCTTCGCCGAGGCCAACGGACTGCCGGTCGCCATCAAGGCGGTCTTCGGCGGCGGCGGGCGCGGCCTGAAGGTGGCCCGCACCCTGGAGGAGATCCCCGAGCTCTACGAGTCGGCGGTCCGCGAGGCGGTCACCGCCTTCGGCCGCGGCGAGTGCCTGGTCGAGAAGTTCCTGGAGAAGCCGCGCCACGTCGAGACCCAGTGCCTGGCCGACTCCCACGGCAACGTGGTGGTGGTCTCCACCCGCGACTGCTCGCTGCAGCGTCGTCACCAGAAGCTGGTCGAGGAGGCGCCCGCGCCGTTCCTCACCGACGACCAGCGCCAGCGGCTCTACGAGTCCTCCAAGGCGATCCTGCGCGAGGCGGGCTACGTCGGCGCCGGCACCTGCGAGTTCCTGGTCGCCAAGGACGGCACCATCTCCTTCCTCGAGGTCAACACCCGGCTCCAGGTCGAGCACTGTGTCTCCGAGGAGGTCACCGGCATCGACCTGGTGCGCGAGATGTTCCGTATCGCCGCCGGCGAGGAGCTCGGGTACGACGACCCCGAGATCCGCGGCCACTCCATCGAGTTCCGCATCAACGCCGAGGACGGCGGCCGCAACTTCTTCCCCGCCCCCGGCACCCTGACCGAGTGGGCGCCGCCGCAGGGCCCGGGCGTCCGCGTCGACGGCGGCTACGAGAAGGGCGAGACGATCCCCGGGTCGTTCGACTCCCTGATCGCCAAGCTGATCGTCACCGGCCGCGACCGGACCCAGGCGCTGGAGCGCGCCCGCCGCGCGCTGGCCGAGTTCAAGGTCGACGGGATGCCGACCGTGATCCCGTTCCACCAGCTGGTCGTCTCCGACCCGGCCTTCGTCGGCGACGGCACCAAGTTCGACGTCTACACCACCTGGATCGAGACCGACTTCGACAACACCATCGAGCCGTACAGCGGGGCTGGGTCGGACCTGGGGGCGAGCGAGGCCGAGGAGACCGGCGAGAGGCAGACGGTGGTCGTCGAGGTCGGCGGCAAGCGGATCGAGGTCGTCATCCCCGCCGGATTGGGTGGCCTCTCCGCTGGAGCTCCCGCAGCGGGCGCCAAGCCCAAGAAGCGGGCCGCCAAGAAGGCCGGCGCTGCCGCCTCCGGCGACGCCGTCACCTCCCCGATGCAGGGCACCATCGTCAAGATCGCCGTCGAGGAGGGCCAGCAGGTCGCCGAGGGCGACGTCATCGTGGTCCTCGAGGCGATGAAGATGGAGCAGCCGCTCAAGGCCCACAAGGCCGGCACCGTCACCGGCCTCTCCGCCACCGTCGGCGAGACCGTCTCGAATGGCGCGGTCATCGCCGAGATCAAGGACTGAGCCAGCCTCGGACCTGCCACCCGTACCCGACACGGTCGACGCGCTCGCCGACGCGCTGCGCGCCGACCACGTGGTCGTGTCCCGGGCTGTGGGCTCCGGGGCGGCGCAGAGCAGCTACGACCGGATCAGCGCCCTGGTCGCGCAACTCCCCTTCCCGGCGTACGTCGCCCTGGTGCCCAGGCCCACCGACATGTCCAGTGGCCTCGACGACGGCCGGGACCTCGCCCGCGCGTTGGCACGCCGCATCGGCGAGCCCGGTCTCTACGTGGTCGACACCGGCTCCTCGGTCGCCGACGCGCTGATCACCGTGCCGGAGATCGACGACACGCTCTTCTTTCTCACCCTGCACAGCAACCAGGACGCCATCGAGGCCGCCGGCGGGGCGGCCCTCGAGCCGGGCGTGTGGGCCGAGGCGGCGCTCGCCACGGCGCTCGAGCCGATCCCCGAGCCGGAGAACGGCGAATACCCGGCCAACCTCGACCCGACCACGATCGCCGAGCTGGCCGAGCGCAACGACGCGCTGGTGTTGCCGGAGCGGATCTCCACCCTGAGCGAGAGCGCCGCGCCCTGGAGCCGTGGTGGCCGGATCGTGCTCTTCGTCGCGCTGTTCAGCGGCGTCGGCCTGGCGGTGCGGCAGTGCGTCGCCGGCTGGCCGCTGTGGCGCCGTCGGCGCGGCGCCCGCCCGGAGCCGGCGCGGTCGGT
>NZ_JASGDQ010000138.1:0-33426 GCF_047607185.1 Nocardioides sp. | reverse complement strand
AGGTCGAGTGCCTGCACTTGTGCCGACTCGGCGGTTGTGGGGCCTGCACTTGTGCCGACTCGGCGGTTGTGGGGCCTGCACTTGTGCCGACTCGGCGGTTGTGGGGCCTGCACTTCTGCCGACTCGGCGTCAGGGGGTGGTGGTGCTACCCAGCAGCCCGCCGAGCGTGTCACCCACGCTGCCGACAGTGTCGTCGACGCCGTCACCCACGTCATCGACGGTGTCGCCGAGGCCGCCCACGGTCTCGCCCAGCGGGCCGCTGACGCCCTGACCCACCTGGCCCAGGGTGTCGCCAACGCCGCCGACCACGCCACCGACTCCGTCGCCCACGCCGCCGACGACGCCACCGACACCCTCGCCCAGGGAGGTCGGCGAGGTGCTGGGCTTGGTGGTGGTCTTGCCGCCACTGTCGCCGGTGGTGGTCGAGTCGGTCTGCGCCGAGGTCGAGCCCGTGCTGTCGGCCTCGGTCTGCTGCTGGCCGGTGTCGGCCGCCGGGTCGGGCGCGACCGGCTGAGCCTGCTGGGTCGGCTGCACCGGCGTCAGCGCGCTGACGGTGCTCTCGACGGTGTCGCCGACCAGGGTCATCAGCGATGACGGCAGTTCGAGGATGCCGCCCAGGTCGCAGCCGGGGCAGGCCTGGCTGACGGCCTGGTCGATGTCGATCAGCGTCTGAGTGGCCGAGGCGAGGGCGTCGTCGGTCGACGCCGGCAGCGTGCCGACGAGGCTGGCGAGGGTGGTGATGCCCTGCTGAGTGAACTCGTGCAGCCGGGTGATGGTCGCCTGGTCGCCGCTCTTGGCGTAGTCGCCGAGCAGCAGGTCGGAGGCCTTGGTCGACTGCGAGGCGTAGTCGTCGAGCGCTCGCTCGAGGTCGGCGGGGTCGGCGTCGGCGCGGTCGCGCAGCCTCTCGACCTCGGCGAGGCGGTCGCCGGCCTGGCCGAGCAGCGTGCTGCCCTTGGCGCCGTCACCGAAGCTGAGGGAGGTGTGCGCGTCCTCGATGAGCCGCTTGACCGGGTAGAGCGTGTCGCCGGGCAGCGAGCCCTGCGATGCCGCGGCGGTGCCGGTGGCCGCGCCGACGACGGAGAAGGCCGCGATGGCGATGGCGATGCGGCGCTCGCGGCGGGCGCGGGTCGAGGTGTCGGCATGGCCGACGGTGAGCTTGCGGGTCAGGTTATCGGCGGCGGCGTCCTCGGCAGGCGGCTCGGCGAGCGCCACCGCCGCCTCGGCCATCAGTCGCTCCCGCAACGAGGCCGCGAAGGCCGGCCGCGGCGCGATCTCGGGCAGCGCCCGGATCTCCCCGGCGAGCGAGGCCAGCGCCGCGAGCTCCGGCGCGGGTGCCTCGTCGAGGGTGCCGCGCAGCAGCGCGTCGAACTGGTCGGCGCGGCGGCGCGACGAGAACGCCGGGCTCATGATTCAGGTCCTTCCGGGAGGCGACAGCCTGACGGGCACGGCCGTCCCGTCGCTGTCGTGGGCCCCAACGACGCGGGGGCGGGGGAGGTTACGGTCGAGGTGGTCACCGCAGCCCCTCCGGCATCAGCTTGGCCAGGTTGCGCACGCCGCGCAGCTGGAGCTGTTTGATCGCGCCCTCGCTGCGTCCCAGCACCACCGCCGTCTCGGCGATCGACATCGACTGCAGGAAGCGCATCACCACGCAGTCGCGCTGCTCAGTGGGGAGCTTGGCCAGACACTGGAGCAGTACCTCGTTGGTCAGCCCCGCTAGGACCTCGGTCTCGGGGCCGTCGGCGGCGGCGTCGTCATGGGCGCCCATGTCCTCGGTCGTCAGCTCCAGCCGAGTCCGGCTGGCCTTGAAGTGATCGGTCGCCAGGTTGCGGGCGATGGTCATCAGCCAGGCGCCGAAGTCCTTGCCCTGCCAGCGGAAGCCGGTCATCGAGCGCAGCGCCCGGAAGAACGTCTCCGAGGTGAGATCCTCGGCAAGCGTCTGGGAGCGGGTGCGGTAGTAGAGGAACCGGTAGACCGCGCCGTTGTAGTGGTCATAGAGCAGGCCGAACGCCTCGGTGTCACCCTGACGAGCCAGCTCCACCAGCGCGATCAGCCGCTGCCGCTCGGCCTCGTTCTCCTCAGAGGACGCCGCGAGATTGCTGTCGCCCGGGGCGGGGCCGTCTCCGGAATGGCCGCTCGTCGGGCCGGGCTGGTGGGCCAGCGGGCTGCTCTCGGCGATGAGCCAGCCGTCGCCGGCACTGGCCGGGACCGCCTCGCTTGCAGCCAGCGCGGCCGCGACGGCGACGCGCAGGGCCTCGAGGCCGCGCGCCAGATCGCCGTCGTGCCAAGGCATGGCAACTATCCCTCCCCACGAGACCGGCTCCCCCGATGAGCCAGATCACACGATACGACGTACCCAGGGAAATCGACAGGAAAGCCACAAACCCGTCGCAGCGCGGTGACAGTCCTGGCGCCGGGCTCCCCAACACGTTCTCAGCGACGGCGGCGCAATGCCGCACCGGTCGCGACCGCACCGGTCACCGCGCCACCGAGGGCCGCCGCGAGCAGGCCGACCCGGGCCGCCTTGCGGCCGGTGCGGTAGTCCCGGATCCGCCAGCCGTTGGCCTTGGCGTGGGCCCGCAGCCGGGCATCGGGGTTGACCGCACAGGGGTCGCCGACCAGGGAGAGCATCGGCAGGTCGTTGCTGGAGTCGGAGTACGCCGAGCAGCGGCCCAGGTCGAGCCCCTCCCGCTCCGCCAGCGCACTGACCGCCGCCGCCTTGGCCGGGCCGTGCAGCATCTCGCCGACCAGCCGCCCGGTGTAGACGCCGTCGACATGCTCGGCGACGGTGCCCATCGCGCCGGTCAGCCCGAGTCGACGGGCGATCACCTCGGCGATCTCGACCGGGGCGGCGGTCACCAGCCAGACCCGCTGGCCCTGGTCCAGGTGCATCTGCGCCAGCGCCTTGGTGCCGGGCCAGATCCGATCCGCCATCCGCTCGTCGAAGATCTCCTCGCCGACCACCCGCAGCTCGTCGACGGTGTGGCCGGCGATGAACCCCAGCGCCGAGTTGCGAGCGTCGGCGATGTGCTCGGGGTCCTCCACTCCGGCAAGCCGGAAGTAGGCCTGCTTCCATGCCGCACTGGCGATCTCGCGGGTTGTGAAGAACTTGCGGCGGTAGAGCCCCATCGCCAGGTGGAAGATGCTGGCGCCCTGCATGATGGTGTTGTCCACGTCGAAGAACGCCGCCGAGTCACTGACCGCGGGCGTGGCCAGCGCAGACTCCACCTCCGCCGCGGCGGCCGACGCCTCGCCGGCCAGCGTCGAGCGGCGCTGCAGGTTCCTCTTCGGCGTCGCCATGGCAAGACAGTAGTCCGAACGGACCACGTCGCCCAGGCACCGACGTATGCATCAGAGCTTCCGCCAGCAGGTCTCGCCTGCTGCGCGCCGCGCTGCACGCACGCTGGCTTCGTTGCGGCCGCTCGACAGGCCTCCAGCCTGCCTTCGCAGCCAGGTCTGAACGAAGTGGCCTTCGCCATCGCACGCACATCGCGACGCTCGCGACGGCGACACCTACTGGCGCAACCTCTAGGATCGCCCCTATGTCCCTTGTCGGCGTCGCTGACCTGCTGCGGCTCGCGGCGGCCGAGTCGCCCGACAAGCTCGCCCTCGTCGAGGCGGGCGGCCGCAGTCTCACCTGGGCCGGCCTGGACGACGAGGCCGACCGGCTCGCGGCGGGCCTCGGCCTGGCCGGGATCGTGGCCGGCCACCGGGTCGCGATCGCGACCGCCAACCGGATCGAGTTCGTCGCCGCCTACCTCGCCGTGCTCCGGGTCCAGGCCGTCGCGGTGCCGCTCAACCCGCGCGCCACCGGCACCGAGATCGCCCGCATGATCGCCGACAGCGGCTCCCGGCTGGTGATCGCCGACGGCGATGCGGTCGCCGCCGTCCGCGAGGCGATGACGTACGTCGACCAGGCCATGGCGGGCGAGCTCGACCTTGGCCGCGTCGACGCCGAGATGCTGGCACGGGCCGTCCGGCCACGGGTCTACGTCGTCGGCGCCACGCTGCTGGCGGACGAGCGCCACTACGACGACCTCCGCGCCGAGTCGGGCGGTCCGCTGCCGCCGCAGACCGACCCGGAGCGGCTGGCGGTGCTGCTCTACACCAGTGGCACCAGCGGCCGACCGCGCGGCGCGATGCTGTCGCACCGGGCGCTGCTCGCAAACCTCGCCCAGGTCGCCGCCGTCGAGCCGCCGATGATCCATCCCGACGACGTGGTCCTCGGGGTGTTGCCGCTCTTCCACGTCTACGGCCTCAACGCGGTGCTCGGCTCGGTGCTCCGGCTGCGCGCCAAGCTGCTGCTGGTCGACCGGTTCGACCCCACCGCCACCCTGGACCTGATCGAGGACGAGGCCTGCAGCGTGGTGCCGGTGGCGCCGCCGGTGCTCGCCTACTGGATGCAGGACCCCACGCTGGAGGAGCGGCTCGGCCCGGTCCGGCTGCTGCTCTCCGGCTCCGCGCCGCTCGACCCCGACCTGGTGGCCGCCTTCACCAAGCGCACCGGCATCCCGGTCCATCAGGGCTACGGCCTCACCGAGGCGGCGCCGGTGGTCACCTCGACGCTGCTCTCCCAGCAGCCCGACCCCACCAGCGTCGGCGCGGCACTGCCCGGCGTGGACATTCGGCTCGTCGACGAGACCGGCGCGGCCGCCGAGTCGGGCGACCCCGGCGAGATCCAGATCCGTGGCGCCAACCTGTTCAGCGGCTACTGGCCCGACGCCGCCGACGGCCCGGACGGCGGCGGTTGGTGGTCCACCGGCGACGTCGGCTTCCTCTCGCCGAGCGGCGACCTCACCCTGGTCGACCGGCTCAAGGAGCTGGTCATCGTCTCCGGGTTCAACGTCTATCCGGTCGAGGTCGAGGACGTGATCGCCGACGTTGACGGGGTCGCCGACGTGGCGGTCATCGGCGTTCCGGACGAGCAGACCGGGGAGGCGGTCGTCGCCTACGTCGTACCCGCCACGACGGCTCCTGGCGACCTCTCCTTCCGGGTCAGGTTGCGGTGCGCGGAGCGGCTCGCCGGTTTCAAGCAGCCCTCCCGGGTCGAGGTCGTCGCCGCGCTGCCGCACACCGCCACCGGCAAGGTGCAGAAGGGGCGGCTGCGCACCATCGAGCGGCGGCGGAGCCTAGGGCTGTTGGAGTGAGGGTCACCCTCTACACCCGCGCCGGCTGTCACCTCTGCGACCAGGCCCGGGCGGTCGTCGTACAGGTCTGCGAGGAGCTCGGCGAGGGGTTCGAGGAGGTCGACATCGACGCCGACCCCGAGCTGCGCGAGCGGTTCACCGACGAGGTCCCCGTCACATTCGTGGACGGCCGCCAGCATGACTTCTGGCGGGTCTCGCCCGACCGCCTCCGAGCCGCGCTGCGGGGGTAGCCCGCTCGAGTTTGTTCTCTCGTTCACAAACTCCTACAGTGAACGACGGCGTACGACGCGTCCGGACCTGACGGCCCCCGTCGCGCGCCCGGGCAACGAGAGAGCTGTAGACGTGACCGCACGGACACCGGCCGACGCCGTTCGGGACATCCCGGAAGCCACCGTCGCGCGGCTGCCTGTCTACCTCCGGGCCCTCACCACGCTGGCCGAGCAGGGCATCGGCACCTGCTCCAGCGAGGATCTCGCGGTGGCCGCCGGCGTCAACAGTGCCAAGCTCCGCAAGGACCTCTCCTACCTGGGGTCCTATGGCACCCGAGGCGTGGGGTACGACGTCGACTACCTGCGCTACCAGATCGCCCGCGAGATCGGGGTGACCCAGGACTGGCCGGTCGTCATCGTCGGCATCGGCAACCTGGGCCATGCGCTCGCCAACTTCTCCGGCTTCCGCAGCCGCGGCTTCCGGGTGGTGGCCCTGCTCGACGCCGACCCCGGCCTGCACGAGAAGGAGGTCGCCGGCATCGAGGTGCAGCCCTTCGACCAGCTCACCGCGATCGTGCGCGACAACAACGTCGCGATCGGCGTCATCTCGGTGCCGGCGCTGGCCGCCCAGGACGTCGCCGACAAGATGGTGGCCGCCGGCATCAGCAGCATCCTCAACTTCGCGCCGACGGTGATCACGGTGCCGCCGGGCGTCGACGTCCGCAAGGTCGACCTGTCGATCGAGCTGCAGATCCTCGCCTACCACGAGCAGCGCAAGGCCCACGGAGAGAGCGCATGAGTGTGCTCGTGGTGGGGATCTCCCACAACACCGCCCCGGTCTCGCTGCTGGAGCAGGTTGCGCTCGACCCGGGGAGTGCGCAGAAGCTGGTCGCCGCGGCACTCGGCAACGAGCACGTCACCGAGGCGACGGTGATCTCGACCTGCAACCGCATCGAGATCTACACCGAGGTCGACCGCTTCCACGGCTCCGTCGAGAGCCTCTCCCGGCTGCTCGTCGAGCGCTCCGGAGCCGACGTCGAGGCGGTGCTGCCGCACCTCTACGTCCACTACGACGACGGCGCCGTCTCCCACCTCTTCCAGGTCGCCGCAGGGCTGGACTCGATGGCCGTCGGCGAGGGCCAGATCCTCGGCCAGACCCGGGAGGCGCTGCGCCTCGGCCAGGAGCTCGGCGCGGTCGGCCCCGCCCTCAACACGCTCTTCCAGCAGGCGCTCCGGGTCGGCAAGCGCACCCGTGCCGAGACCGACATCGACCGGGCCGCGCCTACGCTGGTGACCGCCGCGCTGCGGCACGCTATCGGCGAGGACGGCCTGGCCGGCAAGCGGGTCGTCGTGGTCGGCGCCGGCGCCATGGCCGGTCTCGCGACCGCCACCGCCCACCGGCTCGACGCCGACGAGATCACCGTCGTCAACCGCACCCTCGCCAGAGCCGAGAGCCTCGCCGGGGAGTACGACGGCGCGGCGGCCCCCCTCGACGAGCTGGCCGACCGCATCGCCGAGGCCGACGTCGTCATCACCTGCGCCGGCGCCCGCGGGGTGCTGGTCACCCCCGAGATGGTGACCGGCCCGCTCGTCATCGTCGACCTCGCGCTGCCCCACGATGTCGCCCCCGCGGTCGGCGACCTGCCCGGGGTGACCCTGGTCGGGCTGAGCCAGCTCGCCGAGGCGCTGCACGGCACCGACGCCGCCGAGGAGGTCGCGGCGGTGCGCGGCATCGTGGCCCAGGAGGTCGCCGCCTTCCTCACCGCCCGCCGCCAGGCCAGCGTCACCCCCACCGTCGTCGCCTTGCGCAGCATGGCCACCGAGGTGGTCGACGCCGAGTTGGCGCGTCTCGACCACCGGCTGCCCGACCTGGACGCCAAGACCCGGGCCGAGGTGATGCAGACGGTCCGGCGGGTCGCCGACAAGCTGCTCCACGAGCCCACCGTGCGAGTGCGCGAGCTGGCCGGCGGCCAGGGCGCGATCTCCTACGAGCGGGCGCTCGCCGAGCTGTTCGCGCTCGACCCCGAGGCGGTCAGCGCCGTCACCCGGGCCGGAGTCCCCGGTGACGCCACCCGCACCGATCCCGGCGGCGAGCCGCGGAGCCTGGGAGGCCGGTCGTGACCATTCGCATGGGCACCCGCCGCTCGCTGCTGGCGACCACCCAGTCCGGGATGGTCGCGGACCTGATCCGCGACCGGCTCGGCGAGGAGGTCGAGCTGGTCGAGATCACCACGGACGGCGACCGATCGCAGCACACCAACACCCCGGTGACCGGGCAGTCGAGCACCGGGATCTTCGTCAGTGCGCTGCGCGACGCGCTGCTGGCCGGCGAGGTCGACGTCGCGGTCCACTCGCTCAAGGACCTGCCGACGTACCCCCATGCCGGGGTCGCCCTGGTTGCGACCCCCGAGCGGGAGGACCCGCGCGACGTCGTGGTCGCCCGTGACGGCCTGACCCTCGGCGAGCTGCCGGTGGGCGCCCGGGTCGGCACCGGCTCGCCGCGCCGGGTGGCGCAGCTCGCCGCGCTCGGCCTCGGCATCGAGCTCGTCGGGGTGCGCGGCAACGTCGACACCCGGATCGGGAAGGTGCGCGATGGCGAGCTCGACGCCGTCGTACTCGCCCGTGCCGGGCTGGCGCGGATCGGCCGGCTCGAGGAGGTCACCGAGACCCTCGACCCGCTGCAGGTGCTGCCCGCGCCCGGACAGGGCGCGCTGGCGGTCGAGTGCCGCGCCGAGGACGAGCTCGCCGGACGGCTGGCGATTTTGGACGACCCCCATACCCGTGCCACCGTCGAGGCCGAGCGGGCGCTGCTGGCCACCCTGGAGGGTGGCTGCGCGGCGCCGATCGGGACGCTCGCCGAAGTGGTCGAGGGCGAGGACGGGGACGAGCTGTGGGTGCGAGCAGTGGCGCTCTCACCCGACGGGGCGTTGTCGGTGCGGATGTCCGCGACCGGCAGCCTCGCCGACGCCTCGGGCGTCGGGACGCGGTTGGCGAAGGAGATGCTCGCCGAGGGTGCCGGCACCCTGGCGGGCGAAGCAGGACGCGACGCCTGACGGCGTCATTCAAGTAGAAGGCAAGAGCGATGACGCGAGGGACCGAACACTCCGGCACTTCTGGGGGATGGGTGTCGTTCGTCGGCAGCGGTCCGGGAGACCCGGAGCTGCTGACGGTGCGCGCCGCGACGCTGATCAGGCAGGCGGACGTCGTCGTCACCGAGGCCGCCGAGCACGCCGCCCTGGTGCGGACGTTGCTCGGGCTCGCCGCCGAGGCCGAGGGCCCCGAGCTGGTGGACGGCGGCTTCGGCGAGGACGGCCAGCCGCTCACCCACGCGGCGCGGGCGAAGGTGGTGGTCAAGCAGGCCAAGCGCGGCGTGCGGGTCGTCCGGCTGATGACCGGTGACCCGTTCCTCTACGCCTCCGGCCCCGAGGAGGCCCAGGCGATCGCCAAGGCCGGCATCGGCTTCGAGATCGTCCCCGGCGTCTCGTCGGTGGCCGCGGTCCCGGCGTACGCCGGCATCCCGCTGACCACCAAGGACCACCGCGAGGTCGCCGTGGTGACCTGTGGGGAGAAGATCGACTGGTCGCAGTACGCCGACGACCGCACCCTGGTGCTGCTCTCGGGCGTGGGGCTGATCGGCGACATCGCCCGCGAGCTGATCCGCCACGGCCGCTCGCCACGCACCCCGGTGGCGATGACCCGGGTCGGCACCACCACCGAGCAGGCGACGGTCACCTCCACGCTGGAGCACATCGCCGCCGACGCCCGCGCGGCCCGGATGGCGCCGCCGGCGATCATCGTGGTCGGCCCGGTGGTGTCGCTGCGCGAGACCCTCTCCTGGTTCGAGACCAAGCCGCTGTTCGGCTGGCGGGTGCTGGTGCCGCGCACCAAGGAGCAGGCGCCGGCGCTGTCGAACCGGCTGCGCTCCTACGGCGCGGTGCCCGAGGAGGTGCCGACCATCTCGGTCGAGCCGCCGCGCAACCCGCAGCAGATGGACAAGGCCATCCGCGGCCTGGTCGAGGGCCGCTACGAGTGGGTCGCCTTCACCTCCGTCAACGCGGTGCGGGCGGTGCGGGAGAAGTTCGACGAGTACGGCCTCGACGCCCGCGCCTTCTCCGGCCTGAAGATCGCCGCTGTCGGCGACAAGACCGCCGCCTCGCTGCTGGAGTGGGGGCTGCGCCCCGACCTGGTGCCCTCCGGTGAGCAGTCGGCTGCCGGGCTGCTCGAGGTGTGGCCGGAGTACGACGAGCTGCTCGACCCGATCAACCGGGTCTTCCTGCCGCGCGCCGACATCGCCACCGAGAACCTCGTCGCCGGCCTGGTCGACCTCGGCTGGGAGTGCGACGACGTCACCGCCTACCGCACTGTTCGGGCCGCGCCGCCGCCGGCGCCGACCCGCGACGCGATCAAGACCGGCAAGTTCGACGCCGTCGTCTTCACCTCGTCCTCGACAGTCCGCAACCTGGTCGGCATCGCCGGCAAGCCGCACCCCTCGACGGTGATCGCGGTGATCGGCCCGGCGACCGCCAAGACCGCCGAGGAGCACGGCCTGCGCGTCGACGTACTCTCGCCGACGCCGTCGATCGAGGCCCTCGCCGTCGCGCTGGCCGACTTCGGGGCGTCCCGGCGGGCCGCGCTGATCGAGGCCGGCCAGCCGGTCACCAAGCCCTCGGAGCGCAAGCCTGCCGCCCGCCGGGCGCGGGCGAAGTAGGCCGATGGACGTCCCGGTGATCAGGCCCCGGCGGCTGCGCCAGACGCCGGCGCTGCGGCGGCTGGTCGCCGAGACCTCGATCGAGCCGCGTCAACTGGTGTTGCCGATGTTCGTCAGGGAGGGCGCCACCGAGCCCGTCCAGATCGGCTCGATGCCCGGGGTCGTCCAGCACAGCCGCGACTCGCTGCGCAAGGCGGTCGCCGAGGCGGCCGAGACCGGTCTCGGCGGGGTGATGCTCTTCGGGGTGCCGACGTCGAAGGACCCTCAGGGCTCCGCCGCCGTCGACCCCGACGGCATCCTCAACGTCGCCATCGCCGACGCCGTCGCGGAGGCCGGGGACGCGCTCAGCGTGATGGCCGACCTCTGCCTCGACGAGTTCACCTCGCACGGCCACTGTGGCGTCCTCGACGACCACGGCCGGGTCGACAACGACCGGACGCTGGCGATCTACGCCGAGATGGCGCTGGCCCAGGCCGCCGCCGGCGTACACCTGGTCGGGCCCTCCGGCATGATGGACGGCCAGGTCGCCGCCATCCGGGCCGCGCTCGACGGCGCCGACCGCACCGATGTCGGCATCCTGGCCTACGGCGCCAAGTACGCCTCCGCCTTCTACGGCCCGTTCCGGGAGGCGGTCGACTCCTCGTTGGAGGGCGACCGCCGTACCTACCAGCAGGACCCCGCCAACGCCCGCGAGGGCGTCCGCGAGGCCCTGCTCGACGTCGAGCAGGGCGCCGACATCGTCATGGTCAAGCCCGCGCTGGCCTACCTCGACGTTCTCCGGCAGGTCCGCGACGCCGTGGACATCCCGGTCGCTGCCTACAACATCTCCGGTGAGTACTCCATGGTGGAGGCCGCCGCTGCCAACGGCTGGATCGACCGCGAGCCGGCGATCCTGGAGACCCTGCTCTCGATCCGCCGCGCCGGTGCCGACATCATCCTGACCTACTGGGCCACCGAGGCCGCCAGGCTCCTGCAGCACCGGTGAGCAGTCCCAAACTGACGCCCCAAACCCGGTGAACAGCCGCAAACTGACCTGCGTGGCGCGGTGAGCAGCCGCAAACTGACACCCCAAACCCGGTGAGCAGCCGCAAACTGACACGCTTGGGCCCGTGAACAGTCGCAAACTGACACGCGGGGGACGGTGGGGGCGCGAACTGACCCAGAGGAGCTCAGGGGATGTCAGTTTGCGACCGCTCACGAAGAGGGGTGAGGCGTCGTTGTCGGCTCCCCACAGCTGCCCGCTTGGGCCTCCGGGAACTCGGCGGTGTCAGTTTGCGACCGTTCACCGGGTTTGGGGTGTCAGTTTGCGTCTGCTCACGGGCCCAAGCGTGTCAGTTTGCGTCTGCTCACCAGGGGGCTAGGGGGTGGTGTAGCCGGTGATGCAGGTCTCGAGCTTCTGGGTCAGGCCGTTGGCGTCGAGCAGCTTCGTCAGGTCGAGGTTGAGCGGGTTGGGCAGGGCGCTGACGCCCAGGTCGGCAAGACACTGGGTCTTCGCCTCCGCGTAGGTCAGCACCTGGTCGACCGGCTCGGCGCCGGTGGTGGGTAGGTCGATGGACGGCACGGGAGTCGAGGTCGCGGTCGCGGTCGAGGTCGGCGTGGCCGGATCGTCCTTGCTCTTGTCCTTGCCGGAGTCGCCGTCGCTGCCGGACGACGTGGTCGTCTGGGTCTCCGGAGTCGTCGTGGTCGTGGTCGTCGGGACGGCCTTGGTGGTGTGCTTGGACTTCTTCTGCTTGACCTTCGCCTGCTTGGCCGGGGTGACGGAGGTGTAGTCAGGCTGGAAGTAGGTGGCCGGGATGGTGGCGTTGGGGGCGGCCAGGAAGTCGCCGGACAGGTAGGCGTTCAGCACCGCGAGAACGGTGCTGACATAGGAGTCGGAGTGGTTGTAGCGGAACACCGCCGCACGCTGGCCGTCCGTCTGGGACAGGTCGTCGTCGCCGGAGCAGAGGTAGACCGCGGCCGCCAGCGCGGCGTCGTTGACGTCCTGCGGATTGCGCTGGCCGTCACCGTCGGCGTCGACGCCCACCGAGGACCAGGTCGAGGGGATGAACTGCATCGGCCCCACGGCGCGGTCGAACTGGGCGTCACCGTCGTAGCGGCCGGCGTCGGTGTCGTTGATGACGCTGGTGCCCGCGGCGCCGTTGAGCTGTGGACCGTAGATGCCCGGCGCGGCGATGCCGTCGGCGCCCAGCACGTTGAGGCCGGCCCGGCCGTGGTTGGACTCCACTCGGCCGATCGCGGCCAGCAGCTGCCACGGCAGGTGGCAGCTGGCGTCGGCCCGGTTGATGACCGTCTCGGCACGCTGGTACGCCGCCAGCGCGGCTGCGGGGATGCTCGAGGCGTTGGCCGTCGAGACCATCTCGTACGACGACTCCCCGGTCGCGCCGGTGGCGGCGTCGTCGGTCACGCTGGCGGGCACCTGCAGCGGCGCACTCGGCACCGCAGTGCCGTCGGGCAGCTTCGCGTTGCCGGCGGTCGCCTGCGGGGCGCCGGTGGCGCCGATCGAGACCGTCCACGCCGCGGACAGCAGCGCGAGCGGGACCAGGGCGCTGGCCATCCGCAGCCGGCGACCCTGACGTGTGGCGGTCATGTGGGACTCCCTTGTCTTCTCCCCATGTGATGCACGTCCCAACGAGGTGCATCACGACAAAGTTACGCGATGAACCGAGCCGCTGCGGCGTTCCCTCAGATCGCGTCACCCAAAAGGGTCAGAGGACGGGGCGTAGCGTGCCACGCAGACCGGCCGATCGGGAGACACGAGGCGGGCCCACCCCGGTTTCGTCGGGATGGGGGCGCTCGGGGAGAATGACCCGGTGCCCAGCCAACCCACCGCCACATCCGAGGCGCTGTTCGCGCGGGCGCGGGCGGTGACGCCGGGGGGCGTCAACTCGCCGGTGCGCGCCTTCAACGCCGTCGGCGGCACGCCGCGCTTCGTCGAGAGCGCTCGGGGCGCCTGGCTGAGCGATGTCGACGGCAACCGCTATGTCGACCTGATCTGCTCTTGGGGGCCGATGCTGCTGGGCCACGCCCATCCCGAGGTGGAGGCAGCGGTGCGGGCGGCGGTGAGCCGGGGCACGTCGTACGGCACCCCGACGGTGCCCGAGGTCGAGCTGGCCGAGGAGATCGTCGCGCGCACGCCGGTCGAGGAGGTTCGCTTCGTCAGCAGCGGCACCGAGGCGACGATGAGCGCGATCCGGCTGGCTCGCGGCTTCACCGGCCGTGACGTGGTGGTGAAGTTCGCCGGCTGCTACCACGGCCATGTCGACGCGCTGCTGGCCAGCGCCGGCTCCGGCCTGGCGACGTTCGCCGTCCCCGGCACCCCGGGGGTGCCGGCCAGCAGCACCGAGCTGACTCTGGTTCTCCCCTACAACGACCCCGCCGCGGTGACGGCGGCGTTCGAGGAGCACGGGATGAGGATCGCCTGCCTGATCACCGAGGCCGCCCCCGGCAACATGGGCGTGGTGCCGCCGGCACCGGGCTTCAACGCCTTCCTCGCCGAGATCACGAAGCGGTACGGCGCGCTGTTCGTCTCCGACGAGGTGATGACCGGCTTCCGGGCTTCGCGCGAGGGCCAGTGGGGCCTCGACGGCAAGGCCGAGGGCTGGGTGCCCGACCTGATGACCTTCGGCAAGGTGATGGGCGGCGGCTTCCCGGCTGCGGCGTTCGGCGGCCGCGCTGAGGTGATGCAGACCCTGAGCCCGGTCGGCCCGGTCTACCAGGCCGGCACGCTGTCGGGTAATCCCATCGCCACCACCGCCGGCCTGACCACGCTGCGATTGGCGACCGACGAGGTCTACGCCCACATCGGCGAGGCGGCCGAGACCGTCAAGGCGGGAGTCCGTGACGCCTTCGACAAGGCCGGCGTCGCCCACCAGATCCAGGCCGCCGGCACCATGTTCTCGGTCTTCCTCACCGAGAGACCGGTGACCGACTTCGCCTCGGCGAGCACCACCGACGTGGCGGCGTACGCCGCCTTCTTCCACGCCATGCTGGCCGCCGGCGTCTACTTGCCGCCGAGCGCCTACGAGGCCTGGTTCCTCTCCGCCGCCCACGACGACGAGGCCGTGCAGACGATCCTCGACGCGCTGCCCGACGCCGCGATGGCCGCAGCGGAGGCCCAGTCATGACCGAGACCGTCGTCCACCTGCTGCGCCACGGCGAGGTCGACAACCCGCAGGGGATCCTCTACGGCCGCCGCGACGGCTTCCACCTCAGCGAGCTCGGCCGGAGGATGGCGCAGCGGGTCGCCGAGCAGATCGGCGAGCGCGACATCGTCCACCTCGTCTCCAGCCCGCTGGAGCGCGCCCAGGAGACCGCCTCGCCGCTCGCCGCCGCTCGCGGCCTCGAGGTCCACCTGGACGAGCGGGTCATCGAGTCGGCCAACGACTTCGAGGGGCTCAGCTTCAAGAAGCCGTTCCGGACGCTCATCAGGCCCTCGGTCTTCACCAGGCTCTACAACCCGCTGCGACCGTCCTGGGGCGAGCCGTACGACGAGATCGCGGCCCGGATGATGGCCGCGATCCACGACGCCCGCGCCGCGGCCGAGGGGCACGAGGCGGTCGTGGTCTCCCACCAGCTGCCGATCTGGACCACCCGGCTCCATGCCGAGCACCGCAGCTACCTCCACAACCCGCGCAGCCGCCAGTGCACGCTGTGCTCGCTGACCTCCTTCCACTTCGTCGACGACCGACTCGTCGCGGTCGGCTACAGCGAGCCGGCCGGCGACCTGATCCCGGCCAAGGACCGCAAGGCGCCGTTCTCCTCCGGGGGCTCGAGGGAGTAGTCATGCGTCGCCTCCTCGTCCCGCTGTTCCTGCTGCCGACCGTGCTGACGGCCTGCAGCGGCCTGTCGGGCACCAACAAGGGCGGCTACATCACCGGCAACGGCGCGATCACCACCTGGACGGCCGACAAGCGCGGCGAGCCGGTCGAGATCTCCGGCACGACCTTGGACGGTACGTCGTACGACGTCGCCGACGACCGCGGCAAGTCCGTGGTCATCAACGTCTGGTGGTCGGGTTGCGGCTACTGCGTCTCGGAGATGCCGCTGTTGGAGCAGGCGCACCAGTCGCTGGCCGACAAGGCGGACTTCCTCGGCATCAACACCCGCGACAGCAGCGTGGCGAACGGCCTGGCCTTCGAGCGGAGCGCCGGAGCGACGTACCCCTCCCTCTATGCCCCCGACGGCAAGGTGCTGCTGGCGCTCAAGGGCCTGCCTCGGTCCATGCCGGCCACCGTGGTGCTCGACCCCGAAGGCCGGATCGCCGCCACCGTCTCCGGCGAGATCACCGGCCAATACACCGTGAAGTCACTGGTCGAGTGCGCCGACGGCTCCGGGCCCTGCGAGATCGACTCATGACCCATTGGCTCCAAGAGACGGTCTCCGGTGGCTCGTTCGCGCTGGCGGTGCCGGTCGCGATCCTCGCGGGGCTGGTGTCGTTCTTCTCGCCGTGCGTGATCCCGTTGCTGCCCGGCTACCTCTCCTATGCCACCGGCATCTCCGGCGCGGACCTCGCCGAGGGCAAGGCGCACCGGGGCCGGCTGCTGACCGGCGCCTCGCTGTTCGTGCTCGGCTTCAGCGCCGTCTTCGTGCTGCTCGGCATCGCCGCCGGCACGGTGGGACAGTGGCTGCGCGACTACGAGCGGCCCATCGCGATCGTGCTCGGCGTGGTCTCGATCCTGCTCGGCCTCGCGTTCATGGGGCTGGTCCCGATGCTGCAGCGCGATGTCCGCTTCCACCGGGTGCCGGCGGTCGGCCTGGCCGCGGCGCCGCTACTGGGGGTGCTCTTCGCGGTCGGCTGGACGCCCTGCATCGGGCCGAGCCTGGGGGTCATGCTCAATCTCGCCGGCAACGACGGCACCGCCACCCGGGGTGGCCTGCTGCTGGCGTTCTACTGCGTCGGGCTGGGGCTGCCGTTCCTGGTCGTCGCGGTGGCCTGGCGTCGCGCCCTCGGCGCGATCAAGGTCATCCGGCGGCACCAGAAGTGGGTCACCCGGGTCGGTGGCGCGATGTTCGTCGTGATCGGGCTGGCGCTGCTCACCGGCTGGTGGGACTACGCGGTGCAATGGCTGCAGATCCACCTCGTCGACGCCTGGACGCCGTCGGTATGAGCGAGCGGAGCGAGCGAGTCATTCAAGCTAGCGCGCGGCGCTCATGCCCCCACCGAGCGAAGCGAGGTCGCGCATGAGCGAGCAGCTCGACACCCTTCCCGAGGGCCACGCCTCGCAGCCGCCGCCACCGCGCCGGCCCGGCGAGCTGACCGTCGTCGAACTGGGCCGCTGGGCCTGGCGGCAGCTCACCTCGATGCGCACCGCGCTGATGCTGCTCCTGCTGCTGGCGCTGGCCGCCATCCCGGGCTCGCTGATCCCGCAGTCCGGCGTCGACTCGCTGAAGACCTCCAACTGGCAGGAGGATCACCCCAGGTTGACGCCGATCTACGAGCGACTCGACCTCTTCGACGTCTACTCCTCGCCCTGGTTCGCAGCCATCTACATCCTGCTGATGGTCTCGCTGATCGGCTGCATCGTGCCCCGGCTGCGGGTCTACTGGCGTGCTCTGCGCGCCCAGCCGCCCGCGACGCCGCGCCACCTGGCCCGGTTCACCGACCATGCGTCGTATGTCGTCGCCGAGGAGCCGGAGGTGGTGCTCGACCGCGCCCGGTCGGTGCTCAAGCGGCAGCGCTACCGGCTGCGTGCGGGCGAGCAGGACTCTGTCTCTGGCCCGTCGGTCTCGGCGGAGCGGGGCTATCTCCGGGAGGCCGGCAACCTGCTCTTCCACCTCTCGATCATCCTGGTGCTGGTGGGCTTCGCCTGGGGCAGCCTGTTCGGCTACAAGGGCGGCGTCATCGTGCCAGTCGGGCCCGACTACGGCTTCACCAACGTCTCCCAGCAGTACGACGACCTCGACCCGGGCAGCCTGTTCAGCGAGTCCCGGATGGACCCGTTCTCCTTCAGCATCGACGACTTCTACGTCGACTGGCTCGACACCGGGATGGCGAGGGGGTTCCGGTCCGAGCTGAGCTACTGCCGCACGTGCGACGGCAGCGACGACAAGTCCTACGACCTGCGAGTCAACCACCCGCTGAGCATCGGCAGCACCGAGGTCTTCCTGATCGGCCACGGCTATGCCCCGATCGTCACCATCCGCGACGGCGACGGCAATATCACCGCCTCCGGCCCGACCGTCTTCCTGCCGCAGGACGCCAGCTTCCTCTCCTACGGCGTGGTCAAGAGCCAGCCCGGCTATATCGCGGGCCAGGACGAGACGAAGCCGCCGGAGAACCAGATCGGCCTGGAGGGCAACTTCTACCCGACCTTCTACCTGAACAACGGCGACCCGGCCACGCTGATGGGCAAGGACAACAACCCGCTCATCTCGATGCTGGTCTATGCCGGTGACCTCAACCCGAGCAACGGCCCCCAGTCGGTCTACCTGCTCGACAAGGAGGGCACTACCCAGGTGATGGATCCCGACGACCCGAGCCAGCCGCTCCGGCTGGACATGAGGGTCGGCGACACCGTCACGCTGCCCAACGGCCTGGGCTCGGTCAGCTTCGACGGCGTCGCGAAGTGGAACCGGCTGCAGATCAGCCAGTCGCCCGGCAAGCGGCTCGCCCTCGGCGGCGTGGTGCTGTGCCTGATCGGCCTGCTCGGGTCGCTGTTCATCAGGCCCCGCCGGGTGTGGGTGCGGGCCCGGCGTACCGAGTCGGGTGACACCATGGTCGAGGTCGCCGCGCTGGACCGATCCGGCGGGGGCGATACTGAGACCGTCGTACGTGAGCTCGTCGACTCCCTACAGAAGGACCGGACATGACCGACACGAGTTGGGAGACGCTGTCCAACCAGGCGCTGGCCGCCGCCGGCATCGTCTACTTCCTCGCCCTGCTGGCGCACCTGGTGGAGTGGTCGGCGCTGGCCGGGCGCAAGCCCGCGCGGGAGTTGGTCGCCGCGGGTGGGCTGCCCGCTGACGACGTGCCGCCCGCGAGCGACGCCGAGGACCGCGAGCACCGGGTCGCGCTCTTCGGCCGGCTCGGCATCCTGCTCACCGTCGTCGCGGTGCTGGCCCATCTGGTCTCGCTGGTGGGCCGGGGCATGGCTGCGGATCCCAACCGGGTGCCGTGGGGCAATATGTACGAGTTCACCCTCTCGGGCACCTTCGTGGTCGCGGCGGCGTACGTCGCCCTCTACCGCCGCTTCCGGCTCGCCTGGATGGCGCCGGTGGTCGTCGGGTTCGTGCTGGTCTGCCTGATGATCGACGTGATCTGGCTCTACGAGCCGGTCGCCCCGCTCACCGAGGCGCTCAACTCCTACTGGCTGGTCATCCACGTCGTCTCCGCGATCCTCGCCACCGGCGCGTTCACGCTCGGCGGCATCGCCTCGGCGGTCTACCTGGTCAAGGCGCGCGTCGGGCCTCGCGGCTCCACCGGCCTGCTGGGGGGCTGGCTGTCCCGGGTGCCGTCGCTGGAGGCGCTCGACCGGATCTCCTACCGGATCCACGCCTTCGCCTTCCCGGTGTGGACTTTCGCGGTGCTGATCACCGGACCGATCTGGGCGCACCAGGCCTGGTCGTCGTACTGGAACTGGGACCCCAAGGAGGTCTGGGCGTTCATCACCTGGGTCGTCTACGCCGGCTACCTCCACGCCCGCGCCACCGCCGGCTGGCGGGGCCGCAATGCCGCGATCCTGGCCCTGGTCGGCCTGGCCACGCTGTGGTTCAACTTCGTCGGGATCAACTACTTCTCCTCGACGTCCCAGCACTCCTACGCCGCTCCGGTGCATGATGTGCGCCATGCGCAGTGAACTCGCGGCGGTGCCGGAGAGCAAGTCCGGCGGCTTCGGCAGCCTGCTGAGCTGACCCCCGCCTCAGAACACGTTCTCAGCCCTCGGGGTCGTCGGGGAAGAGCCGCTTGCGGTCCAGTTCGCGCAGGAACTCCTCGTCGTCGTCGGGCCCGACCGGGCCCTTGGGGGCCGGCCGGGCCGCTAGACCGGTCCCGGGGAACGGCGGCGGGGTGATGCCGCGGCGCTGGACCGCTCGGACGAGGAGATAGACCGCCACGACGAGCAGGATCACCACCAGCAGGACCTTCACGCGACCAGGATAGGTCGATCCCCAGCAGGCGCTGCGGCCGTATGCCGAGCGAGTCCCTAGGCTGTTCCCCGTGAAGGAGTTCGCCATCTATACCGGGCTACGGGCGCTGCTGCTCCTGGCCACCTTCGGCATCGTCGCGGGGGCCTGGGTCCTCATCGCCGGCAGCGTGCCGCTGTTCGCGGTGATCGTGATCGCCTTCGTGATCAGCGGGGTGGCGTCGTACTTCCTGCTGGACCGGCAGCGGGTCGCCTTCGCCAGCAAGGTCGAGAGCCGTGCCAACGCCGCGCTGGAGAAGGCGCGCTCCAAGGAGGACCACTGATGGCCGTCGTACACCGCGCCACCCTGACGCCGGGCAAGCTGGAGCTGCTCGGCCCCTGGCTGGAGAAGCAGCCCTGGGCGGGCGGGTTCGGCGAGCTCGACCAGCTCGGCTCCTACCGCTTCGACGACCCCGAGGGGGAGGTCGGCATCGAGGCGCTGCTGGTTGCTGCGGGCGCCAAGATGCTGCACCTGCCGCTGACCTATCGGGGTGCCCCGCTGGCCGGCGCCGAGGACTTCCTGATCGGCACCATGGAGCACTCCGTGCTCGGCCCTCGCTGGTGCTACGACGGCTGTGCCGACCCGGCCGCCGCGCGCGCCTTCCTGCACGCCATCCTCACCGGCGGCCACGAGGCCGAGCTGCTGGTCGAGGAGTCCGGTGAGATCGTCGATCGACGCGACCCGACCGTGCGGGTGCGGGGAACCGGCTCGCTGCGCGCCGACGACGTCCCGCACGTTGGCTCGCTGACCATCGACGACCTCGGCGCGCAGGCCGTGGTGAGCCTGGCCGACTTCGACCTCACCATCGCCCGGATCGTGCCCGCCGAGCTGGCCGGCGACGAGACGCTGTCGGCGGTGTGGCACGGCGGCGAGTCGGTGGTGGCCGCCGTCCGCGCCCTCGACTAGGCGGCGATCACCAGCGGTACGGCGACCAGCACCGCCCAGACCAGCTCGGCGCGGCCGGTGCCGGCCAGGACCGGGATCAGCGCCGGACCGAGAGCGCCGGAGGCGACCGTACGGGCCGCGGGCACGGCGACCAGCAGGAAGCCGAGGCCGACCAGCGCCCACCAGGTGGTGCTGACGGCGACGGCCACCACCGCCGCCGCCGCGGCGAGCACCAGCAGTGCGTAGAGCGCCCGGGTGCGGCCGTCGCCGAGCCGCACCGCCAGGGTCAGCTTGCCGGCGACGGTGTCGGTGGGGATGTCGCGCAGGTTGTTGGCGACCAGCAGGCCACAGGCGAGCGCGCCGACCCCGACCGCGGCATAGAGCGCCGGCCAGGACCACCGCTCGGCCTGGACGTAGTAGGTGCCGATCACCGCCACCAGCCCGAAGAAGACGAACACCACCACCTCGCCGAGGCCGGCATAGCCGTAGGGCCGGGAGCCGCCGGTGTAGTACCACGCGGCGAGGATGCACAGCAGGCCGATCGCGACCAGCCACCAGGCGGTCGTCGCGGCGAGCACGATGCCCGCGACGCCGGCCACCGCGAACGCCGCGAAGGCCGCCCGCTTGACGGCCCCGGGCGTCGCCAGCCGGGAGCCGGTCAGCCGCAGCGGCCCGACCCGCTCGTCGTCGGTGCCGCGGATGCCGTCGGAGTAGTCGTTGGCGTAGTTGACCGCCACCTGCAGCGCCAGCGCCACGATCAGCGCGAGCACCGCCTTCCACCACACCGCCGCGCCGTCGTACGCCGCCACGCCGGTGCCGGCGAGAACCGGGCTGACCGCTGCGGGAAGGGTGCGGGGACGCGCCCCCTGGAGCCACTGTGCAGGTGTTGCCACGAGGGTCTATTAGACACTGACGGGGTTGTGACCAGAGAGTGACCCGGGGCCCCACGTTCTGGTCACAACTCGAGCCGGCCCGCGGCACCGGCGACAGCGAGATGGCGTTGGGCCGCTCGCGAGGCCGGCCCGATCACGAAGGAAGCACCGATCACGATGAGCGCGATGATCACCCAGCCCGGCGCGCCGAGCGACATGGCGAGGAAGGTGTAGGCGGCCGGGGCCCACACCTCGCCGAGGGTGTAGCCCAGCGAGGTCACGCCCTGGTACTCGCCCAGCCGTTCCGGGTCGGAGAGCTCGGCGACCAGTCCCCACATGCCGGCCGACTGCCACAGCTCGGCGCCGGTCACCGTGACGTGCCCGACCCAGACCAGCGCGATGGTCAGCCAGCCGGTGGTGTCGTGGGTGACCAGCACGATGCCGCAGCATGACCAGGAAGCCGCGGTTGCGCATCGCTCTCGTCCCGGCGCTGAGCGGTCCCAAACTGACGTCTGCCCGCTGTGCTCGCGTGTCAGTTTGGGACTGCTCAGCGAGGGAGGGCAGTCGCCAGACCCAGATCGTGTTGAGGACCAGCAGGGCGCCGGTGACGATCGGGACCAGCTCCATCGCGAGGTCGGAGTCGGTGCCGAGCGCCACGCCGGCCAGCAGCGCGCCGAGGGTGTAGCCGACGTTGCGCGCGGCCCGCATATAGGCCTGCGAGGCGACCCGCTGCTCGCGCGGGAAGACGGCGATCGTGTAGGCATTGCGGCCGGCCCGCATCGCCGCCTCGACCACGCTCATCGTCGCCAGGATGAGCAGGAACGTGGCGAACCCGTCGATCGCCGGCCAGCAGAAGTAGAGCGCCGCCTGGACCGCGGCGGTCAGCAGCCAGGCCCGTTGGGAGCCGGCCCGGTCGACCCACTTCCCGGTCGGCACCGAGCAGACGAACTGGACCGCCGCCGCGAGCGAGAGCCCGATGCCGACCTGCTGGGCGGAGAGCCCGACCAGCTGGGTGAAGTAGAACGCCGAGCCGGTGAGGAAGGCGCCGTCGCCGAACGCGGAGATGACGGACTGGAGGGCCAGCCGGCGAGTCAGTCCGTCCTCGGGCAGCACTCTCATGCGGCGGCGACCTCCGGCGGGAAGTGCTGTCGCGCGAACCGCTCCGCGACCCGCACCGACGGCCCGAGTCCGAGCGTGGCGACGAGGCCGACCGCGGCGATCACCAGCCAGCCGGTCTCGCCCCAGTCCATCGCGAGGAAGGTGAACAGCGCCGGCGCCCACTTGGAGCCGAGCGCGCCGAAGACCTCCTGGACGCCCTGGTACTCGCCGCGCCGACGCGGATCCATCAGCTCGGCCTGGAACGACCAGCTGCTCGCCGAGAGGAAGAGCTCGGCGCCGGTCACCGTCACGTGGCCGAGCCACACCAACAGGATCGTGACGAGCCCGGTAGTGGAGTGGGTGACGAGCGTGATCAGGCAGGACGCCACGAAGAAGCCGGTGGAGAGCCAGATGCTGCGCAGGGCGGAGCGGAGGTCGTGCACGGTCCGCGCGGTGTACGCCGGCAGGAAGATGCACAGCACCGTGTTGGTGCCGAACAGCCAGGCCAGTAGCACGTGGGGTGAGTCGGTGCGATCGACCAGCCACAGCGGGATGACGATATTGAGCAGCACCTGGTTGGTCCACAGCGTGCCGGCGAAGAACGAGGTGAGCATCCAGCCGGCGTTCCTCATCGGTCCGGGGCCGGGTGCCTTGGCGACTGCCTCGCCGGTGGCGACCCGCAGGTCGTGCGGCGCGGCCGGCAGCCCCACGATCCGGACGGCGTTGACCAGCACCAGCGCGGCGGTGAGCATCGGCAGCCACCGGACCACGGTGAGGCTGTCGAAGGCGAGCGCGACACCGCCGATGATGGCGCCGAGGGTGAAGCCGACGTTGAGCGAGGAGTACATATAGGCCTGGGTCTCGACGCGCTCCCTGGCCGGCATGACGTCGAGGACGTAGGCGTTGCGGCCGGCTCCGCCGAAGGCGCTCATCAACGCGAAGACGACCGCCACGGCGACGTACTCGCCGAAGCCGGTGACGAACGGCAGCGCCAGGTAGCAGGGCATCCGGCCGAAGGTCGACAGCGCCCACATCCGCTTCGGGCCGAGCCGGTCGACGATCCGGCCCGCGGGATAGGCGAGCAGGAACTCCGCGACGCCCTCGATGGTGATCGCCAGGCCGACCTTCGCCGCCGACATGCCGACGACATGGATCAGGAAGACCGCGCTCGCGGTGTTGAAGGCTCCGTCGCCGGCCGCGAACAGGATCGACTGCGTGGCCAGTCTGCGCGAGAGTGGCGTCGGCGGGACCAGCCGCTTCAAGGTCCGAGACAGGGAGGGCATCGAGGCCCATCGCATCATGCCCGGCTAGCGTTCGTCACATGGATAACGCCGGCGCGACGATCGCCCGCGTGGCGGCATGGCTGGACGCCGCCGACCCGGCGCCGTGGGTCGTCGAGACCTCCGGCTCCACCGGCCGGCCGAAGCGGGTCGAGCTCTCGCGGGCGGCGATGCTGGCCTCGGCCGAGGCCTCCGCCCGACGGGTCGGCGGCGCTCCCGGATCCGGGGGAGGCCGCTGGCTGCTGGCGCTGCCGGCGTCGTACGTCGCCGGGCTGAACGTGATCCTCCGGTCGCTGGTCGCCGGTCATCCCCCAGCGGTGCTGGGCGAGTCGTTCGCGGAGTCGGCGCGCGGCTGCGACTTCGTCTCGCTGGTGCCCACCCAGCTGCACCGGCTGCTCGGCACCGACGCCGCGGTGCTGGCGGGGTTCCGGGCCGTGCTGCTCGGCGGCGGTCCCGTCGACCCGGGCCTGCGGGCCCGCGCCGAGGCCGCGGGCGTCAACGTCGTGGCCACCTACGGCTCGGCCGAGACCTGCGGCGGCTGCGTCTACGACGGCCTGCCGCTGGACGGGGTGGCCCTGGCGCTCGGGGGTGCTCCAGGCGAGCCCAGCCGCATCCGGATCGGTGGGCCGACGCTGTTCTCGGGCTATCAGGACGACCCGGTGCTGACCGCGCAGGTGCTGGTCGACGGCTGGTTCCTCACCTCCGACGCCGGCCGGCTCGACGAGGACGGCCGGCTGCAAGTGCTCGGCCGGCTCGACGACGTGGTCGTCACCGGCGGCGTCAACGTGCCGGCGCCGGCCGTGGCGGCCCGGCTGCGGCAGCATCCGGCGGTCGCTGCCGCCGAGGTGCTCGGCGTGCCCGACGAGGAGTGGGGGAGCCGGCTGGTCGCGTTCGTGGTCGGGTCCGCCTCGCTCGACGAGCTGCGGGAGTGGGTGGCCGAGGAGCGGCCGCGCTCCTGGGCGCCTCGCCAGGTCGTCGTACTGCAGGAGATCCCGCTGCTCGCCAACGGCAAGCCGGACCGGCTGACGCTGCGTCGCCTGGCGGGGAGTCTCGCGTGATCGTCTGGTCCATCCCGATGCGCACCCGCTTCCGTGGCATCACCGTCCGCGAGGGCGCGCTGATCCGCGGCGAGGGCGGCTGGGGGGAGTGGAGCCCGTTCCTCGACTACCCCGATCCGGCCGTCGCGGAGCCGTGGCTGCGGGCCGCCGAGGAGGCCGCCGGCGGCGACTGGCCGGAGCCGGTCAGGTCGTCGGTACCGGTCAACGTCACAGTGCCGGCCGTCGGCCCCGAGGACGCCCACCGGATCGCGCTGGCCGGCGGCTGCACGACCGCGAAGGTCAAGGTCGGCGAGCCCGGCCAGACGCTCGCCGACGACCTCGCCCGGGTCGAGGCGGTCCGCGACGCCCTGGGCCCGGCCGGCCGGATCCGGGTCGACGTCAACGGGCTGTGGGACGTCGACACCGCCGTCTCCGCCATCGGGCTGCTCGACCGGGCCGTCGGTTTGGAGTACGTCGAGCAGCCGGTCGCGTCGGTCGAGGATCTCGCGGCGGTACGGCGCCGGGTGGACGTCCCGATCGCGGCCGACGAGTCGATCCGGCGGGCCGAGGACCCGTTCCTGGTCAAGCGGCTGGCGGCGGCCGACATCGCGGTGCTCAAGGTGCAGCCGCTGGGCGGCGTACGTGCCTGCCTGCGGATCGCCGAGGAGATCGGGCTGCCGGTCGTGGTCTCCTCGGCGCTGGAGACCTCGGTGGGGATCGCGGCCGGGGTCGCGCTGGCCGCCGCGCTCCCCGAGCTGCCCTACGCCTGCGGCCTGGCGACCGTGCAGCTGCTGACCGACGACCTCACCGCGAGCTCCCTGCTGCCGGTCGACGGCGCGCTCCCGGTCACGGTCCCGACGGTGTCGGAGCCGGCGCTGCGGCGGCTCGCGGCGGCACCCGACCGGCAGGCCTACTGGCAGCGCCGGCTCGCCGAGGTGAGAGAGTCACGTCTGTGAGTGGAGCGAACCCGTCGACCGAGCTCGCCCGCGCCGTCGTCGCCGGGCTGGTCGAGGCGGGCGTCACCGAGATCGTCATCGCGCCGGGCTCCCGCAACGCACCGCTCGCCTACGCCGTCTACGACGCCGAGCGGGCAGGACTGGTGCGGCTGCACGTGCGGGTCGACGAGCGGTCCGCCGGCTTCCTCGCGCTCGGGCTGACCAAGACCGGTGCCAGGGCCGCCGTGATGTGCACCTCCGGCACCGCCGTCGCCAACCTCCATCCGGCGATGCTGGAGGCCGCCCACGCCGGCGTACCGCTGGTGGCGGTGACCGCCGACCGGCCGATCCGGCTCTACGGCACCGGCGCCAACCAGACCACCGACCAGCACGGCATCTTCGGGGCGCTGATCCCCACCCGGGTGCTGGAGAAGCCCGGTGACCTCGACGTTGACGAGGTCTGGGCGGGCTCGCGCCCGGTGCACTGGAACGCCCACTTCGACGAGCCGCTGCTGCCCGAGGACCGCTGGTCGCCCGAGATCGCGGCCCGGACGCCGATCGCGTCGGCCGAGCCGGCGGTCCAGGAGAGCATCGAGCGCGGCCCGCTCACCGTCGTGGTCGCCGGCGACGACGCCGGGCCGTCCGCCCGCCGGCAGGCCGAGAGCCTGGGCTGGCCGCTGTTCGCGGAGCCGTCCAGCGGCGCCCGCACCGGCGACCACGCCATCCGCACCTACCGGCTGCTGCTCGACTCCGACCTCGGCGACCGGATCGAGCGGGTCGTGCTCTTCGGCCACCCGACGCTGTCGCGGCCGGTGAGCCGGCTGCTCGAGCGGGTCGAGGTGGTCGCCCGGCCGCCGCGCGGGGTGTGGCGGACGCACCCCTTCCCGGTCGGCTGGACCTTCGACACCGTGCTCGTCGCCACCGGCGACCAGAGCGAGGACCCGGCTTGGCTGGCGGCCTGGCGGGAGGCCGACCGGCAGACCTCCCAGGGACTCGACCGGCTGCTGGCGGCGGAGCCCGGGCTGACCGGCCCGGCGCTGGCCGGCGCCGTCGCGCGGGCGCTGCGGCCCGGCGACCAGCTCGTGGTCGGCCCCTCCAACCCGGTCCGCGACCTGGACCTGATGGTGCCCCGCTATCCGGTCGGCGAGCGCCGCAAGGTGCTCGCCAACCGGGGCCTGGCGGGCATCGATGGCGTCGTCTCCAGCGCACTGGGGGCGGCACTGGGCCGGCCGTCCGGCCACACCTTCGCGCTGGTCGGCGACGTCACCTTCCTGCACGACGCAGGCGGCCTGGTCCTCGGCCCCGACGAGCCGCGCCCGGACCTGACCGTCGTAGTCGCCAACGACGACGGCGGCTCCATCTTCGCCACCCTGGAGCAGGGCGAGCCGGCCTACGCCGACCGGTTCGAGCGGCTCTTCGGCACCCCGCACGGGGTCTGTCTGGAGTCGCTGTGCGCGGCCACCCGGACGCCGTACCTCTCCGTCCGGAGCCTGCCCGAGCTCGACCAGGCCCTGGCCAACCCGAACGGCGGCATCGAGGTCGTCGAGGCGGTCATCCCCCGCTACGACCGCCGCGCCCTCGACGCCCGCATCCGTGCGCTGGCGACTTGATGCGGCTCGGCGGCCTACGGGTCGTCGACGGCGATAGCGACACCCAGACCTGAGTCGCTCGTCACCAACTCTTCACGGGGATTCTTTTCAAAGGCGCGTCATAGCCGCCGGGCTGTGGGCTCTCATGCCCGTCACGATCGTCGTGACTCCGGTCCACCGGCTCCCCTGGAAGGCAGCGCCGAACCATGAACACGCGCCGCAGCAGTGCCACCCGTCGCATCGGCCATCGGTCAGATCGCCACCGCGCTCAGGTGATGGCGCGATGAGACTCCTCGGCCGGCCCGGCGCCGTCCTGGTCACCGGCGGTGCCGGCTATATCGGCTCCCACGTCGTCAGCGTGCTGTTGGCGCGCGGCGACAGCGTCGTCGTGGTGGACGACCTCAGCTCCGGTCTGCGTGAGCGGATCCCCGACGGGGTGCCGCTGGTGGAGGTCGACCTGGCGGCACCGGGCGCCACCGCCGTGCTGACCGAGACCCTGCGCAGCCACGGCGTCGAGGCCGTCGTACACCTGGCGGGTCGCAAGCAGGTCGCCGAGTCCGTCGCCCGGCCGGCCTGGTACTACCGGCAGAACGTCGACGGCCTGCTCGCCCTCCACGACGCGATGTCGGCGGCGATGGTCACCCGGCTGGTCTTCTCCTCCTCCGCAGCGGTGTACGGCGACGTACGGCCCGGCCCGGACGGGCGGGTGTGCGAGGACGACCCGACCACGCCGATCTCGCCGTACGGCCAGACCAAGCTCGCCGGCGAGTGGCTCAACCGAGCCGCCGGCGAGGCCTGGGGGCTGCGCGCGGTCAACCTCCGCTACTTCAACGTCGCCGGCGCGGCCAGCCCGGAGCTGGCCGACCGGGGCGCCGCCAACCTGATTCCGATGGTCTTCGAGCGGTTGGCCCGCGCGGAGTCGCCGCTCGTCTTCGGTGCCGACTACCCGACCTCCGACGGCACCTGCGTGCGTGACTTCATCGACGTGCGCGACCTCGCCGACGCCCACGTCGCCGCGCTGGCCTACCTCGACGGCGAGATGGCCCACGGGGACGTCTTCAACGTCGGCACCGGCCAGGGCGCGTCGGTCGCCGAGGTGGTGGCGACGGTTGGCCGGGTTACCGGCATCGCCGTGGAGCCAGTCGTGGTGGACCGGCGACCCGGTGACCCGGCGCGCGTGGTCGCCGAGGTCTCCCGGATCGCCGAGGCGCTCGGCTGGCAGGCCCGGATCGGCCTCGACGACATGGTCGCCTCCGCCTGGCAGGGCTGGCGGGCACGACAGGTCAGCGGCCAGCACGTCGGACTGGCGGTGTCATGACCACGCAGCAATTCACCTCACGAGAGCTCGGGATGGCGTCGCTGGCGACCGAGGTCGTCGCCGCCCCGGCCAAGGCACGCCGACACAGCCGGTTCCAGCTGGCCGCGAAGTCGGCCTTCGACCGCATCGCCGCGACGCTGCTGCTGCTCGTCCTCGCCATCCCGATGCTGGTGATCGCGTTGGCGGTGCGGTTGACCTCGCCGGGTCCGGCGGTCTTCCGACAGGTGCGCGTCGGCCGCGACGGCCAGGAGTTCACCATCTACAAGTTCCGCTCCATGGTGACCGACGCCGAGGCCCGGCTCGCGGAGCTGCGGGAGGCCAACGAGGGCGCCGGGCTGCTGTTCAAGATGACCCGGGACCCGCGGGTGACCCGTGTCGGCCGGCTGATCAGGAGCACTTCCCTCGACGAGCTGCCGCAGCTGTGGAACGTGGTGCGTGGCGAGATGTCGCTGGTCGGGCCTCGACCGGCGCTGCCCGCCGAGGTCGCCGACTACAGTGAGCGGGAGCGGGAGCGGCTCGCCGTCAAGCCCGGTGTGACCGGGCTGTGGCAGGTCTCCGGCCGGTCCCGGCTGGACTGGGAGACCTCGATCGGGCTCGACCTCGCCTACGTGCGGACCTGGTCGCTGCGTGGCGACCTGGTGTTGCTCTTCCGCACGCTGCGGGCCGTGCTGACGCGCGACGGCGCGGTGTGAACCCGGACGACTCCGAGAACGAGGGGGCGAGGCCCGACGACGGCCTCGCCCCCTCGACGCGCTGTTATTCCTGGCGGGAGGTCTCCAGCGGGGAGACCCTGGCCAGGTCGGCGGCGGTCGCCTCGGTGCTCTTCGGCGGCAGCACGAACCGGTAGCCCACGTTGCGGACGGTGCCGATGAGGGTCTCGTTCTCCACGCCGAGCTTGGCGCGCAGCCGACGCACGTGGACGTCGACGGTGCGGGTGCCGCCGAAGTAGTCGTAGCCCCACACCTCCTGCAGCAGCTGCTGGCGGGAGAAGACCCGGCCCGGGTGCTGGGCCAGGAACTTCAGGAGCTCGAACTCCTTGAAGGTCAGGTCCAGCGGCCGGCCGCCGATCTTGGCGGTGTAGGTCGCGTCGTCGACGAGGACCTCGCCGGAGCGGATGACGTGCGCCTCGGGGTCGGCCGCCTCGCGCAGCGCCGAGAGCCGGCCGATGGCGAGCTTGATGCGCGCCTCCAACTCGGCCGGGCCGCAGGTGTGCAGCACGACGTCGTCCATGCCCCAGTCGTGAGAGACGACCGCGAGACCGCCCTCGGTGGCGACCAGCAGGACCGGGACATCGGTGCCGGTGGTACGGATCAGTCGGCACAGATCGCGGGCGTGGGCGAGATCTTGGCGACCGTCGACCAACAGCAGGTCGGAGTCGGGCGCCTCCAGCAGCGCCGAGCCCTCGGCGGGCAGGATCTTGACCTGGTGGCCCAGCAGCGAGAGTCCGGGCAGGACCTCGACCGAGGGCTGTAGGGAACTGGTCAGCAGCAGCAGGGTGCTCATGGCTCAACCTCCACTTAACTCAGGAGCCATCAAGGAGCACCGAAACGCAACGCTGAGCCTCGGCGGGTTGATCTGCACCGCATCATAACGAAACCTCCGCGTCATACCGGAAGCCCCCCTAAGGTCGTGATGTGGGACAGATACGGATTCGTTACTGGGCCGCGGCCAAAGCGGCGGCCGGTACGGCGGAGGACACCGTGGCCGTCGACGCGCCGCTCTCGCTCACCGAGGTGACCCGGCTGGCGGTCGAGCTGCACCCCGGCAGCGAGCTCGCCAGAGTGCTCCAGGCCTGCTCGGCCCTGGTCGGCGACCGGCCGGTCGGCCGGCTCGACCCGCGGACGGTGCTGGTCGAGCCGGGCGAGTCGGTGGAGTTCCTGCCGCCCTTTGCCGGCGGTTAGGCATATCCACGAAATTTGAAAGATGTGGTAACGAGGCGGCCTCGTCATCGTTGAACATCTCGACGTTGCCGGCGAACGCTGGCAACCGCCGGAGAAGGAGCCACGATTGAGATGTTCGCTTTGACGAAGAAGACGGCGGTGCTGCTGGTCGGCATCGCGCTCACTGCAGGTGCCCTGGTGACCGTCACCTCGACTACCGCCTCGGCCGCCGCCAACTGCTCGGCCTACGACCAGAGCCTTGGCTCGGCCCGCACCATCCTGCTGCAGAAGCAGAACCGGATCGCGAAGGTCGCCAAGAAGTTGAAGAAGGCCAAGAAGGCCAACAAGTCGCACCACAGCACCGCGACCGAGAAGAAGGTCAAGAAGCTGAGGAAGACCAAGAGGAGGGTGACCAGGCAGTACCACGCCGCCCGTGCGGCGTACGCCTCCGCCAGCTCTGCCTCGGTGCTGTGCCACACCCAGTCGCAGCTGCCGGCGGGTGCGTCGACCGACCCGAACGCCCCCATCGACCCCAACGACCCGAGCTCGCCGTCGTACGCCTCGCTGGTCTACCAGCTGACCGCCGCGCTGTCGGGCCTGGGCCTGCCCGCCGACGTGGTCGGCGACATGGTGGTCCAGATCCTCGATACGCTCAACAGCGCCGGCCTCCCGGTCGATCAGTTCGCCAGCGTGCTGCAGGGTCTGATCACCCAGCTGCAGGCCGCCGCGGGCGGTGAGCTGCCCAGCGATCCGAATGGGCTGATCGATCTGGTCACCGACACGCTCAAGAGCGTCGTGGACGGCGTCGGACTCGGCAGCACCCCGCTGCCGGCGGCCGTCGACCAGCTCAACGACGCACTCAAGAGCCTGCTGGGCAGTCTCCTCGGCGGCCTGCCGGTCCCGGGTCTGTAGCCCACCGCCGGTCGACAGGGGGCCGCCTACCGAGAGGGTGGCCCCCTTCGTCGCCCCGCCCCGGGAATCGGTCGGCGGCCCTGGCGCGTTGGGTTGGACATGACCGGTCTGTGGGTGGCACTGGCGGCGGTGCTCGTCGCGCTCGCGTTCGGTGGCTACCGGGCGGTGGTGGACGGCCGCTTCCGGGGCCGCCACCGGGTCTGCGGTGCGGCGCCGGTCGAGGTGCCCCAGGAGACCACCTGGGACCAGCTCGCCGAGGCGGTCCGGGAGGCCGAGCCGGGGGAGCGGGCGACCCTGGTGCAGTTCTCGACGGCCTTCTGCGCGCCCTGCCGGGCCACTCGCCGCGTTCTCGCCGACGTCGCCGAGGCGACCGCGGGCGTACGGCACGTCGAGGTCGACGCGGAGCACCACCTCGACGTCGTACGGCGTCTCGGGATCGTGCGCACTCCCACCACGATCGTGCTGGACGCGACCGGCCGCGAGATCGCTCGCGCCGCCGGGCTGCCTCGTCGAGAGCAGGTCGTCTCCGCCCTCGCTCTCATAGAGTGAGACGACGATCTCATGATTCGAGACTCGGATTGGGATGGCCGCGAAGTCGGCCCTAGGGTGTGACACGTGCTTTCGACGATGCTGACCAAGCGCCGGGCGGTGGACCACTGCCGCGTGCGCTCGTCGCTGTGTCGAATGTCGGCCTGACGCCCTCTCGTTTCGCCGTCACCACCCCTTCCCCTGGAGCACCATGTCCACAACCACCTCTGCCGCGCGCCGTGCCGGCGACGCTGCGACCGACGGCATCGACCCGCGTGGGCCGCAGTTCAACGCGGCCGTCACGCTCGTGGTGCTGATCGCCGTCTTGGTCACGGCCGGCAGCTGGATCAGCGTCGTCTTGACGGCCGCGCAGACAGTGCTGTTCGCGCTCGGCGCCGCCCTCGGCGTACAGCGGACCGTCCATGCGAAGGTCTTCAAGTCCCTGGTCCGGCCACGCCTCCAGGCGCCTGACCACCTCGAGGACCCGGCACCGCCACGGTTCGCCCAGGCCGTCGGCTTCGTCTTCACCGCGGTAGCGCTGATCGCCTTCCTCCTCGACCGCGACAGCCTCGTCGGCATCGTCGCGATCGGACTGGCCACCGTGGCCGCCACGCTCAACGCGGTCTTCAGGTTCTGCCTGGGCTGCGAGGCCTACCTCCTGATCAAACGCTTCGCCCACTGAGAAAAATCCCGAAAGGTCAACAAACAATGAGCCGCGAGAACACCCTCGTCTCCGCCCAGTGGGTGGAGGAGCACCTGGATGACCCCAAGGTCGTGCTCGTCGAGGTCGACGAGGACACCTCCGCCTACGACAAGGGCCACATCAAGGGCGCCATCAAGCTGGACTGGACTACCGACCTGCAGGACCAGGTCCGCCGTGACTTCGTCAACAAGGCGCAGTTCGAGGCGCTGCTGAGCAGCAAGGGCGTTGCCAACGACGACACCGTGGTCCTCTACGGCGGCAACAACAACTGGTTCGCCGCCTACGCCTACTGGTACTTCAAGCTCTACGGCCACCAGGACGTCAAGCTGCTCGACGGCGGCCGCAAGAAGTGGGAGCTCGACTCCCGCGAGCTGACCGACGAGACCGTCGAGCGGCCCACGACGTCGTACGTCGCCCAGGAGCAGGATGCGTCGATCCGCGCCTTCCGCGACGAGGTCGTCGACGCCATCGGCGTCAAGAACCTCGTCGACGTCCGCTCGCCCGACGAGTTCGCCGGCCGGCTGCTCGCTCCCGCCCACCTGCCGCAGGAGCAGGCCCAGCGCGCCGGCCACATCCCGACCGCGGCCAACGTCCCGTGGAGCAAGGCGGCCAACGACGACGGCACCTTCAAGTCCGACGACGAGCTCAAGCAGATCTACACCGACGCCGGCGTCGACTGGGACAAGGACACCATCGCCTACTGCCGCATCGGCGAGCGCTCCTCGCACACCTGGTTCGTCTTCCACGAGCTGCTCGACCAGTCCAACGTGAAGAACTACGACGGCTCCTGGACCGAGTACGGCTCGCTCGTCGGCGTGCCGGTGGTCCTGGGTGACGAGCCGGGGACGATCTGATGTGCGGCGCGACTGAGGGTGGGCTCTCGCTCGCCGGCGTCGACGTCGCCAAGGAGGCCGTCATTCAGGGCCAGGTGACCCGGGACGGCGAGCCGGTGGGCGGCGCCTACGTCCGGCTGCTCGACCGCACCGGCGAGTTCACCGCGGAGGTGCCGACCAGCGCCACCGGCCACTTCCGGTTCTTCGCCGGCGACGGCCAGTGGACCTTGCGGACGCTGGCCCCGAAGGCCGACCCGGTCGACCGGACCGTGCACGCCTCGGTGGGCAATGTCGCCGAGGTCCAGGTCGCCATCTGACCTTCCGAGAGGCGCTCGGCCGTCCCGATCCGGGGATGGGCGAGCGGCTCTCGCTTTT
>NZ_JASGDQ010000137.1:0-12591 GCF_047607185.1 Nocardioides sp. | reverse complement strand
GGGGTTGGGGGGGGGGGGCGTGGGCACCCGCGCGGTGGCGGGGGTGGGGGCGGGGGGCGCCGCTGGCGGCGCCCCCCCGGCCGGTTCGTCACCGTGCTCGGACCCAACGGCTCCGGCAAGTCCACCCTGCTGCGCGCCATCCTCGGGCTGGTGCCGCTCAGCGAGGGGACCGTGTCGGTCCAGGGCCGGCCGGCCCGGCGCGGTAGCCGGGCGATCGGCTACATCCCGCAGCATCGCGGCTACTCCGCCGACGTACCCCTGCGCGGCCGCGACCTGGTGCAGCTCGGCATCGACGGCACTCGCTGGGGCGTGCCCTGGCCGGGCCGCAGCCGGGCCCGGGTCGAGGAGCTGATCGACCGCGTCAACGCCGAGTCGTTCGCCGACCGGCCGCTCGGCCAGCTCTCCGGCGGCGAGCAGCAGCGACTGCGCATCGCCCAGGCGCTGGCCACCGACCCCGCCGTGCTGCTGTGCGACGAGCCGCTGCTCTCCCTCGACCCGGGCCACCAGCGGGCCGTCGTGGACACGCTCGACCGGCAGCGCCGCGAGCACGACACCGCGGTGCTCTTCGTGACCCACGAGATCAACCCGGTGCTGCCGGTGACCGACCTGGTCCTCTACCTCGCCGACGGCCGGTTCCGGCTGGGGACCGTCGATGAGGTGATGACCAGCGAGGTGCTCTCCGATCTCTACCGGTCGCCGATCGAGGTCATCCGCCGCGGCGAGGCCCTCGTCGTACTCGGCGGCGAGGAGCACCCCTTCAGCCACCACGACGACCACCGCGAGGAGACACCCGCATGACGCCGCTGGTCCTCGCCCTGGACACGGTCGGCTGGCACGACATCGTCAACTTCGACAACTACGGCGAGCTGCTGCCGATCGTGCGCAACTCGCTCATCGCCGGCGCCGTGCTCGGCCTGGTCGGCGGCCTGATCAGCGTCATGGTCATCACCCGCGACCTGCCCTTCGCCGTCCACGGCATCAGCGAACTCTCCTTCGCTGGGGCCTCTGGTGCCCTGCTGCTCGGGGCGAGCGTGGTCGTCGGCTCGTTCGTCGGCTCCCTGATCGCCTCTCTCGCCCTGGGCGTGCTCGGGATGCGGGCGCGCGACCGCAACTCGATCATCGGGGTGCTGATGCCGTTCGGCCTGGGCCTCGGCATCCTCTTCCTGGCGCTCTACCACGGCCGGGCGGCCAACAAGTTCGGACTGCTGACCGGTCAGATCGTCGCCATCGACAACACCTCGCTGACCGTACTGCTGGTGACGGCCGCGGCGGTGTCGGTGGTGTTGCTGACGATCTGGCGGCCGCTGCTGTTCGCCAGCGTCGACCCCGAGGTCGCCGCGGCCCGCGGCGTGCCGGTGCGCTTCCTCGGCCCGTTCTTCGTCCTGGTGCTCGGCTGCACGGTGGCCATCTCGATCCAGGTCATCGGCGCCCTCCTCATCCTCACCCTGCTGGTGACGCCGGCCGCCGCCGCGCTCCAGGTCACCGCCTCGCCGGTGAAGGTGCCGCTGCTGGCGATGGCGTTCGCGTTCGTCTCGATGGTCGGCGGCATCCTGCTCGCGACCGGCACCTCGATCCCGATCAGCCCCTACGTGACGACGCTGTCGTTCGCCATCTACGTCGTCTGCCGGGTGATCGGCCGCCTGACGCCGAGTCGGCGCTAGTGCTGGTCTGAGAGCCGCCGAGTCGGCAGAAGTGCAGGTCTGAGAAGGCCCGAGTCGGCAGAAGTGCAGGCGGTCGTCCCGCACTTGTGCCGACTCGACGCCCCTAGGAGCAGCACTTCTGCCGACTCGGCGCTCCTGGCACCTGCACTTCTGCCGACTCGCGCTATTTCTGGCAGTCGGGGCAGAGGCCGAACAGCTCGACCGTGTGGCTGACGTCGGCGAAGCCGTGCTCGGCGGCGAGCTGGCCGGCCCACTTCTCGACGGACGGGCCGACGATCTCGACCGTGCGACCGCAGGAGCGGCACACCAGATGGTGGTGGTGGGTCTCCGAGCAGCGCCGGTAGACCGCCTCGCCAGCATGGGTCTTGACGGTGTCGGCGTCACCGGCGGCGACCAGCGACTGCAGCGCCCGGTAGACGGTGGCGAGGCCGACGGTCTCGCCCTGCTGGCGCAACGACTCGTGGATGTCCTGGGCGCTGCGGAAGGTGTCCGACGCCTCGAGCTCCGCCGCGACGGTGCGGAACTGCCGAGTCGTCCGGCTCCGCGCGGCTGGCTTCTCCGTCGTGGCCATGACGCCTCCCTGCTCTGGGTCTGGGCCTCCAACGTACCCGACCGGCGGTCGCGGGACGGCGACACACGCCCCCAGGTCCCGAGGCGGGACACGTCTGATCGCGACAATCGTTGTCGACACGAGGAGGAAAATGGCCACCTTGCCACCGCGCACCGCTGCCCCCCGCTCAGCCCTCGGCCAACCCGAGATCGTCGCGGCACTCGTCATCGCCATCCTGCTCGGCCAGCGCTGGATCGTGCCCCTCTTCGACCACGAGGCGATCGCGACCTGGTGCACCATCTTCACCGCCATCGTGGTGCAGTCGATGCCCTTCCTGGTCGGCGGCGTGCTGCTCTCGGCGCTGATCGCGACGGTGGTCACCGACCGGCTGCTGGGCCGGATCGTGCCGCGCAACCCGGTGCTCGCCGTACCGGCCGCAGGCATCGCGGGCATGGGCCTGCCCGGCTGTGAGTGCGCGGCGGTGCCGATCGCCGGCCGGCTGATCGGCCGCGGCGTGGCACCAGGCGTGGCGCTCACGTTCCTGCTGGCCTCGCCGGCCATCAACCCGGCGGTGCTGATCTCCACGGTGGTCGCCTTCGGCGGCAGGGTGGACATGATGGCGGCCCGGTTCGCCGCCTCGCTGGCGACGGCGGTGCTGGTCGGCTGGTGGTGTGTGTGGCGGGGCGACCGGCTGCGGCTGCGCTCCTTCGAGGGGGAGGGTACGGCGCAGCGGTTCGCGGCCGCCGTACGCCATGACTTCCTGCACGCCGCGGGGTTCCTGGTGCTCGGCGCCATGCTGGCGGCGGCGGTCAACACCTTCCTGCCACGATCGGTGGTCAACACCGTCGCCGAGCACCCGGCACTGGCCGTGCTGGCCATGGCGGCGCTCGCCTTCGTGGTGGCGCTCTGCTCGGAGTCCGACGCCTTCGTGGCGGCCAGCTTCACCTCCTTCTCCGACACCGCCAAGCTGGTGTTCCTGGTGGTGGGGCCGGCGATGGACCTCAAGCTCGCGGCATTGGAGGCGGGCCGGTTCGGCACCGGGTTCGCGCTCCGGTTCGTGCCGCTGGTGGTGGTCGTCGCCGCCGGCTGCGCGGTGCTGGCCGGCTGGGTGCTGCTGTGAATCGTCGTACCCAGGCGCTCGTCACCGCCTTCCTCGGTGCCGTGCTGGTGCGGCTGACCATGGGCACCGGCTACCTCACCTTCGTGGCGTCCTGGATGCGCTGGCCGCTGATGGCCACCGGGCTGGTGCTGATCGCGCTGTCGCTGCGCGCGGCGCTGGGCCGCGAGCCGGTCTCGGAGCACGACGACGACCACGACCACGGGGTGCCGTGGGCGACCTGGCTGCTGCTCCTGCCGGGTCTGGTCGTCTTCGTGGTGAACCCGCCGGCGCTGGGCGCCTACCTGGCCGAGCGACGCGGCGACGACCCGACCGTGGTCCACCAACAGGACGGCGGGCTGCCGCCGCTGCCCGACGGGGATCCTGTGGACCTCACCCTCGACGACCTGACCTGGCGGGCTTCGGTCGACGGCGAGACCCTGCTCGGCCGGCAGGTCCGGGTGGTGGGATTCGTCAGCACCGGCGACAAAGGCGACTGGTACGTCACCCGGCTGACCATCTTCTGCTGTGCCGCCGACGCGATCGTGGAGCGGGCCAGGGCGACCGGGCAGCCTGCCCCGCCCCGCAACCAGTGGGTTCAGGTGACCGGCACGGTCACGGAGGCAGCCGACGACCACGGCGACCCGGTGCTGGACGTGACCAGCATCGAGCAGGTCCCCACGCCCGAGGAGACCTACGGTTGAGCGGTTCGAGCGCCACGTCCAACCAGTTATGCCCTAAACTGCCTGGTACTTGTCGAGAGTCGACCACGGTGCGCCCGGGCGGGTGCAGCCGAGCAGGACGGGGCCACAGGTGCATTGGGAGGAGTTCGTCAGGTCCTACGATCGCAACGCCGTCAACCGGCACGCCTACCCCGGCGCCATCGGCGAGGCGATGAGGCCCGCACGGGACTACTCCTACCGCTGGGGAGAGCTGCTATGGGACGCGCTGACCGGCGCGCCACCGCCGTCACTTCACGGCATGAGAGACTTCTCGATCGAGTACACCAACTGGGTCCGTCGGGATCTCAAGCCGATCCAGCGCGTCCTCAGCCGATCGCTCGATAGCGCTTTCGCGGCGATCAGCGAGCACGCCGTCGACGAGGCACACCTCGAGGAGTGGGCGCGACCGTCGATGGAGCTGAACTTCCATCGCCTCAACTCCATGGCCCAGCAGTCATGGGGCCGGCTGCTGCGTCCCGAATTCTTCGGCGGCCCCGCGGCGCTGCTGCTGCTCGAGCGCGATCGCTACTTTCTGGCAGCCCAGGCGCTGAAGCTGTCACGGATGCGCGATGTCTTCGGTCACGAGGACCTGTTCGACCCCCTCATGGCGCCGATGCGGCATTGGCTCAATGGCGCGTTGAACGAGTTCGACACCCTGCAGGCGCTGTGGGCGCTCAGCTCCGCCGACGACACCCTCATCGCGCTGCCCGCGCCCGCGCAGTTCGAGCAGCTCGCCGGCGGCGCGAACATCGACCTTCTGGTCCTCGACACCCGCAATCACACCGCCTGCGGCATCCAGGTCAAGTCGAGCGGGGTCCAGCGCGTGGAGGGGCGGTACGACGTCACCCGGGTGGTCCTGGTCGACGGCGTCCGCGATCTGAGCAACGTGCGCGCTGTCCGCACCCACCCGATGCACTCCGACCGGCGGCGGGTGCCCTGGCCGGGAATCGTCTCGGCCCACCACCTGCTCGACCTGCGGATCTCACCGGTCACGGACACCTTCGCCACCCGGCGCGAGATCGTGCAGAACAAGCTGCATGCCCGCCATGTCGCGGGCACCATCCTCAACCGCAACCGGGAGGCCTACGCCAACCTCGCCGAGCGGGTCCGAGCCGCCCTCGCCGAGCCCACCGAGTCCGCCGAGTCGTCGCCCAGACCGGCGGCGGGCACCCCCTAGCCTTGGCGCTCATGGCGAACTCGACCAAGCGAGGTCTGCTCCAGTGGGCGACTCTCGTCCCCGTCGTCGGCCTGGTGCTGTTGGTGGCCACCTGGGCCAGCCACGAGCACTGGGCGGTCCTCGTAGTCATCGCCGCCGCGCTGATCGGCTCGATCCTCGCCTCGGTGCACCACGCCGAGGTGGTGGCCCACCGGGTCGGCGAGCCGTTCGGCTCGCTGATCCTCGCGGTCGCGGTGACCGTGATCGAGGTGGGCCTGATCGTCATGCTGATGACCAGCGGCGGCGAGGCCGCCAGCACCTACGCCCGGGACACCGTCTTCGCGGCGGTGATGATCACCTTCAACGGCATCGTCGGGCTCTCGCTGCTGGTGGGCGCCGCCAAGCACCACCTGGTCAGCTTCAACGCCTCGGGCACCGGCGCGGCGCTGGCCACCGTCGTCACCCTGGCCACCGTCACGCTGATCCTGCCGAGCTTCACCACCTCGGTGAGCGGCCGGATCTACACCCCCTTCCAGCTCGGCTTCGCCGCGGTTGCGTCGCTGCTGCTCTACGGCGCCTTCGTCTTCACCCAGACCGTGCGGCATCGTGACTTCTTCATTCCGGTGACCAGTGACGAGTTCGGCCGCTTCACCGGTCTGGTCGACGAGAACGGCGACGGCCACGCCGACCCGCCGACGGTACGAGCGGCGCTGACCAGCCTGGGCCTGCTGATGGTGGCCCTGGTCGCGGTCGTCGGGCTGGCCAAGCTGCTCTCCCCCACCATCGAGGGCGGCGTCGAGGACCTCGGTCTGCCGCACCCGGTGGTCGGCGTCGTCATCGCGCTGCTGGTGCTGGCGCCGGAGTCGATCGCGGCGGTCCGCAACGCGGCCCGGGACCGGGTGCAGATCAGCCTCAACCTCGCCTACGGCTCGGCGATGGCCTCGATCGGACTGACCATCCCCACCATCGCGGTCGCGATGATCTGGCTCGACGGACCGCTGGTGCTGGGGCTGGAGCCGACCCAGATGGTGCTGCTCGCGGTTTCGGTCGTCGTCGCCATGCTGAGCATTGGGCAGGGCCGGGCCAAGTCGCTCACCGGCCTGCTCCATCTGGTGCTGCTGGCGTCGTTTCTGGTGGTGTCGCTGCAGCCCTGAGCGAGGTCAGTTTGCGACCGGTCACCGGGGTTTGAGTGTCAGTCTGCGTCTGCTCACCGGGGTTTGGGTGTCAGTTTGCGTCTGCTCACGGGGGTTTGGGTGTCAGTCTGCGTCTGCTCACCGGGCGGTGGCGAGGACCCGGAGCGGCGCTCGCTGCTCGGTGAGCGCGGCGGTGCGGGCGTGGATGTTGAGCAACAGCCCGGCGGCCAGCATCGAGGCGAACATCGCGGTGCCGCCGTAGGACACGAAGGGCAGCGGCACGCCGGTCACCGGCATGATGCCCAGGCACATGCCGATGTTCTGGAAGGCCTGGAAGCCGATCCAGCAGGCGACCCCGGCGGCGGCCACCCGGCCGAACAGGTCGTCGGTGCGGGCCGCGATGCGCAGCGCCCGCCACAGTACGACGCCGAGCAGCAGGATCAGCACCCCGCCGCCCACCAGCCCCAACTCCTCGCCGGCCACGGTGAAGACGAAGTCGGTGTGCTGCTCGGGCACGAAGCCCGACTGGGTCTGGGTGCCGTGGAAGAGCCCCTGGCCGAACAGGCCGCCGTTGCCGATCGCGATCCGGGCCTGCTCGGTGTTGTAGCCGGCCCCCTTCGGATCGAGAGTGGGGTCGGTGAAGGCGAGCAGCCGGTCGAGCTGGTAGTCCTTCAGCACGCCGGAGGCGACCGCGGCGGCGGCCGCCGTCAGGCCGCCGGCGGCGAGCAGCGCCAGCCAGCGGCGCGGCGTACCGGAGGCGGCCAGCACGCCGAAGACGGTGGCGGCCAGCACCAGCGTGGTGCCGAGGTCGGGCTGGGCCACGATCAGCGCGGTCGGCACTGCGGCGACGGCGAGCATGAGCAGCACGTCGACGACGCCGACCCGGGTGCGCCAGCGGCCCTCGGTCCGCTCGGCGAGCACCAGCGCCATGCTCGCCACCACGGCCAGCTTGGCGACCTCCGAGGGCTGCAGCGACATTCCGCCCACCGACAGCCAGGAGCGGGAGCCGTTGATGGTCTGGCCGTGGGTCAGCACCAGGACCAGCCCCGCGATCGAGGCGAGATAGGCGATCGGGGTGAGCAGCCGCAGCCAGCGGTGGTCGACCGACCAGACCACGGCCAGCAGCACCAGCCCGATGACCACGTTAAGGAGCTGCTTGCGCAGGAACAGCCGAGGGTCGCCGCCGGTGAGCACGTCGCGGTGGGCGGTCGCCGACCACACCAGCAGGCAGGAGAGCGCGCCCAGGCCGAGGACCGCGGCCAGCAGGATCCAGTCCACGCGCCTGCTCACGCCCTCCCCCCTCGCTGCGCTCGTGGCTGGCTTGGTGCCCATGGCTCGCTCGCAAGCTCGCTCATCGCGAGGCCTTCCGCTTCGACGACTTCGACGACTTCGTCGACGGCGGCAGGATCGAGCCGTCCTCGGCGAAGGTCGGCAGCTGCTTGGGCGAGGTCACGTCGTCGATGACGGGCTCGGTCGCGCCCGCCTTGCCGTCGGAGACGCCGTACAGCGCTTCCCATATACGGCGGACCGGGTCGCCGCTGGTGCCGGAGCCGGTGCCGCCCTGGGTGACCATCATGACCACGACGTAGTTCTCGTCGTAGGTGGCGACCCAGGAAGTGGACTGCTTGTTCTCGACCTCGGCGGAGCCGGTCTTGCCGTGGATGTGAACGTCGTCGAGCGGGAAGTCCTGGAACTTCCAGGCGAGCGTGCCGGTCTTGGGAGTGCCGAGCAGCGCCTCGTCGACGTAGCTCAGCGCGGCCTTGGTGACGTCGACGTGGCCGGCGACCTGCGGCTTGATCCGCTTCAGCACGGTGCCGTCCTCGGCGACGATGGCCTTGCCGACGGTGGGCGCGTAGAGGGTGCCGCCGTTGGAGATCGCCGCGTAGGCGCGGGCCAGCTGCAGCGGGGTGACCATGGTGTCGCCCTGGCCGATGGTGAAGTTGGCCGCGTCGCCCTGCCGGAAGTAGTTGCCCTCCAGGCAGAACTCGTGGGCGAAGACCTTCATGAAGTCAGTCTTCGCGGTGCCGTCCTCGTCCATCTGGCAGTAGGTGTCCTTGTTCGCCTTCCAGTACGCCGCCCGCCACCGGCGGTCGCCGACCCGCCCGCTGGCCTCGCCGGGCAGGTCGATGCCGGTGGCCTCGCCGAACCCGAACGACTTGGCGGTGGTGGCGAGCGGGTCCTTGGCCTTGGCGTCGGCGGGGTCGGAGCCGTAGGTGTCCCAGAAGTGCAGGCCGACGCGGTAGAAGAAGGTGTCGCAGGAGATCTGCAGCGCCTGGGCGAAGCTGATATTGCCGTAGGAGGCGGACTCGTAGTTCTTGAACCAGCGGTTGCCGATCTGCAGGCCGCTGGTGCAGCCGAGCCGGGTGTCCTCGCTCATCCCGTTGGAGAGCGCGCCCGATGCCATGATCGGCTTCCAGGTCGAGCCGGGCGCGAACTGGCCCTGGGTGGCGCGGGCCAGCAGCGGGTCCCCGGCGTCGTCGCTGTAGAGCGCCTTGAGGTCCTTCTTGCTGATGCCGCCGACCCACATCTCGGGGTCGTACGTCGGCTGGCTGGCCATCGCGACGACCCGGCCGGTCTTGGCCTCCATGACGATGGCCGCGCCGGAGTCGGCGACGTAGTTCTTGTGGGTGACGGTGTCGTAGGTGTCGCGCGCGGTGGCGATCGCGCCGGCGAGCTGCTTCTCGACGACGCTCTGCAGCTTCGCGTCAATGCTGGTCACCAGGGTGTCGCCGGGCTGGGCGGCGGTGCTCTCCCCCTCGCCGATCGGCCGGCCGAGGGAGTCGACGGTGACCTCGGTGCTGCCCGGCAGGCCGCGCAGCCACTCGTCGTACTCCTTCTCGACGCCGGCCCGGCCGACCGAGCTGGTGGCGTTGAGGGAGGGGTCCTCGGCGGTCTTGGCGGCGTCGTACTCGTCCTCGGTGACGGGACTGAGGTAGCCGAGCACGTGGGCGAGGTTGATGCCATAAGGCTGCGGGTAGGCCCGCACCGAGACCTGCTCGGCGACCACCGCGGGGTAGTCCTCGGGCTGCTCCAGGATCGCCAGGGCGACCTTCTCCGCGACGTCGGTGGCGATCGGGACGGGCTGGTAGCGGGAGCCGTTCCAGTCCTCGAGCGTCTTCTCGATGTCGGCCACGTCGACCTTGACGGCCTTGCTCACCCGGGCGAGCAGCACCGAGCGCTCGTCCTCGGGCAGCTGGGCCAAGACCTCCTTGTCGATCTCGACGGACCAGGCCTGCCGGTTGGTGACCAGCGGCCGGCCCTGAGCGTCGACGATGAGGCCGCGCTCGGGCTGCAGCACGACCTGGCGGACGGACTGGCTGGCGGCACGGGCGTGGTAGGTGTCGCCGGTGACGACCTGGAGGTAGTAGAGCCGCACCAGCAGGGTGGCGAAGAGCGAGAAGACCAGCGCCTGCACCACGATCAGGCGCAGCCGGCTGGTGCGCTGGGCCCCGGTCATGCTCTCCCCGGCTCCACTGCTCTGAAGGCCGCCATCACCGGGGGCAGCACGAACGGCGCCAGCAGCACGTCCCATACCAAGCTGATCCCGATGGTCGCGAGCAGGTCGCCGGTGCCGACGGCCGGGTCACGGAACAGCAGGCCGGTGAGGGCGAACAGGCTGCTGCCGACGAAGCTGGCGGCCGCGACGGTCGCGACGGCGACGGTGGGGGCGATCCGGCGACGGTCCTGGCCCAGGCCCCGGCCGTCGTCCTCGCCGACCCGGCCGGCGAGGTAGCCGACGACGAGCAGGGCGAGCGCCCAGCGGCCCGCCAGGTGGTCGGCCGGCGGCGCCACGTCGAGGAGTACGCCGGCGGCGAAGCCGGCCACCAAGCCGAACTCGCTGCCCCGCACCAGCGCGGCGCCGACCACGACGAGCAGCGCCAGATCCGGCACGATGCCATGCCAGGCGAAGGCGTCGAGGACGCTCACCTGCAGCATCAGCGCCAGTACGACGAGGACGCCGAGCAGCCCCCAGCGCCTCACTTGATCACCCCGTCGGCGTCGATGAGGCGGCGGTCGCTGTGAGTGCCGCTGGGCACCGCGACACCGACCAGGTCGAGCGCGGTGAAGTCGACGAACGGCGTGACGCGGGCCCGCTGGGTGGAGTCGCGCAGGCTGGTGTAGACCGAGTCGACGACACCGATCGGCACTCCGGCGACGTACGGCGCCCCCTTGGCGCTCCCCCAGGTGACGACGGTGTCGCCGGTGGCCGGCACCTCGGTCTGGTCGAGCAGCTCCAGGTCGAGCCCGTCGGCGTCCGCGGAGCTGCCGTGGACGAAGCCGACCTCCATGCTACTGCCCACCCGGCCGCCGACCACCGAGTCGGGGTCGGTGACCAGCAGCACCGTGGCGGTGGTGCTGGTGACCCGCAGCACCCGGCCGACCAGGCCGGCGGAGCTGACCACCGTCATGTCCGCCTCGACACCGGAGCTGCTGCCGGCGTCGATGGTGACGGTGCGCTCGAAGGACTGGGCGGGGCCGTAGCCGACGACGTGGGCGGGCACGATGGCGTAGCCGATGCTCTTCGCGGTGGCGGTGAGGCCGTCGTAGGCGGCCAGTCGGTTGGCGTCGTACGGGATGGTGGCGACCTGCTGACGCAGCTCGCCGTTCTCCTTGCTGAGCCGGTCGATCTCGTCGCGCAGCTCGGCGCGGCTGTCGAACCAGCCAGGGATGCCCGTCACCGGGCGGGCGATCGTGGCGGTCGCCGACTCGAGTGGCCCGAGCACCTCGCCGACCAGCCGGCGCAGCGGCGTCAGTGCCGGACTGGTCAGGTCGAGCACGACCAGCACGGCGCAGGCAAGCACCAGCGCGACGACGGTGGCGCGTTTGGGTCCGCGGGCCCGATCGAGACCGCCGCGCCCATTGATGCGCCCATTGATGCGCCCATTGATGCGCTCAGCGATCCGCTCGGCCGGCGGCCGGGTCAGCATCGCCATCAGGACGCCCTCAGCCGCCGAGCGTCGGAGACCAGCACCTGCTGCAAGGCGTCGAACTCCTCGACGCAGCGACCTGCGCCCATCGCGACCGAGAGCAGCGGATCCTCGGCGACATGGACCGGCATCCCGGTCTCGTGACGCAGCCGCTCGTCGAGACCGCGCAGCAGCGCGCCGCCGCCGGTGAGCACGATGCCCCGGTCCATGATGTCGCCGGCGAGTTCGGGCGGGGTCTGGTCGAGGGTGGTCCGGACGGCGTCCACGATGGCGTTGAGCGGCTCGTCGAGGGCGAGCCGGATGTCGGCGCTGGTGACGGCGACGGTGCGAGGCAGCCCGGAGACCAGGTCGCGGCCGCGGATCTCCGCGACCGGCTCGTCGTGGCTGGGGAAGGCGGAGCCGAGGGTCATCTTGACCTCCTCGGCGGTGCGCTCGCCGAGGAGCAGCGCGTGCTCCTTCTTCATCCACTGCACGATGGCGTTGTCGAGGTCGTCGCCGGCGGTACGGATCGACAGGCTGGTGACGATGCCGCCCAGCGAGATGACCGCCACCTCGGTGGTGCCGCCGCCGACGTCGACGACCATGTTGCCGGTCGGCAGGTGGACGGGCAGCCCGGCGCCGATGGCTGCGGCCATCGGCTCCTCGACGATGAAGACCCGGCGGGCGCCGGCCTGGTAGGCGGCCTCCTTGACCGCGCGATGCTCGACCGGGGTGATGCCGCTGGGCACGCAGACGACCATCCGGGGCTTGGCGAGATAGCGACGGTGGTGGACCTGCTGGATGAACCAGCGCAGCATCTGCTCGCATCCCTCGAAGTCGGCGATGACGCCGTCCTTGAGCGGCCGGATGGCGGTGATCGAGTCGGGGGTACGGCCCAGCATCCGCTTGGCCTCGTGGCCGACGGCCAGCACCTCGCCGGTGGTCTGGTTGATGGCTACGACACTCGGCTCGTCGACGAGGACACCCTTGCCGCGCACGTACACCAGGGTGTTCGCAGTCCCGAGGTCGACGGCCATGTCCCGGCCGACGGCCCCAGCCATCAGGCTGTTCGCCATGGGTCGCTCCACTGTCCTGTTCGGGGAAGAGGTGGACGCCGGTAGGACAGACCGTGCCCAGCCCCGAGGCTAAGCGGAGCGGCTGGCGATCTGGGCGTGCCACGCCGTGACGGAAGTGACTGATGTGACTGCCGAGTCGGCAGAAGTGCAGGTCTCAAAACCCTCGAGTCGGCAGAAGTGCAGGCCTCAAAACCCTCGAGTCGGCAGAAGTGCAGGCCTCAAAACCCTCGAGTCGGCAGAAGTGCAGGCCTCAGGAATGCCGAGTCGGCAGAAGTGCTGGGGCGCTCCCT
>NZ_JASGDQ010000136.1:0-60499 GCF_047607185.1 Nocardioides sp. | reverse complement strand
GCGCTCCGAGAGCCGCGACCCGTCGCGGCGGCATGCGGAGATATCCAGCGGTGGCGCCCACCGCATGACGTCCGCGGGGGTCGGTCACTGGGAGACCAGGTCGCTCCAGGTCCGCAGCCATTCGTCTCGGTGGGCGTCGATCTGCTCCGGCGCCACGGTCAGCGGCGCGGTCGGCCGGGGGGCGTGCGCCGCCCAGTCCTCGGGCAGCGAGGTGCCGTCGACGACGGGGAAGACGTACATCGCTTCGGGCAGCGCGGCCTGGACCTCCGGCGAGAGCAGGAAGTCGACGAACGCCTTCGCCCCATCGGGGTTCTCGGCGCCGGCCAGCACGCCGGCGTACTCGACCTGGGTGAAGCAGGTGTCGAGCAGCGCCTTCGTCGTGGAGCTGCCGTCGTCCGTGACCGTGAAGGCGGGCGAGGAGTCGTAGGAGACCACGATGGGCCGGTTGCCGCTGCCGCCGCCCTGGGTGAAGTCGACTTCGTAGGCGTCGGACCAGCCATCGGTGATCTCGGCGCCGTTGGCCAGCAGCGCCTTCCAGTAGTCGGGCCAGCCGTCGCCGTACGTCGCGATGGTGGCGAGCAGGAAGGCCATCCCGGGCGAGGAGGTGGTGGCGCCCGGGGTGACCAGGAGGTCCTGGTAGGCGGGCTTGGTGAGGTCGTCGAGCGTGGTGGGCGCAGGCAAGCCGTGCGAGGCGAACCAGGTGGTGTCGATGTTGACGCAGACGTTGCCGTTGTCGACCGGGGTCAGGTGGCTGCCGTCGTCGCCGGGCAGGTCGTAGCCGGCGACCCCGGCGGGCACCTCGGCGGGGGTGTAGTCGGCGAAGACGCCCTCGGTGAGCGCTCGGGAGGCGAAGGTGTTGTCGACGCCGAAGGCCACGTCCCCGGTGGGGTCGTCCTTGGTGAGGACGAGCTTGTTGGCCAGTGTGCCGGCGTCGCCGGCTGCCTGGACCTTGAGGGTGTAGCCCGACTCGTCCTCGAACTCGGCGACCAGCTCGTCGGGCAGCGCGAACGACTCGTGGGTGACCAGTACGACCTGCTCGGCCTGGTCGCCGTCGTCGCTGCCGCCCGCGAGCGAGCAGGCACCGAGCCCGAGGGCGAGGATCGGAATGAACGCGCGCTTGCGCATCGTGACTCCCTTCGCCGGTGCTAACCGGATCAGGTTCGGAGGGTCTGCGGCTCTGCCGCACTCTCAGCCCTTGCTGGGCTCCCCTGTCTGACGCCGTCAACCTTAGTGGGTTGTGACGAGAGAGTGACCTATCGGGTCACGAATCCTTCACAAGGACGTAGGTGACGCCCTCCGGGGTCTCGGTGCGGGTCGCCCGGCCGCGCGCGGCCAGCAGATCGAGGTGGGCCTTGGTCTCCATGGCGGCGAGGCTGGCGTTGAACAGGTCGAGACTGGCGAAAGGGCGCTCGTGGCGGGTCCAGCCCAGGCCCTGCGCCACCTCGTAGGCCATCTTCGGCGTCTCGCCGAGCAGACTTGAGCACTGGTCGAGGCGGTGCTCGTGGTGGGCCAACAACTCCTCGACCCGGGCATGGGCCGAGGGTGCGACGGGGCCGTGAGCGGGCAGCAGCCGCAGGTCTGGCATCGCCCGCACCTTCGCCAGCGAGGCCATGAAGTCACCCAGCGGCAGCGCCGAGACCACGCCCTCAAGGCCGATCGACGGGGTGATGGTCGGCAGCACGTGGTCGCCGGCGAAGAGCAGGCCGGCGCCGAGGTCGGCGAAGACGTAATGGCCCTGGGTATGGCCGGGGGTGTGTACGGCGTTGAGGGTCCGCTCGCCGACGGCGAGTGGTACGTCGCCCTCGATCCAGTCATCGGCGTCGGCGAAGGTCTCCGGGTCGGGCCCGTCGAACGGCTCGGCCGACAGCCTCTCGACCAGCTCGCTCGCGCCCGACTCACGCAGTGCGACCAGCAAGGCGCGGTCTGCGCCGATGCTGCGGAACTCGCGAGCCGCGGCCAGTGCGCCGCGCTCGGCCCGGCCGAGCCAGACCCGGGCGTCGAACTCGCGGCCGAGCACCCTGGCCAGGGTGTAGTGGTCCCGGTGGGCGTGGGTCACCAGGAAGTGCCGGATGTCGGTGAACCTGCGCCCGATCTGCCGCAGGCCGGCCGCCAGCGCCTCACGGCCCTCGGTGATGGCCCAGCCGCCGTCGACCAGGGTGAGCCCGTCCTCGGTCTCGATCGTGTAGACGTTGACCGCGCGGAGGCCGTCGTTGGGCAGCGGCAGCGGGATCCGGTGGATGCCCTCGGCGACCGGCCAGGCGCCGGGCGTCGCCCACGGCTCGCCGGAGTCGGGAGAGACCGCATAGGCCGTGCTGGTTCCGCTGGTCACATCTGGCTCCTCGGCTCGGCAGGTCGTCGATATAGCCATATCAGACCCGCGACCGGGAGGATCGCGGGCACCCAGCCGTAGCCGCGACCGTAGTCCGACCACACCGTCGCGTCGGGGAACCAGTCCCGCTCGATCAGCGACAGGGTGCCCACCACGACGACCCCGCCGAGCTCGACCCAGAGCATCACCCGCGCGAAGCCGGGCTCCCCGGCCGCGGCGCGGCGGATGGCGAACCAACCGGCGACATAGGTGGCCGCGGCCACCAGCGAGAGCAGATAGGCCAGCGGGGCGTCGCCGAACCGGGTCGCTATCTGGACCAGGGAGCGGGACCCGGCGGCCAGCACGAAGATCGCGTAGACGGCCAGGAGGACGAGGTGAGGACCAGACTTCACCGGACCATCATGATGCGCACCGCGACCACGCCCGTCGCCAGGGCGGCCGCGGCCACCACGCCCGAGGACCACGACCCCCGGTCGTCCCGGATCGTGGTGAGCGCGACCGGCATCATCACGACGGCCGCGCCGACGTAGCCGAGATAGGTCGGCATCGACTCCGGCCTGGGTCCGTCGGAGAGCGCGGCGAGCGCGACCAGGGCGAGCACGACGGCCAGCCCCGTCAGCATCCAGCCGAGCTGGTCCAGCCAGCGGGGCCGGGGGGCCTTGAGCGTGACGCCGAGGACTGCCGCGACGGTCACCAGGGCGGCGTACCCGGTGACGATCCAGGCGACGGGGTCGAGCATGACAGCATCCTCTCCGATGACTGACGAGGCGCTGGTGGCGAGGCTGCGCGCGGCGGGGTGCGTCTTCGCCGAGGAGGAGGCCGCGCTGCTGGCCGGCGCCACCGAGGAGATGGTGGCGCGCCGGGTCGCCGGCGAGCCGTTGGAGACGGTGCTGGGCTGGGCCGGCTTCGCGGGAATCCGGGTGGCCTGCGCGCCGGGGGTGTTCGTGCCGCGGGTCAGGTCGGAGCTGCTGGTGCGGCTGGCGGTGGCCGCCGCGCCGGGTCGGGTGCTCGACCTGGGCTGCGGCACCGGGGCGCTCGGGGCGGCGGTGGCGAGCCGGCTGCCCGGTGCGGAGGTGTGGGCGATCGACGTGGACCCGGCCGCGGTCGCCTGCGCGCGAGGGAACCTGCCGGCCGAGCGGGTGCTCCAGGGTGACCTGTTCGAGCCGCTCCCGGACCTGGTCTTCGACGTGATCCTCGCCAACGCGCCGTACGTCCCGACCGAGGAGATCGCGCTGCTGCCGGCCGAGGCCCGCGACCATGAGCACCGGGTGGCGCTCGACGGCGGCCCGGACGGGCTGGACGTGCAGCGGCGGGTCATCGCGGCGGCGCCGGCCCGGCTCGCCGAGGGCGGCCTGCTGCTGGTGGAGTCGAGCCGGCGGCAGGCGCCGCTCACCCGGGCGCTGATGGCGCGGGCCGGCCTGGCCGCCACGATCGAGACCGACGAGGAGATCGCCGGTACCGCGGTGCTGGGGAGGAAGTGAGAAGGTCGTCCACCCCCCACCGGTGGACGACCTTCGGTGAGGGGACGTAGGTCCTAGGACCCCATGACGCGGTTTCCCGAGAAACTTTTTTCTCGCCGCTCAGAGCGGGAGCTCGCCCGTCTCGTCGTACGTCGCCAGCGCGGCCAGGTAGGGCGCCAGGTCGATGCCCTGGTCGGCGACCCAGGCGTCGGAGTAGTAGGTGGTCGTGTAGCGGTCACCGCCGTCGCACAGCAGCGTCACGATGCTGCCCGACTCACCGGCGGCCCGCATCTGCTCGATGGCGCCCAGCGCCGCCCACACGTTGGTGCCGGTGGAGGCGCCGACGTCGCGACCGAGCCGGGCCGAGACCCACCGCATGGTCGCGATCGAGGCGGCGTCGGGGACCCGGGTCATCTCGTCGACGACCCCGCCGACGAACGACGGCTCGATCCGGGGCCGGCCGATGCCCTCGATCCGGGAGCCCGGGCCGGTCGCGGTGGAGGTGTCCGCCTCCCAGCCGTCGTAGAAGGCCGAGCCCTCGGGGTCGGCGACCAGCAGACGGGTGGGGTGGCGACGGTAGTGGAGGTAGCGGCCGATGGTGGCCGAGGTGCCGCCGGTGCCGGCGCTGACCACGATCCAGGACGGGATCGGGTGGGGCTCGGCCGCCATCTGGGCGAAGATCGCCTCGGCGATGTTGTTGTTGCCGCGCCAGTCGGTGGCCCGCTCGGCATAGGTGAACTGGTCCAGGTAGTGGCCGCCGCACTCGGCGGCGAGCCGCCGCGCCTCGTCGTAGACCTGGCCGGCGGAGTCGACGAAGTGGCAGCGCCCGCCGTACCACTCGATGAGCGCGACCTTCTCCGGCGACGTCGAGCGCGGCATCACCGCGACGAAGGGCAAGCCCAGCAGCCGAGCGAAGTAGGCCTCGGAGACCGCCGTGGAGCCCGAGGACGCCTCCACCACGGTGGCTCCGGCGTGCAGCCAGCCGTTGCAGAGCGCGTAGAGGAACAGCGAGCGGGCCAGCCGGTGCTTGAGCGAGCCGGTGGGGTGCACCGACTCGTCCTTGAGGTAGAGCTCCACCTCCGGGCCGGAGGAGCGGGCAGCCTCCGGCAGCGGCAGGACGTGGAGGTGGGTGTCGGCGCTGCGGTTGGAGTCGGCCTCGACGCGGCGGACCGCCTCGTCGATCCAGGCGCGGTGTTCGGGCGTGAGTCGGGGCACGCGACCAGGCTATGGGAGCGAACGGGGCCGCGGGCCGGCCTTGCCTAGCTGACTGTCGCCAGCTCGGTGAGCGCCGGCTCCGAGGTCGGCGGCAGCACCTCGACCGGGCACCTGCTTTCCCGCAGCAGGGTGCGGCCGGTGGAGCCGAAGTGACCGAGCGGGAAGGCGTGCGGCCGCCGGGCCAGCAGCAGCAGGTCGGCCTCGGCCGAGGCCGACGTGAGGATGCGGGCCGGCTGCCCGTGGACCACCTTGATCTCGACCTGCACGCCGGGGTGGTCGCGGCCGACCTGGGCGACGACGTCGTCGAGCTCGTGCCTGGCCCGGTCGCTCCAGGCCAGCTCGTCGATCTGCGCGAGCATCAGGTCGTCGTACCCTCCCGGGAGCTCCCAGGCGTGCAGCAGCACCAGCCGGGCGCCCCGTTCGGCGGCGAGCTCGCAGGCGCGACGGACCAGTAGTTCGGCGCGCTCGGTGTTCTTCACCCCGACGACGATCTGGCCGCGGCCCGAGCCGGGCGCCCAATCACCTGGGACGGCGACGACGGGGCAGGTGGCCCGGGCCGCGACGGCCTGGGTGGTCGCGCCGACGACGATGCGCTCCAGGGTGGAGCGGCGCTCGTGGCCGACGACCAGCAGCCGGGCGCTGCGGGCGGCCTTCACCAGGCCGCCGGCGCGCGGGCCGTCGAGGAGCTGGACGGTGACCTGGCGGGCGTCGAGGACCGTGCGGGCGAGGGCGGCGGCGTCGTGGAGGACCGCATGGCCGGCGCTGCGCAGCGCCGCCGGCTCGACCGGCATGACCGGGACCATGGCGGTGTAGGGCGCCACCTCGGGCATGACGTGGACGATGCGCAGACCCGCGCCGAGCCGACGGGCCTCGTGAGAGGCGTAGCGGACGGCGGCGTCGGAGGCGGGTGAGCCGTCGACGCCGACCAGGAGCCAGTTGCTCTGCTGGGGGTTCGTCATGTCTCCAGCACACCCGGCGAGTGCCGAGGCGAGCAGGGCCGAAGACAACGAGCCCCCGGGACCTTCGTCACACCATCCGGCGGGCCGAAGGTATGACCTGAGCCACAAATTCGCCCCGCCGCCGGGACCCGATTTGCGGCACGGGGAGCCGATGCCTCATACAAGTGGGGTGGAGACTCCCTTGGACGTGGTCCTCATCGGCGGCGGAATCATGAGTGCCACTCTCGGCACCCTGCTGCAGGAGCTCGAGCCGACCTGGCGCATCCGCGTGCTGGAGCGCCTCGACGAGCTCGCCCAGGAGTCCTCGGGCCCCTGGAACAACGCCGGCACCGGACACGCGGCGCTCTGCGAGCTCAACTACACCCCGCAGCGCGGCGACGGCGACGTCGACATCTCCAAGGCGATCGTGGTCAACGAGCAGTTCCAGATCTCCCGGCAGCTGTGGTCGGCGCTGGTCGAGAACGGCCGCATCCCCGACCCCGAGGCGTTCATCCACGCCACCCCGCACATGAGCTTCGTCTGGGGCGCCGACAACGTCGCCTACCTGCGCGCCCGCTACGACGCCCTCAAGGACCACCCGCTCTTCACCGGCATGGAGTTCAGCGATGACCCGGCGGTCATCGAGAGCTGGGCGCCGCTGCTGCGCGACGGCCGGGTCGGCGAGGAGCCCATCGCGGCGACCTTCCACGCCGGCGGCACCGACGTCGACTTCGGCGCGCTGACCTCGATCCTCACCGACAGCCTGGTCGAGCGCGGCGCCACGATCGAGTACGGCGCCGACGTACGCGACGTGCACCGCACCATGGACGGCGTCTGGCACGTCATGGGCAAGAACCACCACTCCGGCGAGCGCTTCCACTACACCGCCGACTTCGTCTTCGTCGGCGCCGGCGGCCGGGCGCTGCCGCTGCTGCAGAAGTCGCGCATCCCGGAGGTCCGCGGCTTCGGCGGCTTCCCGGTCTCCGGGGAGTTCCTGCGCACCACCAAGCCCGAGCTCGTCGCCCGCCACCACGCCAAGGTCTACGGCAAGGCGGCGGTCGGCGCGCCGCCGATGTCGGTGCCGCACCTCGACACCCGGATCGTGGGCGGCTCGCCCGCACTGATGTTCGGGCCGTACGCCGGCTGGAGCCCGCGGTTCTTGAAGTTCGGCTCGATCTTCGACCTGTTCACCTCGATCAGGCTCCACAACCTCTGGCCGATGCTCAAGGCCGGCCTGACCAATGTCGGCCTGACGATCTACCTCATCCAGCAGCTCATCTCGCTGCCGCGCACCAAGTTCAAGGACCTGCAGGACTTCTTCCCCGGGGCGAGCCCGAAGGACTGGGAGAAGATCACCGCCGGCCAGCGGGTGCAGGTCATCCGGCCCAACGGCGTACTCCAGTTCGGTACCGAGGTCATCACCGGCTCCGACGGCACCATTGCCGGCCTGCTGGGTGCCTCCCCGGGCGCCTCCACCGCCGCGCCGATCATGCTCGAGGTGCTGGAGCGCTGCTTCCCCGACCGCTGGTCGGCCTGGCAGCCGACCCTCCGGGAACTGGTGCCGAGCTTCGGCACCGACCTGGCCGACGACCCGGCGACCGCGCACGACTCCTTCGTCCGGACCGCCAAGATCCTCGCCCTGCCGCTTCCCGAGGGCGCGCTGAGCGAGGCCGCCACCGCCTGATCAGCGGCGCCACCACCCCCCGGCGCTCGGCCGCTCGCTGAGCCTCGAAGGCGGTGATCGCGCCACGCCACGCCTCGTCGGCGGACAGCGCGAGTCGGCAGAAGTGCAGGTCTGGGAGGGGCCGAGTCGGCACAAGTGCAGGTCTGGTAAGGGCCGAGTCGGCACAAGTGCAGGAAGCCGGCCAGCACTTCTGCCGACTCGGCGGGTCTGAGACCAGCACTTCTGCCGACTCGGCGGGTTCGATCGGATGGGAGGCTCTACTAGCTAGTGGAGCGGGTCGACGGTGCGATGATCGCCGACCGTGGCCGCGAGGCGCGCGACCTGGTGACGTCGATCGCCCAGCAGGCGCTCGATGGCGGTGAGGCGAGTCGCGTAGTGACCAACCTGATACTCCATCGTCATGCCGATCCCGCCGTGGAGCTGGATCGCCTCCTGGGCGATGTGTCGGCCGGACTCCGCGACGCGGAGCTTGGCGCGGCTCGCCGCCTCGATCCCCGCGGCGGTGTCGCCCTCGGCCAGCACCATCGACGCCCAGGAGGCCGTGCTGCGGGCGAGCTCGAGCGAGACGTACATGTCCGCGGCTCGGAACGTCAGGCTCTGGAAATCCTTGAGGGGCCGGCCGAACTGGCGCCGACTGCGTAGGTAGTCGCAGGTCGTCTCGAGGGCTCGCTCCATGGCCCCCAGCGCCTCGTGGGCGTAGGCGACCTGTGCCCCCGCCCTCGCATACGCGACCGTCTCGCCAGCATCGGCAGCCGGATCGCCCACCGGCTCGGCCGGCGACGCGGCGAAGCCGATCCGGGCGGCGCGACCACCGTCATAGGTGGCGAAGGATGTCGGCTCGTGCTGGGTCGTGGTGAACAGGGCGGGGGTTCCATCGACGTCGGCCACGACGACCAGGAGATCGGCCCGGGCGCCGTTGAGCACCGGTGCCGCGCTCCCGTCCAACGCCCAGGTCGCGCCTGTCCGCCGGGCGGAGACACCCGGTGCGTCGACGAAGGCCGGGATCACCGTGCCGTCGGCGATCGCCGACACGTCCGCGCCAGCGCGGGCGAGCATCCCGCCACAGAGGACGACCGCCTCCACGAAGGGCTCGGGCGCGAGGACGCGCCCGATCTCCTCGGCCACCAGCCCCACCTCGACCGGCCCTGCGCCCACGCCGCCGGCCTCCTCGGGGAAGGGGAGGCCGAGCACGCCCATCTCGGCGAGCCGGGTCCACACGACCTCGTCGAAGCCGGGGTCCACCGCAGTGACCTCACGGCGTCGGTCGATCGTGGCGTAGGTCCTGCCCAGCAGTGCGCGAACCGCCTCACGGAGGGCGCGCTGCTCGGCGGTGTAGTCGAAGTCCATGTCCTCACAGCCCCAGAATCGAGCTGGCGATGATCTGCCGCTGTATCTCGTTGGAGCCGCCGTAGATGCTGGCCGCTCGCAGATGGAGGTACGACGAGGCGGCCGGACGCGTCCACGCCGGCGCCCCTGCGGCCGGGTCCGAGGAGAGTCCCCGCTCGCCCGCGAGGTCGAGCACCAGCTCGGACACCTTCTGCTGCATCTCGGATCCGGCCAGCTTCAGGACCGAGGACGCCGGCTGCGGCCGCCCGTCGGAGGAATCGGCGGCGACGCGGATCGAGGTGAGCTCGATCGCGAGCAGGTCGTTCTCCAGCCTCGCGATCTCCGCCGCCAGCAGCGGGTCCTGTCTCAGCCGCTCCCCCGCCCACGACTTGGCCTCGCCCAGCAGCCACTTGGTGCCGCCGACGCCGGCGATGCCGACCCGTTCGTTGCCGAGGAGGAACTTCGCGTAGTCCCAGCCGTGGTTCTCCTCGCCGACGAGGTTCTCGATCGGGACACGGACGTCCTCGAAGAAGACCTCGTTGACGAGGCTTCCGCCGTCGATGAGCCGGATCGGCCGCACGGTGACTCCGGGCGTCTTCATGTCGATGAGGAGGAAGGAGATGCCGGCCTGCTTTCGCGGCGCGTCGGGATCGGTGCGGACCAGGGTGAAGATCCAGTCGCCGTACTGTGCGTACGAGGTCCAGATCTTCTGGCCGTTGACGACGTAGTGGTCGCCGTCGCGCACCGCAGAAGTGCGCAGGCTCGCCAGGTCCGACCCGGCGTCCGGCTCCGAGAAGCCCTGCGACCACCAGATGTCCACCCGCCTGGTCGCCGGCAGGAACCGCTCCTTGAGTTCGGGAGAGCCGAAGGCCGCGATGACCGGTCCGACCATCGAAGCGTTGAAGGGGATGGGTGCCGGCACGCAGGCCGCCTGCATCTCCTCGTGCCAGAGGTGGCGCCGGAGCGGCGACCAGTCCCTCCCGCCCCACTCGACGGGCCAGTTCGGGACCGCGATGCCGCCGTCGTCGAGTGCGCGCATCGACTCGACCATCTGCTCCTTGGTGAGCTCTTCCCGGGCCGCGACCGCGTCGCGGATGTGCTGCGGTACCCGCGTGGTGAAGAACTCGCGCAACTCGGCGCGGAAGGCCGCGTCCTCCGGTGACAACCGCAGTCTCATGCTGCTCCTTCAAGGCTCTCGACGTCGAGGGATGGGAAATCAGGCGAAGTAGCGGGCGAGCGACGTCACGACCGCGGCCGGTCGATCCTGACCCTCGATCTCGATCCTGCTCTCGAGCCTCAACTGGACGGCACCCTCCAGGCGGTCCACCTCGGCGAGCCGTGCCGTGGCCCGGATCCGCGATCCTTCGAGAACCGGGGTGATGAACCGGACTCGGTCCAGGCCGTAGTTCACCGCGAACGACACCCCGTCGACGCGGTACAGCCTGGTGGTCAGCTCGGCCAGCAGCGACAGCGTGAGGTAGCCGTGGGCGATCGTCCGTCCGAACGGGCCCGAGGCGGCGCGGGCCGGATCGACATGGATCCACTGGTGGTCGCCCGTCACCTCGGCGAACCCGTCGATCCGTCTCTGGTCGACCAGGATCCAGTCGCTCGCACCGAGGTCCTCCCCCTGGGAGTCGGCCAGGTCCGTCAGGCCCTCGAAGATCCGCACGTGCCGCTTCCTCTCTTCTCTCACGACCCGGCCGGCGGCCGGCGCCGATGCCAGGAGTCGTCTCCAGGTAGACGTCGGGTGATGGCCCGGGAGCCGAACCGCCACGACCCGTTCACGCGACGGAACCGGTCCGCATAGGTGTTGTGGGTGACGAGCAGCGCCGGCCCGCCCGGCAGCTGCTGCGTCACGTGGATGGCACAGGTGCCCGTCACCTCGTCGGCGGAGCTGCCACGGGTCAGCGTGATCGTGTGTAGGCGGTGGTGTGTGTGGGTCGCACCGTCGTAGGTGAGGAGGTTGCGTCGCAGCCAGTCCTCGACCTGCGAGCCCGGCATCCCCAGCCAGGTGCCGCCCCGGAACAGCCACGCGAACCGCGCAAAGTCGGCACCGTCGACGCTCGCGCAGTAGTCCATCTGGAGCGCGGTGATCTGCCGCACCGCCTCCTCGTCGAGCGCTGGGCCCGGAAGGACCGGACCCAGCGCGTCGGAGAGGAGGTGACGGCTCACGAGGCGGGCTGCTGCTCGAGCTCTTGAGGCGTGCCGTCGATGAACTGGAAGGCGACCAGCGACTTGCTGAAGCCGTCGCGGCCGTCGCCGAAGTTGATCAGGGCGCCCTCCTTGCCCGCCGCGCCCACGAAGGGCGTGATGTCGTCGAGCGCCTTGGCGAGCTTGTCGCCGTCGGTGTCACCCTCGGTGGCGTCGAGCCCCTTCTTCAGGACCGTGAAGGCATCCCAGGTGGCGCCGGCCTGCTCGGCCAGGCCGAGCGCGAGGTCGTCGGGGTCGCCGCCGTACTCGTCGGCGTAGGCCTTGATGAACGCCTGGTACTCCGGCTTGGAGGGCTGCTGGTTGGCGAGGGTGTAGATGGCCGGCAGCTTGGTGTAGGCGTCGCCGCCGATCTTCAGGGCGTCGGGGGCGATGAGCGATCCGAAGCCGACGACCGGCACGTTGACGCCCGCCTCCGCCATCGTCTTGAGCATCAGGCCGGCGTCCGCCGCCGCCGAGCCGATGTGGACCACGGCGTCCGGTTTCTCGCTCTTCAGCTGGGAGACCGCCGAGGTCAGGTCGGTCGCGCCCAGGGTGTAGTGGACGGTCTCGCCCGGGTCCATGCCGGCCTGCTTCGCCTGGTCCTCGATGGGCTGCCACAGCGTCGAGCCGGTCGGCCCGTCGTCGGCGGTGACCACCACGTGGCTGTAGCCGAGCGACTTGAGCAGCGCGATCATCTGCGCCGGGTAGTCGCTCTGGTCCACCGTGGTGCGGAAGGTGTACGTCGCGCCGTCCATCAGCGCGGGCGAGATCGTCGAGGAGTTGATGAAGACGATCTTGCGCGGCTCCACGACCTGGCGGATGGCGAGGCCCTCGATGCTGGTGTAGCCACCCATCATCACCTCGGCCTTGTCGACCGTGATCGCGCGCTGCGCCACCTTGGCCGACTCGTCGGCGGTGAGCTTGTCGTCGTAGACCTTGAGGGAGAGCTGGCGGCCGCCGGCGCCGCCCTCGGCATTGATCGTCTTCACGGCCAGTTGAGCGGTGTTGACCATCTGCTCGGCCACGGCGGCATTGCCGCTGGTGAGCGGGGCGGCGAAACCGACGACCAGCGCCTTGCCGTCGCTGCCCGAGGCGTCGCTGTCACCGTCGGAGCCGCAAGCGGCGAGTGACATCGAGGCGGCGAGCGCCAGGGCGCCGGCGCCGATGAGGGACTTGAACTGCACGAGAGACTCCTTGGCTGTGAATGGCTCAGACGCTGGATTGGTTAACATGTCTAAGTGATACGAGACTTACGTCACACGAGGCCGCTGTCAAGAGGTTGCGACCGATTCGTTAACTAAGTTAAGAAATAGGTGCTCAGCAACGTCCCCGAGCCGTCGCCGAGAGCCCAGCAGCTCAGTCCGACGAGGGCTCCGGTCGCCACTGGGGCAGCCCCACGCCGTCGGCGATTCGGAGGCAGTAGGCACGCACGCGCTGGCCGATGCGCACCTGATCGACCGGACAGTCGGTGATATTCCCCATCAGCCGCGGACCCTCCTCCAGGTCGACGAGGGCGATCACGTACGGCGCCTCCTCGTCGAAGCCGGGCATGCCCGCCTGCCGGATGACGGTGAAGGTGTAGATCGTTCCTCTCCCGCTGGCGGCCTCCCACTCGGGCGTCGCCGCGCAACGGGCGCACAGCAGGCGGGGGTAGTGCTGGGCCGCGCCGCAGGCCGGACACCGCTGGATCAGCAGGGTGCCGTCGTAGGCGGCGCGGAAGTAGACCTCGTTGACGGGGTCCAGCCCGGGAACCGGCTTGACCCATCGGTCGGCGACGTCGACGACCTCGAGGGTCCCCTGCTCGCCACGGATGCTCTCCGATGCCATCTGTCTCACTTGCCCTTCCCGAGGATGGTGACCCCGATCGTGGAGAACCAGCCTCCGGACCCGGCGGCCAGGGCCACCTCGCAGTCCGGCACCTGCACCTCTCCGGCCTGGCCGCGGAGCTGTCGAACGGCCTCGATCAGCAGGAAGATCCCGCGCAGGCCCGGATGGCAGGCCGAGAGGCCGCCGCCGTCGGTGTTGATCGGCAGCCGTCCTCCCAGCCGGAGGTTGCCCTCCTCGGCGAAGGGCCCGCCCTCGCCCGGTCGGCAGAACCCGAGACTCTCCAGCAGGAGGATCACGGTGATGGTGAAGCTGTCGTACAGCATCGCCATGTCCACGTCGTCGGGGGTCAGGCCGGCCCGAGCGAACGCATCCGGGCCGGAGCGGGCGCCGGCGGTCGTCGTCACGTCCGGCGACTGCGAGACGTTCCAGTGGTTCTGGCGCGCCGCCGTGCCGAGGATCGAGACGAACGGCTGCCGCAGGTCGCGAGCGCGCTCCTCGGTGGTCACGATGACCGCACCGCCGCCATCGGTGATCGCGCAGCAGTCGAACAGGTGCAGCGGGTCGGCGATCATCCGAGACCCGAGGACGTCCTCGACCGTCAGCGGCTTGCGGTAGATGGCCTGCGGGTTGTGCGCGGCGTACTCCCGGACCGCGACGGCGACGCTGGCGAGCTGCTCGGGCGTGGTGCCGTACTCGTGCATATGTCGCTGGGCGGCCATCGCATAGGCGGCCACGGTGGTCTTGCCGTACGGCTCCTCGTAGGCGGCACCGCCGACGGGCGTGCGCCCGTATCCCGTTCCGAGGCTGCGTCCCATCCGGGTCAGCAGGTCGCTCCCGTAGGTGAGCAGGATGGTGTTGGCCATCCCGGACCGGATCGCCGCCTCGGCGTGCTGGATCTGGAACTCGTAGGCCGATCCGCCGGTGTAGGTGCCCTCGATCCACTGTGGATCGAGCCCGAGGTACTCCGCCGTCTCGGGCAGGTCGACGCCGGGCACCCCGGGAATCCACGCCTCGGCGCAGCCGAATCCGTCGATGTCATCCTTGGTGAGACCCGAGTCCGCCAGGGCCCGCTGCAGGGCCTGGGCCTGATGGCCAAGGGCATCGAGATGAGGGGCCTTCGGACCGTCGGACAATCCGATGGCCGCGATGACCGGAGTTCGGTCAGGACGTGTCACAGCTCAGCTCCTCTGGTGGTTACGATGAGGACGGCAGCAGATGCCGCCGTCCTGGAGCCGGCGCCATGTCCCGGGCTCCCAGGTGGTCGCGGGGGTCAGGGCAGGTTGCGGAGCTCGTGCTTCTGGATCTTTCCCGAGGCGGTCCGGGGCAACTCGGCCAGCACGCGCCATGAGGTCGGGATCTTCTGCTTCGCCAGCCTCGCCCGGTCGAGGTAGGCCGCCAGTTCGGCGTCACCGGGCCAGGCCTGGCCCTCGGCCAGGGTGACGAACGCTCCAACGACCTCGCCGAGTCGCTCGTCCGGGAGCCCCACGACGGCCGCCATGTCGATGGCCGGGTGGCGCTGGATCAGCTCCTCGATGTCGCGGGCCGAGAACTTCTCCCCCGCGCGATTGATGATGTCCTTGGTCCGGCCGGTGATCCGCACCAGGCCACGCTCGTCGACCCGGCCGAGATCGCCGGTGTAGAACCAGCCGTCGTCGTCCAGCTGCTGGCGAGTGAGCTCGGGGCTCGTGTAGCCGATCAGGGCCTGGGGTCCGCGGATCCGCAGTTCGCCCTCCTCCCCCGGTGCGAGGACCCGGCGGTCCGCGTCGACCGCCTGGATCTCGCTGCCGGGGACGATCGCGCCGTCGTACTCCGCCCTGATGTCGAGGGGCTCGGTCGGCGCGAGCCAGGAGACCCCGCCGCCGGTCTCGGTCATCCCATAGCCACGCAGGGCGGTGATGCCCACCTCCTCGGCCTCCCGGATCAGGTCGGGCGCGGTCTGGGCACCGCCGGACATGAAGACCGTGATGGGGTGACTCGTCCCGATGCCTGCTCGATGAGCCGCCACCAGGTCGTGGAGGAAGACCGACGCGGCGGTGGTGAAGGTGCATCTCTCCCGCTCGATGATGCGTGCCGCCTCCTCGCCGTCCCACGTCGGCATCACGACGATCTTCGCGCCCATGGAGGCGGGCCACACCACCCCCGCGGCGAACCCCGCGAGGTGTGAGAGCGGGGAGGCGCAGAAGAACACGTCCTTGGCGCTCAGCGACATCGTGTGACGGATGCTGCGAGCGTTCGACACGAACGCCTGACCGGTGAGCTCCACGCCCTTCGGCGCCGACGTCGTACCGGAGGTGTAGAGCATGAGCGCGCACTTGTCGGGCTCGAGCGGGTCCGGCAGTGACACCGCCGGCCGGGGATCGTGGCGGCCCGGGAAGGGTCGCCACCCCGGACGCGGCTCGGTCGGGCCGACGCAGAAGCGCGCGACCGGCCCCCACGACGCGCTCTCCAGGATGCCGTCGAGCTCCTCGGCGGGGTGACGGCCCCGGCTCTCCCCGATCGAGATGACAGCCCGCGGCCGACAGTCCTCGACGATGTGCGCCATCTCGTGCTCGCGGTAGATCGGGACCACGGGCACGTTCACCGCGCCGATCCGGAAGGCGGCGACCTGGCCCAGCAACGCCTCGGCGAGGTTCGGCAGCTGGATGAGGACGCGGTCCCCCCGCACGACCCCCGCGTCGACGAGGTGAGCGGCGAGCACGTCCGCCCAGGCGGCGAACTCCCCGTAGGTCAGCCGCAGGTCGCCGATCACCAGGAATTCGCGATCCGGCGTCCGCTCGGCGACGTCGAACACCCACCAGCCCAGGCGCTCCGACGTCCAGTAGCCGTGGTCGCGGTAGTAGGTCTCGCGGTCGCTCTTCGTCGTCGGCGAAGGAGCAGTCATGCTCGTTCCTCTCGTCGCGCACGGACCAGGGCCCGGCGGAGCCAGCACGTTCAGGAGTGATGCCCATCACTCATTAGTTAGCCATGTATAACATCTGGCATCGATCGGAGCAATGGGCTATCCAAGACCCTTTACCTAGCTAAGCAAATGTGCTTCAGTGCCGATCAACGGACCGTGTGCGCGGTCCGGGGCACAGCATCGAGGGACAGAAGGAGCGTCATGGACGAGCTGAGGGGCAAGGTCGCCGTGGTCACCGGCGCCGGGCAGGGCATCGGGCGGGCCGAGGCCAGGGCGCTCGCACTGGCTGGCGCCCACGTCATCGTGAACGACGTAGACCGAGCCTCGGCCGAGGAGGCGGTGACGGAGATCGTCGCGGCGGGCGGGAGCGCCGAGCCCAACACCGACGACATCTCGACCTGGGACGGCGCCGAGCGCCTGATCGGGCAGGCCGTCGGGGTCGACAGCAGGCTGGACGTGCTCGTGTGCAACGCCGGCATCATCCGCGACCGGACCATCGTCAACCTCTCGGAAGCCGAGTGGGACGCCGTGATGGCGGTCCATCTCAAGGGCCATGCCGGCCCGCTCCACTTCGCCGCGGCGCACTGGAAGAGCCGGTGGCAGGAGACTGGTGATCCGGTGGACGCGGCCGTGGTCACGACCTCCTCGGAGGCCGGGCTGTACGGCAACTTCGGGCAGGTCAACTACTCCGCGGCCAAGGCCGGCATCGTCGCGCTCACCCAGGTGGCCGCGCGCGAGCTGGCGCGGTACGGCGTGCGGGCGAACTCGATCTGTCCTCGCGCCCGCACGGGAATGACGGAGGGCGTCGTCCAGGGCATGGAGCCGGCGGAGGGCGAGGTCGACGAATGGGATCCCGAGAGCGTCGCCGCGCTGACGACCTTTCTCGGCTCCGCGCACTCCCGCGGGATGACCGGGCAGGTCTTCGTCGTGCACGGGCCGACCGTGTCCCGGATGAGGGAGTGGACGCCGGTCGACGAAATCACCGGCGGCACGGCCCTGCGCCTGGAGGACATCATCGCCCAGCGCGAGCTGCTCGGCTCGGAGACCGACACTGTGATCGTCGACTTCGCCGAGGCGAGCGCGCGGTCGGGCCGCGTCACCCAAGGCTGACCTGGAGCCGCCGGCTACCGCCAGGACTTTCCCAACGCGTTCTCAACGACGACGGCGGCCGCCGGGCACCCGGCGGCCGCCGCGAGGGCGGCCTCGCGGTCGGCACCCCGGTCAGGGCACGGCCTCCAGGGCAGGCTCGAGGATCGCGTTCAGCGGGCTGAACGAACGCGGCATATAGCCGCGGTAGCGAGCAGGCTCGGCGTCGGTGTCCCAGCGCAGCGAGCCGTAGCGCTCGAGCAGCTGCGAGATCACCTCGAGCTCCTCGCCACGCGAGAGCGCGGCGCCCACGCAATAGCGAGGACCCACATTGAACGCGACGTGCGTCTTGAGGTTCCCTCGCTCCAGGTCGACCTTGTCCGGGTCGTGGAACTGATGGGGGTCGCGGTTCGCCGCGCCGTTGACGGGGTGCACCCGGTCACCCTTGCGAATCAGCTGACCTGCCACCTCGACGTCCTGGGTCGCGACGCGCACGCGGAACTGCACGGGCGCCAGGTAGCGCAGCACCTCCTCGCCGAAGGCAGCGATCTGGCGCTCGTCCCCACGGATCCGGTCCTGGAGCTCCGGGTAGTTCAGCAGCGTGTAGATCGCGTTCTTGAGGAAGTGTGCCGTCGTGTCGGTGCCGGCGAAGAACAGCACCCGGGCCTGGGCCAGGATCTCCTCCTCCCCCCACTCCTCCAGCACTCCCTGACCCTGCTCCCACAGCACGGAGATCAGGTCGCCGCGAGGCTCGTCGCGGCGGGCTCGGATGACCGGGAGGAGCACCTCGTTGAGGGACGCCGCCGCGCTGGCGGCGGCCGTGTAAGCCTCCTCGTCCTCGCCGAAGGTCTCGGTCCACCGGAACATGGTCGAGTTCCAGCGCCGACACTTCGCCATCAGCTCCTCGTCGTGCCAGTCGAGGCCGAGCAGAGCGGCGATCACGTCGCTGGGGACGACGGAGGCGAACTCGGCAGCCAGGTCGACGCGCGAGCGACCCTGGATCGCGTCGAGTCGCGCGCTCACCAGCTCGGCGATGAAGTCCGTGCGGTACTTGCGCACCGTCACCGGCGTGAAGTGCTGGAGCAGGAAGTTGTGGACCGAGTGGTGCTGCTCGCCCTGGAGCAGCAGCACGCCCTTGGGGCCGCCGTAGACGTCCGCCGCGCCCTTCAGCTCGAAGTAGGGGTGGGCGAAGAGATCCTCGTTGAGCTGGACGAATCGGCACTCCTCGTAGCCGACGACGATCCAGGCGTTCATGCCCTCGTCCCAGTGCACGGGACCACGCGAGAGTCGGTCGGCGAAGAAGGGGTAAGGATCTTGGTCGCGTGCTTCCTTCAGGCTTTTCATCGTGGGCGTGCCTTCCAGGTGGATGGGACTCAGACGTCGCCCGGCGACGCCGGGCGACGTGACACCAGGGCGGTGTCGACACCGGTGGGCCCGACGTCGGTCGAGCCGCCGGGGTGACCCAGCGGCTCGTCCCGACCCGGGAGGGGCTCGAGGAAGAAGCGAGCGTTGTCCTCGACGAACTCCGTCTGGCTCTCCGGAACCTCGTCGCGGTACTTGATGGCCGTGACCGGGCAGACCGGCTCACAGGCACCGCAGTCCACGCACTCGTCGGGATGGATATAGGCCTTGCGAGCACCTTCATAGATGCAGTCGACCGGACAGACCTCGACGCAGCTGCGGTCGAGGACGTCGATGCAGTTGCCGTAGATGACGTAGGCCATGGGGATGCTGACTTCCTTCTCGAAGGGAGGTGGTGGGAGAGCGGCTACCGAGCTCAGGCGGTGTTCTGGACGGGCTCGCGTCCGGCTGCCGACCCGATCCGACGCAGGGTCTCCCAATCGGGGATCTTGGTGCGGACGCGACCCAGTCCTCGGCCGCGGTCGAGCTCCTCCGCGTCGATCGAGAGCCAGCCGTCGTAGGTCACCGGCACGATGCCGCGCTCGGCGAGCGCTCGATCGACATCCGCCGCCGATGCGCCGCGGGCCGGCCGGCCGGCCAGATCCGCGAGCAGGCCGGCGACCGTGCCGGCCGCACAGGCCCGGTTCGTCCCGACGACCCCGGACGGCCCGCGCTTGACCCAGCCGGCGACGTAGCGGCCCTCGATCGGACGTCCGTCCGGCCCGGTCACGCGCCCCTCGTCGTTCGGGATGCGACCGAGGCCCTCGTCGAACGGCAGCGTCCCGACGGGCGTGCTGTGGTAGCCGACCGACCTGACGACCATGCCGGCCTCGAGCTCGACGACCTCGCCGGTCGGACGCACCACGCCCTCGACCTCGCGCATCCTCTCCAGGCGGAGCGCCGCCACCCCGTCACCGTCTCCGAGGAGCTCGATCGGCCGGGACCAGAAGTGGAAGTGCAGGGTCCGCTGGCCGTTCACGACCTCCCGCACGGCGAGCTCCGCGAAGGCCTTGAGGTTGGCCGCCACCATCGGATCCGCCGCATCGGCGGGCAGCAGGTCGGCGTCGAGGCGAGTCGCGAGGTCCTCGAGCTCCAGCAGCTCGCGCAGCTCCTTCGCGGTGAACTTGGCGTGCTCCGGCCCGCGGCGGCAGACGAGGTGGACATCGCGGACCCCGCTGCTCGCGAGACGCTCCAGAACGTGCGGCGGCATGTCGGTGTGCGCCAGATCTGCCGCCGACTTCGCCAGGAGGCGGGCCACGTCGAGTGCCACATTTCCGGCGCCGATCACGACGACCGACTCCGCGTCGAGAGCGAAGGACTCTCCCGCCCCCGCATGGTCGGGATGCCCGCTGTACCAGGCGACGAAGTCCGTGGCGGAGCAGACGCCGGGGAGGTCCTCGCCCGGGATGGCGAGCCGGCGCCCGGCCGACGCCCCGGTGGCGAAGACGACGGCGTCGTAGAACTCCCCCAGGTCGTCGATCGAGACGTCGACGCCCACGTTGACGTCGCCCAGGAAGCGGACCTGCTCGCGCTCGAGGACCCTCTGGAGCGCGACGATGATCGACTTGATCCGAGGGTGGTCGGGCGCGACGCCGTAGCGGACCAGGCCGTAGGGCGTGGGGAGCCGGTCGTAGATGTCGACGGACACCTCGACGTCGCTGCGCACGAGCGCCTCAGTCGCGTAGACGCCCGCGGGCCCGGATCCGACGACCGCGACACGGTACGGGTTCATCTGCTCCTCGCTCCCCCGATTGCTTAGCGATGTAAAACTTAACGTAGTGTAATAATGTGTGTCAACGGTCACATCGAGGTCACCACGAAGTCACACCGGGGACGGCCCGGACGCCCGGGCCGCGGCCCACACGGTGCGCGTGGCCTCGGCCGCACGTCGTGCCGCCTCACTGGTCGGCCGGCGCCAGAGCTCGTCGGAGTAGACCTCGATCGAGACGACCGGCTCGACCCCCGGCCTGTCGAGGGCCGCCACGAAGGAGCCGAGGTCGAAGTCCCCCTCGCCGGGCAGGACGCGATGGTGCACCGCGTCGACCATGCGATCCGGATCGACCGGCGGGACCGGGCCGTCGTTGACCTGGATCATGAACACTCGCTCGGCCGGCACGGACCCCAACAGGTCCCAATCCGGCCGACCGCGGAAGAAATGCCAGCTGTCGATGCACAGTCCGCCGTTGTCCCGGTCCGCCTCGGTCACCACGGCCAGGCCCGCCTCGAGGTCCGGGATGCTGCTGTAGGGGACGAACTCCAGCGCCACCCGCAGGCCGTACGTCGCCGCGCGGTCGCACAGCGCGCCGAACGCCTCGGCCACCTCCGGCCCGATCGGCCCGGTGTCGAAGGTGCCGACCGTCTGCGCGAACGGCACCTCGAAGGTCTCCGCCAGATGGAACGCCGTCCGCTCGACCTCGGGATCGGCATAGACCAGACCGGGACGGCTGGCGATGCCGGCCGGCCCGGGCACGCCGTGGAATCCGAACAGCACCTCCACCTCGTTGACGCGGACGTCCCACTCGGCCAGCACGGCTGCCAGTTCGCGGTCGGTCCAGCCCTCGGCGCGCAATGCTCGGTAGTAGGGGATGGCGAGGCCGATCGCGTCGTAGCCGGCCCCTCGAGCCGCGGCAACCCGGTCGGGGAAGGTGGCACCCCGGACGGTGCCCCAGGCCAGCACCAGCCGCGGGTCCGGGACAGGCATCGTCCCACTCATCCGGCCGAGCCCGTCAGATCGGGCAGCACCCGACGCCGTACCAGGGTCCTCAGCGCGTCGCGGAAGGTCGCTTCCGTGTCGTGGACGCGCGTGTATCCGGCTTGCTTGACCTTGACGGTGCTGACCAGCGCCGGAGGCGGCATCGTGGTCAGGCCGTGACCGAAGGTGTAGTCGGCGTACTGGTGGGACCGGCCCAGGACATCGAGCAGCGCGAGCGGCCGCAGCCGGTGCTTGGCGACGATCTCCTCCCAGGCGGGAGCCAGCCGAGGAAGCGTCTCGGCGAGGCTCAGCGGCCGCGGCTCCGCGCACGGCACCCCCATCGCATCGGCCAGGGCGGGCCACAGCTCCACCCAGGAGAAGACCTCGCCGTTGGTCAGGTTGAAGTGCTCGCCCCAGGCCGCCGGAGAGCTGGCCGCCCAGACGAGCGCACCGGCCACCACCCGCGCGTCCACCACCTGGCGGACCGGGTGGATCGTGCCCCCGGGGAAGCCGAACGGGATGCTCGCCGCGACACCGAGCGCGGCGAATGCACCGATCACCGCAGGGGTGCAGTAGGACACGCCGTAGGCCGGGCCCACGACCTGCACCGGACGGAAGATCGTCCAGTCGAAGCCGTGCCGGTCGGCCAGCTCCCGGAGCAGGTCCTCCTGGTGCCAGTAGAAGTTCTCGTGCTCGTCGCGCGGCGCTCGCTCCCGCGCCGGGATCGGGATCGGGTGCAGGTGGACGCCGTAGGCCTTGGTCCCCTGCATCACCGCGACGTGTCGCAGCCCGCCGGCGGCGGCGAGCGGGGTCAGCACGTGATCGAGCATGGCCCGGTTGGTCGCCATCTGCTCGGGGTCGGACCACCCCGCGACGAGGTCCGGCTTCTCGTACGCCGCCGCGTAGACCAGGTGCGTCGGCCCCGGGGTCAGCCCGGCGATGGCCGCCCGGGTCGCCGCCGCATCGGTGAGATCCACGGACACGTGCTCGAACCGCACCGTGTCGTCGACCTCCGGGGCTCGCCGCGAGAAGGCGACGACGTCCCATCCCTCGGCGGCGAACGCCTCGACCGCCGCGGCCCCGATCAGCCCGCTCGCTCCGGCGACCAGCATCCGTCCAGCGCTCATCTCGGCTCTCCTGCCACGAAGACGCCGCGGTTCGCGGATGTCATCGAGTCGCCGACTCAGAAGGGAGGAAGCAGCTCGACGTCCTGTGGAGCACTCACGAAGTAGCGCTCGACTAGGCGCCGGGCGAGCTTCCACACGCCGGAGCGGCGCTCGTAGACGTCGTGATAGGTGCAGCTGACCCAGCTGACCCTGCCGTCCGGGTGCACGCACACGGCGAAAGCGTCACTGCGGCCGGTCGCACGGTCCGGGCTCTCGAAGTGCGCGGTGTGATTGGTCGTCCAGTGGTAGGTCTCCTTCCACACCTTGCCGATGACCTCCTGCGAGCGACGGATCTCCTCGGTGCCGTGGAAGTCGCCACGGCCGCCGGGGATGAGGTACTCGGCGTCGTCGTGCCAGATGCCCATGAACCGATCGAGGTCGCGTCGATCCGTGCCCTCGCAGTAGCCGGCGATGATGTCCGCGATCGCCGCCCGGCTCTCCATCTCGTCGATCCGCTCCTCGAGGGAGCGCGTGCCGATGCTGGTCGTCATGGCGCTCAGGCCTCGACCCGCGGCTTGGTCCGGAACTGGTCGGGATAGTTGTCCGGCAGGTCCTCCTCCGCGAGCGGGACGATGTGGTGGTCGAGGACATAGCGGTCCTCGCCGGTGGCCAAGTCGTCCTCGTTGAACTCCCAGAAGACGACCGTTCGGGCCGACAGCACGTAGAACGGGCTGGCCGGGGAGCTGTCGTCCACGAAGCCCATCTTCCGGGCCACCTCAGCCGTCAGGATCTGCCGGAAGGTCCCCTCGGTGACGATGTCGTAGTCGCTGACGACCACGCGGGTCTTCTTCGACTCGATGACGTAGGAGCCGTTGTTGACCATCTCGGTGTAGTTGGCGCGAACCTCGGCCATGCCCTTCGGCCCGGTATCGCCCTTGACGTTCCCGAGAACTCCGTACTCGTGGTATTGCGGGTCATCCGACAGCGTCGGCAGGACCATGTCCAGGTCCGCCAGCACCTCGCCCTTGGAGTGGTGGACGACCGTCTCGAGATGCTTGAGCTGCAGCGGCGTCTTGGCCTTGTGCATGTGCTCCTCGAAGCTGGTGTAGGTCAGCTCCGGCCTGAAGTCCTTCACTATCTCTCCTCCGCGGTAGAGGTCGCCGTGTGACGACCGCAACAATTTATCTAGCCATGTAAACTAATCTGTGATCGCATCATCTGCAAGGGAGCTCACCGAATCGGCTCCGATGTCGTGAGCCCAGCAGGATGCACGACAGCCAGCGCCCGATGAGCCGGCCAGGAGTGGGCCGTGGCGTGCGGAAGTCCGCTAGCGCATACTTAGCACGGCGAAACTTAATTGAGGCGAAGGCTCAGATTCGGGGTAAGGATGACCACTACCACCCGCGGCTCCAGCGGTGCCGCCAAGCACGAGCACACCGTCCGGCGCGAGGATCTGACACGGCTCCGGATGACGCTCGGCCGCCTCGGCCGGGTGCTGCGCCAACAGAACGACGACGGCCTGAGCTATGCGCTCATCTCGCTGCTGTTCAACATCGGACGCAGTCAGCCCGTCTCCGCCGGCGAGCTGGCGGCGTCCGAGGGAGTCTCCCCGCCGTCGGTGACACGATCGCTCAATCGCCTGATCGAGCTCGGCTTCGTCTCCCGTACGGCGGACCCCGCCGACCGGCGCGCCGCGCTGATCGAGCTGACCCCGAGCGGGGAGCGGGAGCGCGAGCAGGTGTTGAAGAGCCGTGAAGTCTGGCTAGAGGAGCATCTGGGGCGGCTCAACGCGAAGGAGCTGAAGACCCTGCTCGCCGCGTTGCCGGCGCTCGAGCGACTGTGCGACCCGGAGCTGCCCCGGTAGTCGCGCTGACCCGCCCTCGACGATCAGCGAACCTCGAGGCGCGCGCGAGAGCGATCCAGCGCGGCCGCCGCGCCCTCCTGACGCACCTCCCGCAGGAAGTTGAACTCCCCGGGCTGGAAGTGGATGTTGCTCAGCGAGGCGCCGACGACGGTGGTGGCCGCGAACGAGAGCCCGATGCCGAGCTTCTCCAGCGAGGCGAAGACCGCGTACTTCTCCGTCACGATCCCGTCGCGCATGATCGATGCGCACATCGCCGCCAGCTCGGTCGCCCCTTGGACGGCATCCCCGGCGACCCGGTCGACCAGACCGTAGGAGAGCGCCGTCGCCGCCGTCCAGGCGACATTGCAGTACATGAGCTCCTTGGCACGCCGGAGCCCGACAGTGGCGAACAGCAGCGACATGTCGCCGTCGACACCCAGGTTCTGCCAGCGCGGGGATCCGAAGGTGGCGTCCTCCGCGGCGACCACCAGGTCGGCGCACAGCACCAGGTAGAGCCCGGTGTCCCAGCAGCGGCCGCGGGCCTCGACGATCGTCACCTTCCGGCAGTGCAGCAGCCGCTGGTAGAGGCCCCTGGTCCCCCACCAGGCGTCGTCCAGCGCGATCAGCCGCGCCCGCTGGCTGGGGTGCTTACGGATCGAGCCCCCGGGCGCGTCGGTGTACTGGCTCCACGCGTCGACAGGGTCCCAGCCCGCGCACAGGTCGTCGCCCTCGCCGCGGACGAGGACGACCTTCACATCGTCGTCCTCGTCGATGTCGGCAAGATGGTCCACGAACTGCGCGGCCATGGCGCGCGTCATCAGGTTGCCGTCCGCCGGTCGGCGGATGGTGATGGTGGCGGTATAGATCTCGTGGTCCTTGCTGAGCTCGACCCTGCCCTTGCTCATTCGCCCTCCTCCGTGAGACCGGACCCGACCGCCGAGCGGTGGATCGCGTAGTGGTCGGCCAGGTCGAACTCCCGGCCCACGCCATGGGCGTCGTAGACGGCCTGCTGCAGCATCTTCGACATCGTCACGCCGTCCAGCGGCATGCGGAGGACCGGGTCGGTCATCCGCGCCACCTCCGCCGGGAGCTCCGAGGCCGGCACCACCCGGTTGACGAGGCCGATCCGGACCGCCGTGGCGGCGTCGAAGGTCGACCCGCGCAGCAACCACGACTTGGCCCGGTTGAGCCGGATAGTGAGCGCAGCCAGGACGAAGTTCGATTCGGGCACGTCCAGGAAAGGCGATCCGAACTCAGCGTCGTCGCTCGCCACGGCCAGGTCGGCGCACAGCAGCAGCGCGCTGCCGGCGCCATGGCAGGCGCCGGCCACCTCGGCGATGACGACCTTCTTGGCGAAGCAGGTCGCCTGGTACGCCGCGTTCGAGGCGGCGAAGGCCCGGTGCCAGGCGGTCGGCACCTCGGCGGCGGAGGGGAGATCGGTCGGGGCCGTCGGCGCGAAGTCCGGTCCGCTGGCCCGCAGCACGATCGCCTTGACGCGATCGTCGTCCGACGCGTCGATGACGGCGGCGGCGAGCTCGCCGGCGAAGACGGGGTCGTGGGAGGTCAGCGGCGCGTAGCTCTCCACCTCGACGTAGGCGCGGCCGTCGACGACGCGCAACTCGACGCTCCTCATCCGCGACCTCGCTTCGCTCGGTGGGGGCATGAGCACCGCGCGCTAGCTTGAATGACTCGCTCGCTCCACTCACTCATGCCGTCACCCCCGCGCGCGGGTCCGCCGCGCCCTTGCGCTGCTTGTCCGCGTCGAGCGCGCCACCGACGCCGACCTCCTTGGCGGTCTTCCAGAAGTCCATCTCCTCCGGACCGGCCTGCAGGAAGTGCGACACCAGCAGGCCGGTGATCGACGGGACGCTGGTGTCCATCGCGGCCTCGGCCGCGCGGAGCCTCGACTTCAGGTAGAGCAGGTGGCCGGGCGGGCGGGCGGCCATGTCGGACGCGATCGCGAACGTCGTCCCAGCGAGCTCCGCGGCGGGCGCGACGGTGTCCACGAGCCCGAGGTGATGGGCCTCGGTGCCGCTCATCGGCATCGCGGTGAATCCGGTACGACGAGCGGCCTTCATGCCCAGGATCCGGTTGATGTGGACGCTGGCGACCGCGCCGGCGGGACCGAGGAACCGCGCTTCGAGCGCGCCGATCCGGGTGTCCTCGGCCGCCGTGACCACGTCGACCTTGCAGGCGATCATGAAGTAGGCGGCCGCCGCGCAGTAGCCGTGCAGCTGCGCGACGGTGATCTTCGGCGAGCGGGAGATCGCCTGGCTGAACCCCAGCCTGCCCCAGGCCATGTCAGCGCCGTACCGGTAGCCGACCGTCAGCGTACGACGCCGCTCGTGCGGCCGCTTCTGCCCCCACTGCTCGTTGATCTCGTTGCCGCTGCAGAAGGAGATGCCGTTGCCGCGGATCACGACGACACGGACCTGCGGGTCGTCGCCGGCCCGCGCCATGAGCTCGATGATGCGATCGCGCATCGGAACGCTCATGGCGTTGTGCTTCTCCGGCCGGTTCAGCGTCAGGTAGGCGACCCCGGAGGCCGCGTCGGCCTCGTACAGCACCTGGCTGGCCGCGGCCTCGATGCTCTCCGGTGTTCCGTATCTCATGCCGTGTCCACCCTCTCCGCTACGAGCGACGGCGCCGATGGGGCCGTCGCGGACCCCGCCTGCTCGACGATGCCCTCAGCGAGCAGCTCGTCGATGCGCTCCGGGGCCATGCCGAGGTGCTCGAGCACCGCACGGGTGTCGGCACCGAGCTCCGGCGTCCACCCACCGACCCGCGCGGGCGTCGCGCTGAGCAGGAACGGGTTGCCGACGGTGCGGACCGTCCCCCAGGTCTCGTCCGGCTGCTCGACGACGAAGCCATTGGCCAGGACGTCGGGGTCTCGGGCGGCCTCGACGAAGGTGTTGACCGGAGCCACCGGGACGCCGTTCTCCCGCATCCGCTCGACCCAGGTGTCCCGGTCGGCCGTCAGGAACGTCTCCTCCAGGATCGGCTCGAGGATGTCGCGATGCCGCTCACGAACCCGGCTCTTGGCGAACCTCGGGTCGTCGCGCAGGTCCACCCGGTCCAGGGCCGCGGTCAGCCCGCTCCAGACCTTCTGGTCCGTGGCGCCGACGACGACCCACTTGTCGTCGCGGCAGCGGAACGCGCCCGAGGTCGACGTCACCCGCCCCTGTGTCCTCTTCACCTCGTCTCCGTGCAGGGCGATGGTGACCTCCGCGGTGTGCATGGCCAGGCAGGAGCCGACGAGCGAGCCGTCGACCCGCTGGCCGAGCCCGGTCCTCTCCCGGGCCAGGAGGGCGGTCAGGATGCCCATGGCCAGGAAGACGGCGCCCGCCGAGTCCGCCATGCCGCGGCTGGCCAGGCGTGGCGTCCCGTCCGCGGTGCGCACGAAGTCGGAGAGCCCGGAGACCGCCTGGGCCACCATGTCGAACATGGGCTCCTTGCGGCGCGGCCCCAGCGGTCCGTAGCCGGACGCGGCGGCGTAGACGAGCCGCGGATTCTCCTCGCGCAGGGTGTCATAGCCCAGGCCCAGCTTCTCCATGACGCCGAGCCGGAAGTTCTCCACGACGACGTCGCACTCCCGGGCCAGCGTCTTCACGATCTCCCGGCCCTCGGAGGTGGTGATGTCGACGGCGATCGCCCTCTTGCCACGGTTGAGGCCCAGGAAGAAGCCCGCATATCCGTCGGGTGCCTGCCGGAGCCTCCGGTCCCACTCGCCGCCCGGACGCTCGACCTTGACGACCTCCGCGCCGAGGTCGGCGAGGATGCGGGTCGCATAGGGCCCCTGCAGGAAGCGGGTCAGGTCCAGGACCTTGATGCCGTCGAGCGCGCCGGGCGGCGCCTCGTCACTCATGAGCAGCCTCCGCGGTCGTGGCGACCAGCACGTCGAGGGCCTCGACCCTGCTTCCGCTGACACGCAGCGGGTTGACCTCCAGGGTGTCCAGGCCGGGACCGACCGACAGGGCGGCACGGCTGATCGCCACGATCGCCTCGCTGAGCGCGTCGAGGTCGGCCGGCAGGCTCCCCCGGGCCCCTTGCAGCAGCGCCGCGCCCTTGAGCTCCTCGAGCATCCGTCGTACGTCGTGGGCGTTGACCGGCAGCACCCGCAGGCTGGTGTCCTTCATGACCTCGACCCAGACGCCTCCGAGGCCGACCGCCAGCACCGGGCCGAAGGTCGGGTCGACGGTGATCCCGACCAGGAGCTCCTGTCCCGGCTCCCGCATCGGCGACACCAGGACGCCACGGAGGTCGGCGTCGGGCACACGATGCGTCACCGTCGCCATGATCGACTCGTACGTCGTCGCCGCGGCCTCGGCGCCCTCGACGCCGAGGACGACCCCGCCGACGTCCGACTTGTGGGCGATGGCTCGCGAGCAGATCTTCATCGCCACCGGACCGCCGAGCTTCATCGCGGCATCGGCCGCCTCGGCGGCGGAGGTGACCAGGCACGCCGGGACGACCGGGACACCGGCGGCCTCGAGAAGGGCACGGCCCTCGTCCTCGGCCCAGGTCCGCGCGTCCGGGACCTCGCCGACCGGGGCCGGCGTCAGCTCCTCGGTCGCGCCGGTCCCGAGGTGGTCCCGCTGCTCGACCCACCGCACCACGTGGCCGAGCGAGGTGATCGCCAGGTCCACGCCGGGGAGGAGGAAGAGGTCGTTCTCGGCGAGCAGCGACTGCGCGTACGGCGAGACGTCGAGGCAGGTGTTGGAGCAGAGGAAGATCGGCACCGGCGCCGCCGCGACGATGTCCCCGATGATCTTCATCCGACTCTCGATGAACGTCGGGTCCTCGGGGCGCTCGTCGGGCAGCGGCGTCATCATGGAGAACATCAGGTCGATCCCGGCGTCCTCGACCGCGATCTCCATCAGGTCGTCCTCGGCCTTGGTCGGCCGCGGTCTGGCCCGCGCATGTCCGAAGCCCGTCGTGTCGAGCGGGTTGAGGATCGAGGCGAACTCGGGCAGGCGCTCGGCGAGCCTGGTCCGGGTGTCCTCCTGCCACGCCGGCAGCGAGATGCTGTTGAGCGAGGCGAGGTCGGCGATGATGTTGCAGCCGCCGCCCGACGACGTCACCACGCCCATCCGGCGACCTTGCGGCAGCCGGGGGCTGTAGCCGAAGACGCCGGCAGTCGCCACCAGCTCCTCGATGCTCTCGACGCGGACCATGCCTGCCTGCCGGAACGCCGCGTCGACGACGGCGTCGTCGGTGGCCATCGCACCGGTATGGGCCATGGCCGAGCGCATGCCCTCCTCGCTGCGGCCGGCCTTGTAGACGACGATCGGCTTGCCGGCGGCGAGCGCCTTCGCGCCCAGCTCGAAGAGGCGGTCCGGCTCGCGCACCGTCTCGAGGAACAGGGCGATCGCGCGGGTGGCCTCGTCCTCGATCAGGTAGTCCAGGACGTCGAGGCTGGTCAGGACGGCCGAGTTGCCCACCGACGCCCACAGCGTGCAGCCCACGCCGTGCGCCTCGGCGAACTGGTAGGTCGCGCGCGCCATCGACCCGCTCTCGAACACGGCGCCGACCGGGCCGGACACCGGCGTGGACTGCGTGGCGACCGCCCAGGGCGCCACCCCGTCGACCGCGTTGATGAACCCGATGGTGTTCGGGCCCATGATCGTCAGGTCGAGCTCGACCGCGCGCTCGGCCAGCCGGCGCTGTCGATCGCGACCGCCGGCGCCGGCCTCGCCGTAGCCGGCGGCCAGCACGACGGCGTTCTTGATCCCCGCCGCCGCCGCGTCCTCGATGATCGGGTCCACCCGGTTCGGCCCGACCATGATGTAGGCCATGTCGACGGCCTCGTCCAGGTCGCGGAGGGTCGGGACCGTGCGCTGACCGAAGAGCTCGTCGTACTTGGGATGGACGAAGCGGACCTCCTTCACCCCACCGCCGAGCTCGAGCGCGTTGAGGAGGTTCTGTGCCCAGCTCGAGCTCGGGGACGCTCCGACGACCGCGATGCTGCGGGCGCCGAAGAAGCGGCGCAGCCGGTTCGGCTCGACGACCGAGCGTCGTGCGGCGTAATCAACGGTGAGCATGGATGTGACTCCTCGAGCATCGGCGAGATTGTTTAGCCTTGTGAAGTATTCTACATATCTTGAGGTCGAGCAAGTGCCGGGGTCCGACCACAGGCCGCTCACCCGGCGCCCGCCACGAGCCCGTGCCGGGCGACCTCATCAGGACGGGCGCCGGCGGCAAGGGTGCAGGACGTCCTCGGTACGCGGATCGAGCGGTGGGTGGACGTCGACGCTCAGCACGCCGATGCCCCCGGGGGTGGGAGCGGTCGACCCGGGCTATCCGAAGTACGCGGCATTGAGCTCCGCCCCCTGGAGCGCGGACGGTGCTCCAGTGGCAGCGATCCGCCCGTCCCGCAGGACGATCATCCGCTCACAGGCCCGAGCCACGCGGTCGCTGTTCTGCTCCACGACCAGCATCGAGATGCCCTCCTGCTGGAGCGAGCGAAGCGACGAGTAGATCTTCTCCACCACGACCGGCGCGAGTCCGAGAGAAGGCTCGTCGAGGAGCAGCAGCTTCGGCCGCTGGATGATGGCGCGCGCCAGCGAGAGCATCTGCTGCTCTCCACCAGAGAGCAGCCCAGCAAGCTGATTGCGCCGGTCGGCCAGGATCGGGAACAGTCCGTACACCAGCTCTTGGACCTCCGCGATCCGGCGGCGCACGGCCCGTCGGCTCAGCCGCATCGCCGAGATCTGGAGGTTCTCCTCCACCGTGAGCGGGCGGAGCACCCGATGCCCCTCGGGCAGGATCACGATGCCCTTGCGGACGCTGGCGGCCGTCGAGTGCCCGTTCATCCGGGCGCCCCGGAAGGTGACCTCCCCCGCCCGGGGCTTGAGCCCTCCGCTGAGCGCACGCATCAAGGTCGTCTTTCCCGCGCCGTTCATCCCGACCAGGCCGAGCAGCTCTCCCTCTCCGAGAGTGAAGGAGATGTCGTGCAGGACCGGCTGGTGGTCGCCATAGCCCACCGTCAGATTGCGTACGTCGAGGAGTGGCGTGCTCATCCGGGAACCCCCAGGTAGGCGGAGATGACCTCTTGCTGCGCGAAGACCTCGCCGGGCGGGCCGTCGGCGATGACCTGACCGTGGTCCAGGACGTAGATGCGATCGCAGGCGCTGGTGATGAGCGGGAGGTTGTGGTCGACCAGCACCACGCCGAGATCGCGCGCGCCGAGCGCTCGAACGGTGGCCGCGACCTCCTCGCGCTCGAACTCCGTGAGCCCCGCGCCGGGCTCGTCGAGGAGCAGGAAGGCCGGGTCGAGCATCAGGTTACGAGCGATCTCGACGAGCCGCAGCACGCCGTACGGCTGGTCCCCGGCCAGGCTCTGAGCGCGGTCCGCGAGGGCGAGGTCGGCGAGCAACGTCATTGCTCTGTCCCGACCGGCGAGCGCCTGCCGGCGAGCCGCCGGGCTCAGCAGCGACTGACGGAGCCACCCGACCCGGCCGATGCCGTCGCCGGCCAGCATGACGTTCTCCAGCAGCGTCAGCTCCGGGATGATCTTCGGGCTCTGGAAGGTCCGACCGATCCCCGACCGAACCAGGCTCTCCGGGGGTGCGCCGAGGATCTCCTCCTCACCGAGCCGGATCGAGCCGGACGCCCGAACGTCGCCGGTGATCGCATTGAGGAGAGTGGTCTTGCCGGCCCCGTTCGGGCCGATCAGGCCGACTACTTCGCCGGTCGCGAACGAGATCGAGACATCGTTGACCGCGGTGTTGCCACCGAAGGCGACGGAGACTCCGCGCACCTCGACCCGCAGGTCGCGGCTCACGGCGTTGACCGAGTCGGCCAGCGTGCGCGTCACCGCCTCGACGACCTCCTCGCCGCCTCCGCCCGGATCGTCGGCGGACAGCTCGTCGACGGCCTCGTCCGAGCCTGGCCGCCGACGACCGACGATCCACCCCATCAGGCTGCTCAGACCACCCGCGATGCCGCCGCGGGTGAGCACGACGAGCACCAGGATGCCGACGCCGTAGATGAGGTCCTGTGCCTGGCTGGTGGCCAGCGAGAGCTCGTCCATCACCAGGATGGCGACGACTCCGAACACGGGACCGAGGAAGTAGCCGGCACCGCCCAGGATCGCGGCGAGCAGCAGCGCGACCAGGCGGGTGAAGCTGAAGGTGTCGAGGTCGATCACAAGCTGGAAATGGGCGAAGAGGGCGCCGGCCAGTCCGGCGAGCGCACCCGAGAGCGCGAAGGCGACCAGCCGGGTCGAGTCGGGCGAGACGCCGACGGAAGCGAGGACTCGGGGACCCTCCCGCAGCGCCGTCAGCTTGCGTCGCATGGCCGAGAGATGGATGCGCAGGACGAGCTCGTAGGTGAGCCAGGTGAAGAAGGCGGCAAGCCAGTAGTACGACAGGTAGCCGCCGACGAACTCGTGACCGAACAGCGTCGGCATCGGGATCGAGTAGATGCCGATCGTGCCTCCGCTGAACTTCTCCCAGTTCACCATGATCTCGGCGAGCGCGAGCGCGAAAGCCAGTGTCTGGATGGCGAGGAAGAGCTCGTCGAGCCCCCGGGTAGGGACCGCGACCAGGACCGACAGGGCCGCGGTGACCGCGATGGAGATCAGCAGCGCGGGCCAGAACGGGAGTCCGAACTGGACCTCGAGGTAGACGCTCGTGAACGCACCGAGGCCGTAGGTGATGACGAGGGAGAGATTGAAGATGCCGGCATAGCCGTAGACCAGGTTGAAGGCCGCCGTGAGGATGTAGGCGATGACGCCAGCCGTCGCGAGGTGGACGTAGTAGTCGTTGCCGCTGGCCACGAGTCCGATGACCACCAGCGCCAGCGGCCCCGCGACGTGCTTGGCCCAGGAGGAGGTCAGCACGCTGCGAAGTCCCGCGGCCTTCGCGGTGCCGCTCGTCCGGCCGGTGACGGCCTTGTCCAGTCCGATGATGCTCATACGCGCTCTGCCGTTCCGCGGAAGGTGAACAGCCCTGTCGGCCGCACCAGCAGCACCAGGGACAGGATCACGAAGAGTGAGGTCAGGTGATAGCTGGCGGCGATGTGCTGGTCGGCGAACGTCATCACGAATCCGGCGACGACCGCCCCGCCCACGGCCCCGAAGAGGCTGCCGAGGCCTCCGATGACGGCACCGACCAGGCTCAGCACGAGAAGGGTCGGCGCCACGTCGACCGAGACGCTGCCCAGCGAGGCCTGGAAGACGCCTCCCAGGACCAGGCACATGCCCGAGACCACCCAGGCGAGCAGTTCGAAGCGCATCGTCCGCACGCCGTAGACCTGCGCCAGCTCGTGGTCGAAGGAGACCGCCGCCAGGTTGTGTCCGATCAGCGTCCTGTCGAACAGGAACCACATCAGCAGCAGCAGGATGATCGACAGGCCGATGACCAGGAGCCGCTGCTTGGAGGTCTCGTAGCCGCCCATCGACACCGAGCCACGCAGCCAGGGCTGCACGATCGAGGGCTCACCGCCGAACCAGGTGCGGGTCAGGAAGCTGAGGAGCAGGCCGAAGCCGAGGGTGGCCAGGGTGAGGCCGATGACGGGAACGCCCTTGCGCTGCGCCGGCACGATCGCGATGCCATAGCACAGCGCCCCCAAGACACCACCGACCACGACGGTGAGGACCACACCGACGGCGCTGTTGCTCGCCCCCCACGAGGCGCAGGCCGCACCCGCGAAGACGCAGAAATTCCCCGCCCCGAAGTTGACGACTCCGCTCACGCGGAAGACCAGACTGACCGCCAGGACCAGCGGGATCAGCACCGCCGCCTGCGACAGGCTGGTCACGACCAGCGAGATCATGCGCTCTCCTCTTGCCTCGCACCGTGCCTCGGGAGTGACCCGGAACCTTAAATCTTTCACATCGCTAACTGGTATGAGACTGAGGTCACAGGAGCGCCCGTGTCAAGGGCTCGACAGGAACCTCCCGGATCAACGGCGCGAGAGCTGCCGGATTTATTTAGCGTAGTGTAATGTCTGTCACTCGACCACAGAGAGGGGCCTTGTCATGACCACCGAACCGCTGCTGCGGCTTTACCACACCGGCATCATCGTGGACAGCCTCGACAACGCCATGGCGGCCATGGGAGACGCCCTGCGCCTCGATTGGGCCCCGCCCCTGAGCTCCACGGTCCCGCTCGAGTGCCCGGACGGCATCGTCGGCCGCGAGGTCAGGTTCACCTACTCGCTGCAGGGCCCGCACTTCATCGAGTTGCTCGAGCAGATCGACCCGGCCCCCTATCTCAACGTGACGGGCGGACGGCGGGTCCACCACCTCGGCTACTACACCGACGACCTGCGGGCGGCCGCGGCGATGCTCGAGGCCAAGGGCTACCGACGCGAGCTGAACGGCGTCGACGAGGACGGCGGAATCGGCCGCGCGACCTTCCACTACAACCCCGAGTCGCCCGGCATGTGGATCGAGCTGGTCTCGCACGAGATCGCCGGCCAGATCGACGGGTGGATCGCCGAGGCGGCTGCCGCCAAGGGCATCACCTACCTCTCGCCCTTCGCATGAGCGAGCCTGCGAGCGAATCACCGGCAGCAGGCCGGCCACGAGCGCAACGAGAGGCAGCGGCATGAACACCGAGCGCCTCTTCCTCACCTTCACCTACCTCACGGACCCGACCCGGCACGCCGAGTACAACGCCTGGCACCAGCTCGACCACCTGCCGGAGAACCAGCTGCTGCCCGGCGTCGCCTGGGGCGACCGATGGGTCCGCACCCCTGCCTGTGCGGCCGCCAGCCATGTCGGCGACGCCGGCCTCACCCCGATCGAGTACGCCGTGGCCTACGGGTTCGGTGCCCCCGTGGAGCCCGCCCTGCAGGCGTGGACCGACCTCAACCAGCGCGCCCTGTGGTGGGGACGACGCCCCGAGCTGGCCTGGACCGAGCGCCGCCCGGTCGGCTTCTTCCACCCCGTCAAGGAGTACGCCGCCGCGCGCGTCCTGCTCGCTCCCGCCGCCGTTCCCCATCGGCCCCACCGGGGGATCCACCTCACCCTGTCGCGCACGGCCGTCGCCTCGGAGCCGGCGGGTGCCGCCTTCTTCGCCTCGCTGGACCGCGAGATGGTGCCGGAGGTCCTGGGGGTTCCCGGGGTGGCGGGTGCCGCGACGTACCGCTTAGCGGCCGTGGCGGGCGGGTTCGGATCGTCGACGACGGCCGGGGCGGACGACCTGGTGGTCCGCCTGCTCTACCTCGACGGGGAGGTGCTCGAGACGAGCGCACGCCTCGAGGAGGCGCTCCCGAGCTGGGTCGGACGCACCACCGCTCCCGGCGACGCCGAGCACGTCCTGCTCAGCACGCCGATGCTCTCAATCCGCCCGTGGGAGTGGGACTGGTTCGACCGCGACGACGGCTAGCCGGCCGCTCTGCCCGTGGCGGGTGGGCACGCAGCAGCTGACCACTACCGAGGCCAGGCAGGTCGCCGTACAGGCCAGCGCCGCCCACGTCAGCCCGGTCGACGTCGCCTCCCCGTCGGGTGCGAGAGCCGCGCCCACCAGCGCGGCGGTGACCGCGCTCCCGACAGCGCCGCCGACCGCGCGGAGCAGGATGTTCACGCTGGTGGCGCTCCCCGTCTCCGACGGCTCGACCGCGTCGACGATCAGGCCTGGCAGGGTTCCGAAGGTCGCCCCCGCCCCGCAGGAGGTCAGCACGACGGCCAGCACCAGCCACGCCAGGCGCCCGTCCATCGCGGTCAGCGCCAGCGGTCCCAGCGCTCCGAGGACTCCGCCGGCCGCGAGGGCCACCCGGCGGCCCCACCGCCGGGCGAGGACCGTGGCGGCGCGACTGCTCAGGTAGTTGCAGATCGCGATCGGGATCATGACCACGCCGATGGCGCTGAGCGTGAGCCCCAGGCCGAACCCCGTGGACCTGGGCGCCAGGCCGATCCGGGTGATCAGGACCGGCGTGTTGTAGAGGCTCACTCCCATCAGCAGGCCGGTGAGGTGCGCCGCGAGCACGTTGCGGCGGGCGAAGAGCCGCAGCTCGACCAGCGGATGCGCCGCCCGGAACTCGAGCCGGACCCACCAGGCCAGCAGCGCGAGCGCGAGGCCGCCGAGGAGCAGGACGCTGGCGCTGGACCACCCCCACGAGTTGCCCTGGCTGATGGCGAGCAGGGACAGCGAGGTGGCCACGACGAGCACCACCGCACCAGGCACGTCCAGCTGCGATGCGCGGTCCACCGGCACCCAGCCGGGCAGGCCAAGCGTCACCGCCACGGTCACGAGCAGTGCCAGAGCCGCGGCGCCACCGTAGGCGGCCCGCAGTCCGAGGTGATCGGCCACGAAGGTCGTCACCGGGTACGCCGCGCCGGCCCCGAGGGCTGTGGTGATCGACAGGAGCGCGACGAGCCGCGCCGCGGCCGGCCCCGCGACCAGATCCCTCGCGCAGGCGATCGTCATGGCCACGAGCGCCACCGCGGTGCCCTGGAGCGCCCGCCCGGCCAGGAAGACTCCGAAGCTCGTCCCGACCGCGGAGATGGCGCATCCGAGGGTGACCAGCGCACAGACCACCAGCATCGCGGGCCGCCTGCGCCGCCCGTCGGCCAGCCTGCCGAGCAGGGGCGTCAGGGTGGCCCCGACGAGTAGGGTGATCGTGTAGGACCACTGGGAGGCCTCCGTGCCGACGCCGAACGACTTCTGCACGTGCGGGACCAGCGGCGCGCCCAGCGTGACGACGGCGGCGGACACGAGGGCCGCGCACACCAGCAGCGTGGCCAGCGCGCGCCCGCGCACTCCGGGGCCGAGCGCAGGATCGCTCAGAGCGTCACCATCAGGCTGCCGACCGAGCGCATCTTCAGCCCCGCCCACCGGGGCTCGAAGCCGTTGGCCAGCCGCATGTCGGGGAAGCGGTCCATGAGCACGTTCGAGGCCATCTCGAGCTCGGACTTCGCCAGCATCGCGCCCAGGCAGAAGTGCCGGCCGGAGCCGAAGGCGAAGGTGTCGCCGGCAGCGGTGAAGGTCTTCTCGTGCTGGAGGTCGGTGCGGTGGTAGTCGAACGTGTCCGGATCGGCGAACCGGTCCTCGTCGCGGTTCGCCGAGGCCATGAGCAGCATCACCAGCGTCCCGGCCGGAAGGAGCCTCCCGCCGATCTCGACCTCCTGGGTGACCTTACGACCGTTCATCTGCGACGGCGGGCTGATCCGCAGGGTCTCGCTGATCGCGGGGATGACCAGCGAGCGGTCGTCCCGCACCTCCTCGAAGAGCTCACGTCGACGCAGGAGGTAGGCGAACATGCTCGCCAGCGCCTTGCCGGTGGTCTCCGAGCCGGCGTTGAGCAGTTGCGTGATATGGGTGAGGATCTCGGCGTCCTCCAGGCTTTCGCCGTCGATCTCGGCGGTGATGAGACCGGAGATGAGGTCCTCGCCGAGGTGGGAGCGTCGGTCCTCGACCACCGGCGCGAGGTACTCCCACAGCTCCTTGGTCGCCTCCCGGCCGCTCTCGTCGATCTCGGGGTCGCGGGCCAGGTTCCCGAGGAAGGCGACATGACGGCTGTACCAGTCGAAGAACCTGTCGTAGTCGCGGTGCGGCAGCCCGAGCATGTCGGTGATGACGTAGACCGGCAGGTAGTAGCCGAAGTCGGCCAGCAGGTCGACGGTGTCCCCGGGCCGGAAGCCGCGGGTGATGTGCTCGGCCGCGGAGGTGACGGAGCGGTCCAGGATCGTCGCGATATTGCGGGCGATGACCGGCGCCCACTTCTCCAGGCCCTTGCCGCGGAAGTACGGCGTCACCAGGGCCTTCTTGCGGCTGTGCTCCGCGCCGTCCATCTGCAGCATCGACCGGCCGAAGACCGGCTGGAGGCTGACCTCGTAGTTCTGAGTGGAGAAGAGGGGATTGCGATAGGCGAGCCCGACGTCGGCGTGCTTGCTGATCAGGTAGCCCTGGTAGCCGTCGTCCCAGTGGACCGGGTCCTCGGCCCGGAGCCGCCGGTAGAAGGCGTCGGGGTCGGCGGCGACCTCCGGTGAGAGGAAGCCGGGAAGCGTCACGGCGGGGGTGTCGGTCATCATGACACGGCCTCCTGAGCGATCTGGTCGAGCCGGTATCCGGGCGTGCCCCCGGTCAGCGGCATGACCGTGAGCGAGAGGCCACCATCGACGGGGAGGTCGACGCCCGTGATGTGGCCGGCGTGGGGGCCCGCCAGGAAGAGCACCGCCTGCGCGATGTCCTCCGCCCGGGCGATCTTCCGCATCGGCGAGACGGCCTCCCGATAGCGGCGGTTCTCCCTAGCCTCGGCGTCCTCGGCGTCACCGAACGACTTGCGGGTCAGGCCGGTGTCCGTCGGGCCGGGCGAGACGCAGTTGGCGCGGACGCCGTACCGGCCCCACTCCACCGCCATCTGCTGGATCATCATCTTCAGCGCTGCCTTGCTGGCGCTGTACATCCCCAGTGGCGGCGTCGGATGCGTCGCGGAGATCGAGGCGGTGGCGACGATCGAGCCGCGCGACTCGCGAAGCGCGGGGAAGGCCGCCCGTGCCAGCAGGAAGGTGGCGCGGGTGTTGACGTCGAAGGTCTGCTGGAAGCTCTCCAGATCGAGGTCCTCCAGGGGACCGGCCGCGCTGATGCCGGCATTGCTCACGAGCACGTCGAGACCGCCGAAGACCGAGACCGCCTCCTCGACCGCCTTGCCCGCCGACGCGTGATCGCCCAGGTCGACGACCAGCGGCAGGCACTCGGCGCCGGTCTCCCGCAGTTCGGCGGCCACCGCCTCGACCGCCGTCGCGTCACGATCCAGCAGCGCCAGCCGCGGCTGCCCGGCGTCGTCGTCGCCCCCGGCGCGCGCGGCCAGCGTCGCCACCGCGCGTCCGATACCGCTGCCTGCACCCGTGATGACGTACCGCACCGGAACCTCCAGATCATTCACTTAGCAATGTGAAATAATACCATAGGAGTGATCTCAGCCACAGTCAAGGCATGTCGCTCAACGGAGCCGGATCGGCATCGCGAGCGGGGTGCGCAGCGAGCGGCCAGCCCAGCGAAGGTCGGCCTCGACCAGGCTCACCTCGGGGAACATGCGGACCATAGCGCCGAACAGCGCACTCGCCTCCATGCGTGCCAGCCCGGCACCGAGGCAGAAGTGCGGCCCGAGCCCCAGCGAGACGTGGGCCCGACCGTCCGAGCGCTCGATGTCCAGCTCGTCGGGTCGCTCGAAGACCCCGGGATCGCGGTTCGCCGCGGCGAGAACGCCGATCACCGTGTCCCCTGCCTCGATGGTCACGCCCTCGACCTGCCGGGTCTCCTTCGCGACGTACGGGAGGAAATGGGCCGGGGTGACGAACCTGAGAAGCTCCTCGACCGCCGCGGGGACCCGGTCCGGCTCCGCCACGAGCCGCGCCCACTGCTCCGGGTGGCGCAACAGCTCGAGGAGGCCGATGGCGAGCAGGTTGCTGGTCGTCTCGTGCCCGGCGAAGATCATCAGCGCCATCATCGCCATCGCCTCCTCGTGGGAGACGACGCCGTTCCGCTCCGAGTCCAGCAGCGCGGCGACCAGGCCGGTCTCGGAGGCGCTCGCCTGCTGGCGCGCGACGAGCACGTCGATATAGGCCATCAGTCGCTGGTACGCCTCGTCGGCCTCGATCGCCGCCTGCTCCGAGTCGGCGTTGAACTTGTTCTCGGCGATCTTCTGGGCCCAGGAGTGCACCATGTCGAGGTCGTCGATCGGAATGCCGAGGAGGTCGCCGAGGACCTGGAGCGGGAGCGAGTAGGCGAACTTCTTGAAGTCGGCCTCGCTGCCGCCCTCGGCCATCGCCACCAGACTGCGCTCGACCCGCTCGTCGACCTTGTCCTGCATCTCGCGCGCCAGGTTGCGCGCAGAGAAGGGAGGCTGGACCGCCCGGCGGACCCGGGGATGGTCCGGCGGGTCCATCCGGACCAGCTGCCGGAACTCCTGGTCGAGCACCCGGCCGAAGGCGGCGCGCCCGTGCGGACTGAACTCCTGCTTCGCGCGCTCGTAGCGCGCGGAGGTCTTGGTGCCCTGGCGGCCGTAGAGGATGTTGTTGTCCCCGAGCAACTCCCGCACCTGCGCATGCCGGCTCAGGACCACCACGTCGCCCTGCTTCCAGACCGGGATCTCCTCCCGGAGCCTGTTCCAGATCGGATACGGGTCCGAGAGCCTGCGACCGTCCCCCGCCAGGAGCGCGAGCACGTCCTCCTGCAGCGTGCTCACGACCGCACCTCGACGACGAGCTTCCCGGCGATGCCGCCGACGAGCGACTCGGCGAAGGCCGGGCCCGCCGCCGCCCAGCCGGGCACCAGGTGAGTCTCCTGATCGAGCGCGCCCGAGACGACCAGGTCGCCGAGCGCACGGCGCGCCTCCGCGTTCTCCGCGGCGTAGTCGGCGGCGCGGAAGCCCTGGATGGTCAGCGAGCGGGTGACCAGCCTGAACCAGTTGTCCAGCGGCAGCGGCTCGGTCACGGCCGCGCCGATCCCGGACATCTGGCCACACAGTGCCACCCGACCGAGCGGTCGCAGCCGCTCGACCAGCCGCGCCGAGGCCGCGCCCCAGACGTTGTCGAACACGCCGTGCAGTCCGTCCGGCGCCCAGCGGTCGACCTCGTCCAGCCAGTCCGCGGAGCGGTGGTCGACGCCGACGACGCCGAGTCGGCGCAGGCCCTCCACCTTCTCCGCACCGCCCGCCACGCCGAGCACCTCCGCCCCGCTCGCCGCGATGAGCTGGGCAGCCACCTGGCCGACGCCGCCGAAGGCGCCGGTCACGGCGATCCTCTCGCCGGCGAGCGGGCGGAGCACCCGCGTCACACCGAAGTAGGCGGTCAGCCCGGTCAGCCCCAGCAGGCCGACGGCGTGATGGAGCGCCACGCCCTCCGGGGCGTCGTACCGCTCCGCCGCCGCGGCCGGTACTCGCACCGTGGTCGCCCAGGAGCCCGGAGCCACCACGATGTCGCCCACCGAGAACCGATCGCTCGCCGAGCGCGCGACGGTGCCGACGATCCCCGCCGGCGGGACGAAGCCGGGGCCCTCGGGCCGGAGCCGGATCCGTTGCGAGGGATCCAGCGAGGCATACCGGACGTCGACGACGAGCTCGCCGTCGGCGGCATCCTCCAGCTCTCGTTCGACCACGTCGAACGAGTCGGCCGTGATCGGCTCCGCACCGTCGTGGGCGAGCCTGGCTTCGAGGATCGTGACAGAGGCGGCCATGGGAGCTCCTTCACATTCCGCTTTGAGAGTCCGCGCCGGTAGGGAGCGTCGATCGCGCGAGGGCTAACTTAGCATAGTTAAGGAAATGGTGCTGCGCCGGAGTTCAGCAGGCAAGCCGGCCTCCGTCGACGTTGATCACCTCGCCGACGACGTACGACGCCAGGTCGCTCACCAGGAACAGCGCCACCTTGGCGACCTCGACCGGCTGCCCCAGCCGCCCGAGCGGCGCGGGCACGGCGTCTTGGAAGATCGCGTGCGAGCGCCTGCTCATCGGCGTGTCGATCACGCCCGGCGCGATCGCGTTCACTCGGATGCCCTGTGGGGCCAGTTCCTTGGCCGCCGACCGCATCAGGGCGTGCACACCGCCCTTGGAGGCGCTGTAGTGGGGCAGCCCGGCGAGCCCGTGGACGGCGGCCTCGGATCCGATCAGCACGATGGCACCACGCTGTCGCGGCACCATCAGCTCGGTCGCGGCCTGGAGCACGAAGAACGTGCCGTCCAGGTTGACCGCCTGCATCCGGCGCCACTGTTCGCCACCGATCGCGGGCAGGGTGAGCACCGGTCGCCGGCTCGAGGTCTGCTCGAAGGCGAGGTCCTTGATGACCGGATCGTCGACGCCGGCGGCGTGCACGACGATGTCGATCGAGCCCAGCTCCCGCTCCGCCTCGGCGAAGGCGGCGCGAACGCCGTCCGGATCAGCCACGTCGGCACGCAGCCGCAGCGACGCCACGTCCGCGTCGTCCCCGCCGCCGGTCCACGGTGAGTGGTCGAGCGCCACGACCCGCGCTCCCTGCTGGGCGAAGAGCGCGCAGACGGCGGCGCCGATCCCCGAGGCCGCCCCGGTGACGAACGCGGTCTTGTCCTCGATCATGCACTCGCCTCATCCCTGGGGCAGCGGACTGCGGAGACATTAGTTAGCGTGATGTAACAGCCGGCATTCTCGCGACGCCGCGCGCAGCACGTCAAGGACCGGACAGGCCCGGCGCTCGTCCGATCCCACGTCGTCGGTTCGGTCGTCAGCACCGAGCCTGGGTGCCGGCCTCACAGGGTCGCGGCAAGGCGGGTGCCCTGGTCGATGGCGCGCTTGGCGTCCAGTTCCCCCGCGACCTCCGCCCCGCCGATCAGGTGCGCCGCCACGCCGGCGGCCGTGAGGTCGTCGTACAGCGAGCGGACCGACTCCTGGCCCGCGCAGACCACGACGGTGTCGACCGGGAGCAACCGGGACTCCCCGGCCACGGTGTAGCGCAGGCCGTCGTCGTCGATCCCCTCGTACGTCGCTCCGAGGACCTGCCTGACCTTCGCCTGTCGCAGCACGAGGCGGTGGGCCCATCCCGACGTCCGGCCGAGCCCGATGCCGATCGGGGTCTCCTTGCGCTGCAGCAGCGTCACCTCGCGCACCGGCGCGTGCTCGGCCGGCTCGGTGATGCCGCCCGGCCTGGTGAAGGTGGCGTCGACACCCCAGCGCGCCTTCCAGCCGTCCAGCCCCTCGGCCGGGTCGTGGGTGAGCCAGTGGCACAGGTCGACGCCGATTCCGCCCGCGCCGACGACGGCGACGCGCTTGCCCGGCTCGACGCGACCGCCGAGGACGTCGGCATAGCTGGCGACGACGGGGTGGTCGATGCCCGGGATCGCGGGCATCCGCGGAGCGACTCCGGTCGCCACCACGATCTCGTCGTAGGCCGACAGCTCCGCGACCGTCGGCTCGCACTCCAGGCGCACCGCCACGCCGAGCACCTCGAGACGGCGGGCGAAGTAGCGCAGCGAATCCCGGAAGTCCTCCTTGCCGGGGATCTCCATGGCGAGGCGGAACTGGCCGCCGATATTGCCACTGCGCTCGAAGAGGGTGACCGCGAAGCCGCGCTCAGCCAGGGTGACCGCGGCACTGAGGCCGGCCGGACCGGCGCCGACGACGGCGGCGGTACGACGGGTCGCGATCGCGGTCGCGACCAGGGTGGTCTCGTGGCAGGCGCGCGGGTTGACCAGGCAGGTCACCTTCCGGCCGGAGAAGCTGTGATCCAGGCACGCCTGATTGCAGGCGATGCAGGTGTTGATCTCGTCCGCCCTTCCTGCCGCCGCCTTGGCGACGAAGAACGGGTCGGCGAGCAGGGGACGGGCCATCGAGACCAGGTCGGCGGCACCGGTCGAGACGATCTCCTCGGCGAGCTCGGGGGTGTTGATCCGGTTCGAGGCGACGACGGGTACGTCCACGGTGGCCTTGAGCCGCCGGGTGTGCTCCACCCAGGCGCCCCGCGGGACCTGGGTGATGATGGTCGGCACCCGGGACTCGTGCCAGCCCACCCCGGTGTTGAACGCGGTCACGCCGGCCTCCACGAGCCTCGCGGCCAGAGCGAGGGTGTCCGCCCAGGTCTGGCCGTCCTCGACGAGGTCGGCCAGCGAGATCCGGTAGACGACCGGGAAGTCTGCGCCGACGGCCACCCGGATCCGCCGGACCACCTCGATCGGCAGCCGCATCCGGTTCTCCGGCGACCCTCCCCATTCGTCGAGGCGGTTGTTGGTCCGCGGCGCGAGGAACTGGTTGAGCAGATAGCCCTCCGAGCCCATGATCTCGATCGCGTCGTACCCCGCCTGGACCGCGAGCGCTGCCGAGCGGGCGAAGTCGTCGGCCACCTGGTGCACCTCGGCGGTGGTCAGCGCGCGGGGCTGCCAGGGGCTGATGACGCTCTTGATGTCCGAGGCACCCACGCAGCGCTCGTGCTTGCCGTAGCGGCCCGCATGCAGCAGCTGGCAGGCGATCCGGCCGCCGGCGTCATGGGTGGCCTCGGTGATCCGGCGGTGACCGGGGACGTGCTCCGCGGCACTGAAGTGGGCGCCGTGCTCCTTCAGCCGGCCCTCGACGCTGACCGCGTAGGCGCCCGTGACGATCAGCCCGGCTCCCCCGCGGGCCCGCTCGGCGAAGTAGGCCGCCTGCGCGCCCAGATCGCCGGGATCGTCCTCCAAGCCCGTGTGCATCGAGCCCATCACGATGCGGTTGGGCAACGTGAGGCTTCCCAGCCGAAGCGGGGTGAACAGGGATTCGTAGGCCATCGGAGTCTCCGTCTACCGGTACGTCGTCGAGTGCGGGTCCAGGTGCAGGTGCTCGTTGTAGGACACCAAGGTCCGACCACGGCGACCGACCACGATCCGGGTGACCCCGGTGTTGACCGCAACCCGGTTGAGGGCGCGCCATTGCGGCTCGCCGCCCGCGGTCAGCATCGCCGCGATCCAGGCGATCGCCCCAGCGCTGGTGAACACCGCCACGACTCCACGGGCCTGCGTCACCAGGCGATCGAAGCCTCGGCCGACACGGTCGGTGAAGGCCGAGAACGACTCCGCGTAGTCCTCGTCGTGGAGGCCGGAGGACCAGCGCGGGATCGCCTGATCGAGAGGGTCCGCGGCGCCGGGCCGCAGGCCGGCGGAGGCGATCACGCCACCATGGTCGAACTCGTTCCACGACTCGTCGACCTCGACGGGCGCCGTCCAGCCACCTCCCTTCGCGGCCAGCAGCGCGGTGTCGCGCTGCCGGTTCAGGGATCCGCTCAGCAGCCGCGTCGGCTCCATCCCCAGCTTGCGCAGTTCGGCACCGACCAGCTCGGCCTGGCGCCTGCCCCGCTCGGAGAGGACGTCGTAGTCCTCCGCGCCGGCCGAGGCCTGGCCATGCCGGATCAGCAGGACGACGCTCATGACGCCGCGCTCGCCGTACGGAGCGCGGGGGCGACCTGCGCCGCCCTCACCGAGACCTCGACAAGGTCGTGCCCGGCGAACGCCCAGTATCCGATCCGCACCGCCATGGTGCCCTACCTCTCTGCTCCGGCCAGTGACCGGGCCGTGCCACCGAAGCGGCAGACATTATTGTTTAGTTAGTTGATTGCACCTTATACTCACCAGGGCGTCGTCCCACCAGCCGCACCACCGACAGCTCGATGGCGGCCGCGGGCCGGCGGGGACCACTGGAAGGGAAATATGAGCAGCTACAACGCCGGCGCGAATGCGGGTCCGGATCGCCTGCTGTCCCAGCGGATCCGGGAGATGCTCGCCATCGATCCGTCGGCGACCGCGCTGTCCTTCGACGGCGAGAGCTACCCGTGGTCCTACTACGGCGAGGCGCTCACCGACCTGGATCGGCTGCTCGCCGCCTACCCGGGCGCCGCCCGCGTCGGGGTGGTGCTCCGCAACCGCCCCGGCACCATGGCCGCCGTGGTCGCGACCATCGGCACCGGCCGAGAGCTCGTCACCCTCAGTCCGCACCTGGGCGACATCGGACTCGCCAAGGACATCGCCGATCTTCACCCCGACGTCATCGTGGCCGACGAGGAGGACTGGGCCCGCGCCGCCGTCGTCATCGCGGCGGAGAAGGTGGGGGCCGTCGCCGTCACCTCCGGGCCGGACCACGCCCTGGTCGCCCGGCCGGTCTCCTGGGAGCCCGAGCCGGCGCTCGAGCCGGCCGGGGACGTCGCCGTTCTCATGATGACCAGCGGGACCACCGGTCGCCCGAAGCGGGTCGAGCTCACCTACGAGCGGATGACGGCATCGTTCCGCTCCGCCGGCATCCTCCTCGACGAGGGGCACGTTCCCCATCTCCGGTCCGGGGCAGCGATCCTGTGGGCCTCACTGGCACACATCAGCGGCCTCTACTTCGTCATCTCGCACGTCCTCGAAGGCCGTGCCGTCGCGCTGCTGGAGAAGTTCACCGTCGACGGCTGGGTCGACCTCGTTCGAGAGCATCGGCCCGGCTACGTCCGACTGGCACCGACCGCCCTGCGGATGGTCCTGCAGGCGGAGGTGCCCGCGGCGATCTTCGCGAGCATCCGGGCAGTCGGCTCGGGTACGGCGCCCCTGCCTCCGGATCTCGCGGAGGCCTTCGAGGACCGCTACGGCGTCCCCGTGCTCGGCACCTACGGTGCGACCGAGTTCGCCGGCGCGATCGCGGGGTGGAACCTGAAGGACAAGAAGGAGTGGGGAGCCAGGAAGCGGGGCAGCGTCGGCCGGGCCTTCCACGGCATCGAGCTACGCATCGTGGACCGGGAGACGCGCGAGGTCCTTGCTCCCGGCGCGATCGGGCTGCTCGAGGCGCGCGGCGGACAACTGCCCGGCGCGGACGGCGCCTGGCTACAGACCACCGACCTCGCGAGCATCGACGCCGACGGCTTCCTGTTCATCCACGGCAGATCCGACGACGCCATCAACCGTGGCGGTTTCAAGATCCCTCCCAGCGTCATCGAGGAGGCCCTGTGCGAGCACCCGGCCGTCGACGAGGCGTCCGTGGTCGGTTTGCCGGACCCGAGGCTGGGAGAGGTTCCGGCGGCGGCCGTGACCCTGCTCAGTCCGGCCACCGAGGCGGAGCTGATGGAGTTCCTCACCGACAAGCTCACCAGATATCAGCGACCTGTCGCGCTCAAGGTCGTCGACGAGCTACCGCGAACGCCGTCGCTGAAGGTCAGCCGGCCGCTGGTGCGGGAGACCTACTTCAGCGACCCGCAACTGTCGGCCAGGTAGCTCGCCGATCTCACCCAGGAGAACCGCATGACATCAGAGCAGGACAACGCCTTCGGCGTCCTCACCGACGAGGCCTTCGAGCGGTCCCGGCGCCGGATCGGCATCCCCCAGCGCACCCACCCCGCTCACATCACCGAGGTCTCCGCGGACGCCACCCGGCACTTCGCCTTCGGTTACGGCGACGCGAACCCGCTCTACTGCGACGCCGACTACGCGAAGAACACGCGCTGGGGCTCGCTCATCGCGCCGCCCAACTTCACCTACTGCATGGGCGAGAACGCCGCCCCCGAGATCACCGCCGAGCAGAAGGCCGCCCTCAAGGGTGACCCGTTCGCCGGCCTCGGTGCCTACCAGGCCGCGATGGAGTTCGAGTACTACCGGCCACTGCGCCTGGACGACCAGTGCCAGGTGTTGCGCGCCCAGGTCGGCGTACAGGAGAAGCCGAGCAGCTTCGGCGGCCGCACCGCGCACGTCACGAGCGACTTCCTCTACACCAACGGCCACGGCGAGGTCGTCACCATTCAGCGAGGCACCTGGATCCACGCCGAGCGGCACACCTCACGGGAGCGGGCGAGCACGAAGGAGCCGATCACCTTCGACCCCTACAGCGACGAGCAGCTCGCCGAGATCGACGCGGCCTACGACGCCGAGACCCGCCGGGGTTCGCAGCCCCGCTTCTTCGAGGACGTCGCCATCGGCGACGAGCTCCAGCCTCGGGTCAAGGGACCACTGACGGTCACCGACCTGGTCGTCTGGCACATCGGCTGGGGCATGCAGCTCACCCCGCCGGGAGCCTTCGGCATCGCTCGCCAAATCCGCCGGAAGGCGCCCGGCCTCTACCCCCCCAACGCGCGGAACATCCCCGACACGGTGCAGCGCCTGCACTGGGATCCGGAGCGCGCCCGGGAGCTCGGGATCCCGATGAGCTACGACTACGGCGCCATGCGGGAGACCTGGCTCACCCACGCGATCACCGACTGGATGGGCGACGACGCCTGGCTGTTCAAGCTGCGCTGCCAGCACCGCAAGTTCAACTACATCGGCGACACCACCTGGGTCCGCGGCACGGTCGTCGACAAGGTCCAGACCCACGGGCGCAACGAGGTGCACCTCGAGGTCAGCTGCTGGAACCAGCGCGGCGAGGAGACCACGCCGGGCTCGGCCGTGGTGCTGCTCCCCTCCAGGACCGGCCCGGTCGAGCTCCCCAAGCCGCCGGCCGACGACCTCGCGGCGCTGCTGGAGCTGGAGATCGCCCGCTACGCCTGACGCGGTTCCCGCTCAGCGCAGCGTCCAGGCCGGCTTGACGAAGGTCTCCCGCGACACCTCAGGCATGCCGATCGGATTGCCGATGGTCGTGTAGTTGAATCCGACCGCCGCAGCGGTCTCACGCTCCAGGTCGAGAGTCTCCCAGATCGCCTTCACCGTGCCCTGGATGGCGGCGGGCGGCTTGGCGGCGATGATCGCGGCCAGCTCGCCGGCCCGTTGCCAGAGGTGCTCGCGCGAGACGATCTCCGAGACCAGGCCGATCTCCCGGGCGCGCTCGGCCGACATCCGCTCGTCCAGCCCGATCAGCGCCCAGCGCAGCGCCTCTCCCAGCGGGATGCGCCGGGCCAGGCCGATCGGCTCCAGTGCCGAGGTCATGCCGTAGGAGACATGCGGGTCGAAGAAGGTGGCGTCGTCGGCGCCGATCACGATGTCGCTCTCGTTGATCCAGTAGAACGCACCGCCGGCGACCATGCCGTGCACCGCGGTGATCACGGGCTTCCAGACCTTGTTCTGTTTGGGTCCCAGGCCGGTGCCGGGATCCTCCCGGCTCCACACGTTGTCGGACTTGGCGAGGCCCTCGGCCACGTCGACGCCGGTGCAGAAGGCCCGCTCTCCGGCAGCGCGCAGCACGACCACGCGGATGTCGTCGTCGGCGCGCACCCTCGCCCACAGCTCGCGGAACTCCTCGACCATGAGCTGGTTGAAGGCGTTGAGCCGCTCGGGACGGTTGAGCGTGACGGTGGCGATGTGGCTCTCGACGTCGAACAACACGGTTTCGTAGCTTGCCTGCATTGCCTCTCCTCGACCGCCTGAAACAGTTAGATAATCTTCCTGCATTGGGTATCATAGCCTCCTACGAGTTTGCCCCTGGGAAGGTCTGGCCGCGATGGACTTCGAGCTCTCCGAAGAGCAGGCCATGCTTCGCGACGTCTCGCGCAGCATGCTGGCGTCGAGCTGCCCGGCCGAGCTGGTCCGCGAGATCGCCGCTGCCGAAGGCGATCTCGACGAGAAGCTCTGGCGGCTGGCCAGCGAGATCGGCTGGCCTGGCCTGGCCGTTCCGGAGGAGTACGACGGCGCCGGGCAGGGGATCACCGAGCTGGCCCTGGTCGCGGAGGAGCTCGGCCGGGCCGCCGCGCCCGGGCCGTTCGTCGAGACGGCACTGACGGCGGCCACGCTGGCGAGGTCCGCAGGCGTGAGCCTGCCGATCGACGGACTCCTCGACGGCAGCCTGAAGGCCACTCTGGCCCATCACGGCGCAGCGACCCTGACCGAGGCGGGTGCCGACCTGGTGCTGAGCGGACGGCTGCGGGCCGTCCAGGCCGCGGCCGGCGCGGACTGGCTCCTGGTCACCGCGTCGAGGGCCGGCGGGGGCCGCGCTCTCGCCGTCGTCGAGGCGCACCGGACGACCCGCACCCGTCGTCGTACCCTGGACCAGACCCGCGGCTGGTACGACGTGGAGCTGGACGACCTCCGGCTGCCGGCCGGTCACCTGGTGAGCGCCGACGCCGCCGAGATCGACCGACTGGTCGACGCGGCGACGGTGCTCACCGCGGCCGACGCCCTCGGTGTCGGCGAACGTCTGCTCGAGATGTCGGTCGACTACGTCAAGGTCCGCGAGCAGTTCGACCGCCCGCTCGGCACCTTCCAGTCGGTCAAGCACAAGGTCTCCGACATGCTCACCACCCTCAAGGGCGCCCGGGCAGCCGTCTACCACGCGGCGATGAGCCTCGACGCCGGGGTGAGGACCGCACCGTTGGCCACGAGTGTGGCGAAGGCCTTCACCGGCGGCATCAGCCGCCTGGCCGGCGAGGCCCTGCAGACCCACGGCGGCATCGGCTTCACCTGGGAGCACGACCTCCACCTCTATCTGAGGCGCGCCAAGGTGGACGAGGTGCTGTTCGGAGCACCGAGCGAGCATCACGAGCGCATCGTCGCGCTCCTGGAATGAGGCCCGCCTGGGGCATGCTGAGCCTCGTGGACGTGGTCACCCCTACCGACCTGCTCGACGGTGCCGCCGCGCTGCGCTGCGAGTCCGGCGATCCCCGGCCCGCACTGGTGGTGGTCGACCTCGACGAAGCCGACTGGGACCAGGCCGGCGCTGTCGCCGAGGCTCTGCGCCAGCGCCGCTCGACGGTGCTGGTCGGCAGGTCGACGGCACCGCTGCCCGCCGAGTCCGCGCCGCTCCTCGAGCAGCTCACCTGCACCCTCGCCCCCGGCGGGCCCGGGCGGTTGACGATCGCCGCCGGCGACGACGACCTCACCCGGATCGGCGCCGTCGTCTCCCAGGCACCGCGCGCGGCCACGATCCTGGCCGGGATCCTGCCGCTGACCGACCGGTCCGGCGTTGCCGACGGTCTCGTCGTGGAGTCCCTGGCCTACTCGACGCTGCTGGCCGGCGCCGAGTTCGCGGCCTGGCGCGCGCAGGCCCCGCGCCGGGCCGTCCCGGAGCCGGTGGAGCCGGTCCTGCTGGAGCGCACCGACGACGTACTCACCGTGACGCTGAACCGGCCCGAGCGTCACAACGCGTTCGGCCGTGCGGTGCGCGACGGCCTGATCGCCGGCCTCGAGCTCGCCCGGCTCGACCCGTCCATCCGCGAGACCGTCGTACGCGGCCGGGGCCGGTCGTTCTGCAGCGGCGGCGACCTCGACGAGTTCGGCACCACGGCCGACAGCTCGTGGAGCCACCTGCTCCGACTCCAGCTCAGCGCGGGGTACGCCGTCCACCTGCTCGCCGAGCGCGTCCGGTTCGTGGTCCACGGGGCCTGCATCGGCGCCGGCGTCGAGGTGCCGAGCTTCGCCCGTCGGGTGGAGGCCGCCGCGGATGCCTACTTCCAGTTGCCGGAGCTGTCGATGGGCCTGGTCCCTGGCGCCGGCGGCACCGTCAGCCTGTCCCGCCGGATCGGCCGATGGCGCACCGCGTTCCTGGCGCTGACGAATCGGCCGATCGACGCCGCCCGGGCACTGGAGTGGGGTCTGGTCGATGCGATCCGCTGACCCGGCGGCACTGCGGGACTGGGCCGCGTCGGGGGCGATGGCCCTGACCGGCCGCCGGGACGGCCCGCCGCTGGCCGCCCCGGGCGACCCTGCCGGGCAGGTACGACGCCAGCTCGACGAGTTCGCGGACCTGACCCGGCAGCGCACCGGCGAGCGCCCGGCTCTGCCCGGGGTCGCGCTGCTGGGCGAGCGTGCCGCGATCGCGCGGCTGGCACGGAATGCGCCCTACTCGTGCGGCGGGGCGTTTCGCGCCATCGGCACGATGGACGGCTGGCTGGGCCTCTCGCTGCCCAGAGACAGCGACCGACAGCTCGTGCCGGCCCTGATCGAGACCGAGCCGGCCGCCGGCAGCTGGGAGGCAGTGGCCGCCTGGGCGGCCCGGCGCACGAGCGCTGTCGCCGCGGCACGCGCCCGGCTGCTGGGCCTGGCCTGTGCCCCGATCCCCGACGGCTCCCCGGTCTCGACCAGGGCGCCGGTGCTGGTCACCCCAGGGGGTCCTCGCCGACGCCGGCCGGACCGGCCACGCGTCGTCGATCTCACCTCCTTGTGGGCCGGACCGCTGTGTGCGCACCTGCTCGGCCTGACCGGAGCCGAGGTGGTCAAGGTCGAGTCGGCCCAGCGACCGGACGGTGCGCGCTTCGGCCCGCCGGCGTTCTTCGATCTGCTCCACGCCGGCCACCGCGCGGTGGCGCTCGATCTCACCTCGGCAGCCGACCTCGCGGCCCTGCGGAGGTTGATCGACTCCGCCGATCTGGTGCTGGAGTCGTCCCGCACCCGCGCTCTGCGGCAGGCCGGGATCGAGGCCGAGGAGGTGATCGAGCACGGCACCTCCTGGCTCTCGATCACCGGCTACGGCCGGGCATCGGACTGGATCGGATTCGGCGACGACGTCGCCGCCGGCGCGGGACTCGTCGTACCCGAAGACGACGGGCCGCTGCCGTGTGGCGACGCGCTCGCCGACCCACTGACCGGCGTCGCGGCGGCCGCGGCCGCGGCCGCCGCCCTCCTCGACCGACGGGCCCGGCTGATCGACGTCTCCATGCACGATGTCGCCCTCGCGGCGGCCGGGGGACGGCCACCGCCGCATCGGGTCGTCAGGAGCGGCACAACCTGGTGGGTCGAGACCGAGGACGGCGAGTTCCCCGTGGCCGAGCCGGTTGGCCGGCCGGTCACGGATCGGGCACCCGCCGTGGGCGCCGACACCGCGGAGCTGCTCCGATGAGACCGACGCTGCTCCTCGCCGACGTCGAGGTCGACGGGCGCCGTACCGACGTCGAGATCGACGACGGCGTCGTCAGTGCGGTCGCACCGGGACTGCCGCGCTCTGGCCGGGAGCAGGTCGTGCACGGACGCGGCGGCGCCCTGATCCCGGGACTGCACGACCACCATGTCCACCTCCTCGCCGCCGCGGCTGCCCACAGCTCGATCGACTGCGGCCCGGCGGCGGTCGTGGACCTCGCCGGCCTGGGCCGGGCTCTCCGGGGAGCGGCGACCCGCGGAGACCGGACGCTGCGCGGGGTGGGCTATCACGAGTCGGTCGCGGGACCGCTGGACCGCCATCTGCTCGACGGACTGGTCCGCGACCGGCCGGTGCGGATCCAGCACCGTAGCGGGGCGCTCTGGATGCTCAACTCCCTCGCGCTCGCCCACGTGGCGCGGCTGCTCGATCACTCCCCCGACGTCGAGCGCGACGAGCGAGGCGCACCCACCGGCCGGCTGTGGCGCTACGACGCCCGGCTCGGGCCGGCCTGGGCCGACCGGCCTCCCGACCTGGCGGCGCTGGGGCGCCGGCTGACTCGGCTCGGGATCACCGGCGTCACCGATGCCACCCCGGATCTGACCCCGGCCTCGGCCGAGCTGATCGCCCGAGCGGTCGGCGCCGACGAGCTGCCGGTCCGGGTCATGCTACTCGGCACGAACCGCACCGAAGACCTCCTCCTCGGACCGCGCAAGCTGCTACTGCGCGATCACGACCTGCCCGGCTACGACGAGCTGCGAGACGCCGTCGCCGAGGCGCACGGGGCGGGTCGGCCGGTCGCCGTCCACTGCGTCACCAGGCAGTCACTGCTGCTCACGCTCGCCGTGCTCGACGAGGTCGGCGCGCTCCCCGGCGACCGCCTCGAACATGCCGCCGTGGTCCCGGAGGGCATCGCGCCCCGGATCGCCCGGCTGGGCCTGTCCGTCGTCACCCAGCCGGACTTCCTGAGAACCAGGGGCGATACCTATCTCGACGAGGTCGATCCGCGAGACCGGCAGCTGCTGTACCCCTATGCCAGCCTGGCGGCTGCCGGCGTCCGGGTCACCGCGTCGAGCGACGCGCCCTTCGGCGAGCTCGACCCGTGGCGCGTGATCAGGTCCGCGACCAGACGGACCACTGCCGGCGGCCGGCTGATCGGCCCGGCGGAGTCGGTGACCGCGGCGGCAGCGCTGGCCGGCTACCTGAGCGACCCCGAGAGTCCCGGGGGCCGGCCGCGGACCGTCCGGCCCGGCGCACCCGCCGAGCTCTGCCTGCTGCACACGCCGCTGGCCCGGGCCCTGGCAGAGCCGTCGGCCGACCTCGTCCGCGCAGTCGTCTCCCGAGGCGGCTACCGCCCAGCGGCGGCGGAGTAGAGGATCAGGCGGAGACGCCCTGAGAGGTGGCCAGCGCGTCCGGCACCCGCCGCCGCAGCAGCTTGCCGGTCTCGGTGCGAGGCAGCTCGGTGAGGAACCAGAACCGGTCGGGAGTCTTGCTGGACCGCAGCGTCTCGCGCGCGAAGCCTCGAAGCAGGTCCTCGTCGGGCCGCGCGCCCTCGCGCAGCACCACGGCGGCCTCGATCCGCTGGCCCCACTCCTCGTCCGGGACCCCGAAGACCACGGCATCGACCACGTCGGGGTGACGCAGCAGCACGTCCTCGATCTCGGCGGGCGCGATGTTCTCCGCGCCCCGGATGATGGTGTCGTCGGTCCGCCCGCCGATGAACAGGTAGCCGTCCTCGTCGAGATAGCCCTCGTCCCGGGTGTCGAAGAAGCCGCTCTCGTCGACGACACTGCCGACGCCGGCGTACTCGGCCGAGACCTGCGGGCCCCGCACGCAGATGCGCCCCGGCACTCCGGGCGGCAGCGGCGAGCCGTCCGCCCCCCGGATCTCCAGCTCGATGCCGGGCAGCGGGCGTCCCACCGAGGAGAGCCTGGCGCGCACGCGCGGGTCGTCGGAGGCCAGCGCGGCCCGATGGTCCTCGGGCCCGAGCAGCGCAACGGTCGAGCTGGTCTCGGTGAGCCCGTAGGCGTTGACGAAGCCGACCTGCGGCCACTCGACGAGCGCACGCTCGATCAGGGCGGAGGGCATCGGCGCGCCTCCGTAGGACAGCGAGCGGAGCGAGGGGACCGACTTGTCCACGTCGCTCTCGACGATGCGCGACAGCATCGTCGGAACGACCATCGCCCCGGTGACGCCCTCCTCGCGCACCGTACGCAGCCACTCCTCGGGGGAGAAGGACTCCAGCACGAGCGAGCGGCGCCCGGCGTAGAGGTTCGTGATCACGTTCGCGACCGCCGCGATGTGGTACGGCGGGACGCTGACCAAGGCCGCCTCGTCCTCGCCCGCACCCGCGAACTCAACCGACCCGAGCACATAGGAGACCAGGTTGCCGTGACGTAGCAGGACCCCCTTGGGGGCCGAGGTCGTCCCGCTGGTGTAGATCACGACCGCGGTCTCGTCGGCGGAGCCCTCCGCCGCCTCACCGCGGTCGACCGCGACCTGCTCCAGCCACTCGGCGCTGCTCATCGCCCGGAGGCCCGCCCGCTCGAGGGTGGGGACCAGATCCGGGTCGGCGACGCCCAGCGCGCCGGGGTGCTTGGCCAGCAGCTCGCTCAGCTGCCGTCCGCCGAGTCGATAGTTCAGGGGCACCAGCGGTACGCCGGCACGTGCCGCCGCGAACAGCGCGGCCGGGAACGCCGGGCCGTTGACGCCGAGGTAGACGATGGCGTCCGCCCCCTGCTCCCGGACCAGCGCGGCACCGGAATGCGACCTGGCGGCCAACTCCCTCGCGGTCAGGCCCCCGGCCCGCGGCCCGATCACGACGCGGTCGCCGAAGCCGTCGGCCGCCATGTCCAGCAGCAGGGTGAGGCGCATCCGACTCGACCCTCAGTCCGAGGCCGGCAGCGGCTTCGCGCCCTGGACCACCAAGGGCTGGCCCCCCAGTGCCAGCGTCCCCTGCCCCGGCTTGGTGACCAGGAGCTCGATCGTGGCCGCATCGTCCACATAGCGCTTGCCCAGCAGCGTCCCGGACTGCTGGTCCGGGTCGGCCGTCGCGTCCGCGACCGTCGCACCGGGCGCCGCCATCTCGACGCCGCCGCAGGTCACGCTGACCTCGTCGTCGGGGGCACGGGTCACGATGACCGTGGTCGCGTCGACCGCGCTGGCGAGCGTCTGACCAACTGCAAGCTTCACTTCTGGACTCCCTGGTCTTCCTCTTCACGTCGTGTGTCCGAGGACACATCGACCGTAGCGTGACGGTATCAGCCTCTGCTCGAACTGGCTAGATCAGTTTACTATTTGTCTTGTATCGGGGATCACCGGCCCTGCCAGACCGGGGGTCGCTTCTCGGCGAACGCCGTGGCGCCCTCGCGGGCGTCCTCGGAGGCGAAGACCGGCCCGTAGATCTCGGCCTGCCGCGCCCACCCCTCCTCGACGGTCCAGTCAGCCGCCGAGCGCGCGATGCTCTTGGTCGCGGCGACCGCGAGCGGGCCGTTGGCGGCGATGGTCGCGGCAAGATCCAACGCGCCGACGAGTGCCTCGCCGGTGCCGGTGAGCCGGTTGACCAGACCGAGCTCGTGGGCCCGCTGGGCACTGATCGGATCGCCGGTGAGCAGCAGTTCCATCGCTGTCGCGAACGGGATCCGCCGAGGCAGCAGCAGGGCGGCACCGCCTCCGGCGACGAGGGAGCGCTTCACCTCCGGCACACCGAACCTGCTCGTCTCCGCGGCGACCACGAGATCGCAGGCGAGCATCAGCTCGAAGCCTCCGGCCAGCGCCCAGCCCTCCACCGCGGCGATCAGCGGCTTGCGCGGAGGGGTGATGGTGATCCCGGCGAAGCCGCGGCCCTCGATCACCGGCCGGTCGCCTTGCAGGTAGCCCTTCAGGTCCATCCCGGCACAGAAGGTGCCGCCCGCGCCGGTCAGCACACCGACGCGCAGCCCGTCGTCCGCGTCGAGCTCGTCCACGGCCGCCGCGACCCCGCGCGCCGTCGCGCCGTCGACGGCGTTCTTCGCCTCCGGCCGGTTGATGGTGATGATCTGGACGCCGTCTCGGCGCTCGACCAGAACGGGGTCGCTCACTGCTTCTCCTCTGCTCCGATGCTGATGACGACCTTCGCCGTCGGTATCCGTTCGGCCACCCGCCGCAGCGCAGTCGCCACGTCGTCGAGCTCGTGCACCTCCGAGACCAGCGGCCGCATCCCGTCCGCCACCAGCTGAGCCAGGCCCTCCCTGGCCCGGGCGTTCTCCTCCGGGAGTCGCTCGACCCAGGTCCGCAGCTCGAGTCCCCGCACGGTCACGTTCTTGAGGAGGACGAGATTGAGCGGAATCCGGGGAATCTCCCCGCCGGCGAACCCGATGGTGACGAACCGGCCACCCCATCGGATGGCCCGCAGTGCGGGCTCCGCCCATCGATCGCCGACCGGATCGACGACCAGGTCCGCGCCCGCTCCCCCGGTGATCTCCTTGATGCGGGTCTTGAGATCCTCCGCGACGTAGTCGATGCCGGCCTCGGCCCCGAGCTTCGTCGCCACCTGCAACCGCTCGGGGGACGACGCGGCGGCGATGACCCGCGCACCGAGCCGGGTGGCCACGTCGACGCACGCCGTGCCGACCCCCCCGGCCGCGCCGAGCACCACGACCCACTGTCCCGGCTCGACCGCACCGGCGGTCACCAGCGCGTGGTAGGCCGTCAGGTAGGTGACTCGGAAGGCTGCTGCCTCCACCATGCTCAGGCCGGCAGGGACCGGCGCGATCGAGCGGGCCGGCGCCAGCACCTGCTCGGCCATCGCCCCGGTGACGACCGACCCGTGGACCCGGTCGCCGGGGGCGAAGCCGACCACGCCCTCGCCGACGGCGGCGACGGTTCCGGAGAACTCGCTTCCGGGCGTGAACGGGAGACCCACCGAGACCTGGTAGCGGTCTGCGATGAAGAGCAGGTCGGGGAAGTTGACCGCGGCCGCGGCCACGTCGACGAGAACGTGCCCGGGGGTCACCTCGGGAGCCGGCACCTCTCGTACGACGACCTGCTCCGGTCCGCCGTACTCCTCGCATCGAGCTGCTCTCATCAGGTGCGCTCCGTCCTCGTCGTCAGCCCGGTCATGCCTCGATCACCACCGCCCCGCCCTGGCCGCCCGCCGCGCACATCGCCGCGACGGCGACCCCACCCCCGCGACGGCGCAGCTCGTGGGCGAGCGTGGTGAGCATGCGCGCGCCCGAGGCCGCCACCGGATGGCCGAGACTGCAGCCACTGCCGTAGACGTTGACCAGCCCGTCGTCGATGCCCAGCAGCCTGCACGCGGCGATCGGCACCGATGCGAAGGCCTCGTTGATCTCCCACAGGTCCACGTCGGCGATGTCGAGCCCTGCTCGCTTCAAGACCACCGGGATCACCTCCACCGCGCCCATCCCCGTCCGGTGCGGCTCGACCCCGACGGCCGCCCACGCCCGGACCGTGGCCAGCGGCCTCAGGCCCCGCTCGGCGGCCAGGTCGTCGCCGACCAGGGCGAGGGCGGAGGCCGCGTCGTTGATGCCGCTGGCGTTACCGGCGGTGATGCTGAATCCCTCGATCTCGGGATGCAGCGGCTTCAGGGTGGCGAGCTTCTCCAGGGTCGAGCCTCGACGTGGATGCTCGTCGACCCCGAAGACGATCTGCTCGCCCTCGACCAGGGTGGTGACCGGCACGATCTCGTCGTCGAACACCCCGGCGTCGATGGCAGCGACGGCGCGATCGTGCGACCGCTTCGCCCACGCGTCGAGCTCCTCCCGGGTGATCCCGGCCTCCAGAGCGGTGTTCCAGCCGACGCTGAGCGTGACGTCGTCGGTCGCGCCGTCGTAGTAGGGGAAGGTCGGCCCGAAGCCGAGCCGGGGCTCCGCCGAGCCCGGCACCCGCCACGACAGCCGGGGGTTCATCGAGGCCGCGTGGGTGCCGCCGGCGATCACCGCACGGTCCATGCCGGCCCGGATCGAGGCAGCCGCATTGCCGACCGCCGCCAGGCTCGCCGCGCAGTGACGGTTGACCGCCTGGCCGGGAACGTGGGTCAGCCCCGCTGCCACGGCGGCGTATCGGGCGATGTCACCGCCGCCGGCGAGCTCCTCGGCCAAAATCACGTCGTCGACGTCCTGGGCAGCGAGCCCGCTCCGCTCCAGTGCGGCACTCAGCACCGCCGTGGCGAGGTGCTCGGCGGGAGTGTCCCTCAGCGCCCCCTTGAACGCCGTGCCGATGGGCGTGCGCACCGCACTGACGATGACTGCCTCGGTCATGATTCACCTTCCTGACGACACCGCACGGGACCGCGCGGGGCCAACTCGACGGACCTTGCGATGCTCACGACGCCACGGACTCGTCCTGGGCGTCTCCCGGGCGGTTCCGCGGAGCCGGGCGATAGCTGGTGGCGAGCAGCACTGCGGCGCCGGCGACCCCCAGCGCTGCCGCGCCGAGCGCCCACCAGGCGCCCGAGACGTCCAGGTCGAGCAGGCCGTCGAGCGACCACTCGCCCGGCCCGACCGACGCGATCCCGACGGCGACCATGGCCACCAGGACGACGTACTCCCAGCCGCCCTTGAAGACGAAGTAGCCCTTGCCGCGGTGGTCGGTGACGGCGGCGACGAGCATCAGGCCCACGAAGGCGGCACAGGCCAGGCCGGTGAGGAGCCCGAGCGACAGCAGCAGGCCCGCGGCGATCTCCGTCGCGGCCGCGACCCGGGCGTGCAGCCAGCCGGGGCGCAGTCCGATCGCCTCGAACCACCCCGTCGTGCCCGCGATGCCGCCGGGTCCGAAGGCCTTGTTCGCGCCGTGGACGACGAGCATCGGACCGAGCGCCAGACGGACGATCAGCATGCCCAGATCGATATCCATGCTGTCCTCAGCCGCGGTTCACAGCCGCTCGATCACGGTGGCGTTGGCCAGGCCGCCGCCCTCGCACATCGTCTGCAGCCCGAGGCGGCCACCGGTCGCCTCCAGATGGTTGAGCAGGGTCGCCATCAGGCGCACGCCCGAGCCGCCGAGCGGATGACCGAGCGCGATCGCCCCGCCCCGCGGGTTGAGCTTGTCCGGGTCGGCGTTGAACTCGGCGGCCCACGCGAGCGGGACCGACGCGAACGCCTCGTTGACCTCGTAGGCGTCGATCTCCTCGATCGAGAGACCGGAGCGCCGCAGGATCTGGTGGGTCACCGGGATCGGCGCGGTGAGCATGAGCAGCGGGTCGCTCCCACCGACGGCGAAGCTGTGGAAGCGCGCCCGCGGGGTCAGCCCCAGCTCTGCGGCCTTCTGCTCGCTCATGATGAGGGCGGCCGAGGCGCCGTCGGTCAGCGGCGAGGAGTTGCCGGCGGTGATGTGCCACTCGATCTCCGGGAAGCGGCGGCCGTAGCCCTCGTCGAAGTAGGCGGGCTTCAGCGCCGCCAGCCCCTCCAGCGTGGTGCCCGGCCGGACGGTCTCGTCACGCAGGTGCTGGCCACCACCGGGCAGGTCGATCGGGACGATCTCGTTGTCGAATCCGCCGGCGGCCGCCGTCTGCGCCGCACGACGGTGAGACTGCTCGGCGTAGGAGTCGAGGGCGTTCCTGTCGAGCTTCCAGCGCGCCGCGATCAGCTCCGCCCCGATCCCCTGGTTGGCCAGCCCCTCGGGGTAGCGGGCGCGCAGCGGCGCGTTGGGATCGCCGAGCGATCGCGACGTACCGATCGGCACCCGGCTCATCGACTCGACCCCACCGGCGATGACGATGTCGTACGCACCGGCCATGACGCCCTGGGCCGCGAAGTGGACGGCCTGCTGGCTCGAGCCGCACTGGCGGTCGACGCTCGTCCCGGGCACGCTCTCGGGGAAGCCGGCCACCAGCAGCGCGGTGCGCGCGATGTTCTGCGCCTGGTCGCCGACCTGGCCGACACAGCCCGCGATCACGTCGTCGACCAGCTCCGGGTCGAGATCCTGACGCTCGACGAGCGCCCGCAGCGTCTGGGCCAGCAGGTCGGCCGGATGCACGGCCGAGAGCGCCCCACCGGGCTTCCCCCTGCCCGACGCCGTCCGGATGATGTCGACGATGACCGCAGCCGTCATGGTTACCTCGCGTCCGCGCGAGTGAGCCGTGTGCCCACCAACAGTTAGTTTATTGAACGTTATCCTGGCACGGTTCCGGTGCCGCGACAAGGCCGCGAGGCGCGATCGCTCGCGGGCACGTGGTCCGCAAGACATCCGAGGCCACCTGACCGTCATTTTCCGGTTAGTGCGGTGGATCCGGGTCACTATCCGGCACGGATCCACCGCGCTAAGAGATTCCGCAGGTAGGGGCTGTCGAGTGAGGCGTCGTTCCAGGGCGTGGCTGAGTGCCGCCGACGAGGGAGCCGTGGCGGAGCCACGGCGACTGAGGAGAAGGTGCTCAGGCACGTGCTGGG
>NZ_JASGDQ010000135.1:0-10972 GCF_047607185.1 Nocardioides sp. | reverse complement strand
GAGGCGCTCGGCCGTCCCGATCCGGGGATGGCCGAGCGCCTCTCGCTTTTCCGCTCGCTGATCGTCAAGATCACGCCCAACGACGGCAAGGGCTTCACCGAGGTCTTCCCCAACCTCGCCACCGGCACCTCGGTCAAGTGGACCCGGGGGCCTGACCGAAGATGGGCGCCAAGAAGTACCAGAAGTTCGAGGGCAAGTACACCGTCACGGTGACCTTCACTCCGGTCGACCCTGCGGTGGCCACGGCGTCGAGTCGCGAGTCCCGCTCGGCGCCGTCGTCTGGTGTGGCTGGAGTGGTGCGAGGTGCTAAAGAAATCGAAATCACCGCGCAAAACGCTTGTATTCGAACACATTGGCGAAGCACAATTGAGTATGCCCTCGTTCCGTGACCGTCCGCCTCGCACCCCGGTGTCGACCCGGGTGCATGAGGTGCATCGGTTCACGGGTCGGCTCAACGAGGTGCTCGACGGGCTGGATTTCGGCCGGGTCTGGGCACTCGGTGTCGAGGAGACGGGAGAGGTGCTGCGCGAGTTGTACGCCGCCCAGGCCAGACTGGCGGCGCTCCGCTCGGCGATTCTCTCCCACGCTGAGGAGGTCGATCTCCCTTCCCTCGACGCGGCCACCAGCCTGAAGGCGTGGCTGCGCGACCAGGTGCGGATCGCGCCGGGCGAGGCTGCCCGGCAGGTCAAGCTCGCCCGGGCCCTGGGCACCCACGAGGCCGTGCGCGAGGGGCTGGCCCGAGGTGAGTTCCCGCCTGCCTCTGCCGAGGTGATCGTCAAGGTGGTCGACGGCCTGCCAGACGAAGCGGACTCGTGGGTCTCGGAGTTGGCGGAGAAGCACCTGACAGCCGAGGCCTATCGCTACGACACCCAGGTTCTGAGCCGGCTCGCGGCCCGGCTGGAGGAGGTCGTCGACCCCGACGGTGCCGACGAACGGCTCGCGGTCCAGTTGGCCCGCGCCGAGGAGGATGCTGTCCGGGAGGCATTTCTCACGCTGCGGCACGACGAGGGTCGGGAGGTGAGCGAAGGTTCCTTCCGGATCCCGCTGCTGCAAGGAGTCAAGCTGCAGCGGATGGTCGAGACCTTCCTCAACCCGGCCTCGTGCTCGACTCGCCCCGATCCGATCCCGTTCGTGGATCCGGTGACGGGGGAGCGGGTGCCCGGTGACGTGCTGCGCGGCCTGGCGCTGACCCAACTGATCGACCGGATCCCGACAGGGCGGCTGCCTCGAACCGGCGGCATGATCCCCACCGTGGTGGTCACCATGGAGCTCGAAACCCTGCTCGGCGGGCTGCGCGCCGCCAGCCTGGACACCGGGCACCGGATCAGTCCCGGAGCGGCTCGCCGTCTCGCCGCCCGGACCGGCGTGATCCCGGCCGTGCTCGGCACCGACTCCGAGGTCCTCGACCTCGGCCGACGGGAGCGGTTCTTCCGCCGCCCCCAACGTCGCGCGATGGCGATCCGGCAAGCGGGGACCTGCGCGGTCGTGGACTGCGACGCCCCCACCTCCTGGTGCGAGGCGGCTCACCTCAAGGCCTGGCAGGACGGCGGGCCTACCGATCTGGCCAACGGCGCCTTGCTCTGCCCACGACACCACACGCTGGCCGATCACCCCGACTACACCATCTACTGCCGAGGGCCCGGGCGCATCAAGATCGTCCGCACCGGCGTTGACAGCAGGCCCACTAGATGATTGATGCACGGGGATCGTGCTGCGAGCGTCGCAGAGCGTGCGAGACCCGTGCATCAATCATCTAGGATCAACCGACGGACCTGAGCCGATGCGGGGCGAGAGCCGCCGCCGGTAGCATCGCGACCCATGTGCCCTCGCCGTCGGTCCAGCGTGGCGATGCTGGTCGTCATCACGCTGCTGGCGGGGTTGGCCGTGGCCGGCCGCTCTCGGTTGTCCGGGCCGGTGCTCTTCGACGTCGTCGGCTCCCACGGCCTTCATCGTGACGACCTGATCGTCGTGGCGCTGTGGGTCGTCGGCCTCGCCATCTGCGTCGCCGCCTGGCGCCGACAGTAGGCACACGAGTCACTCCTGCCTCGTGATGTGACGACTTTCATCCACCGGCAGGGTTGCGGAGCCGGTTGTCCACAGGCTTGCGACCGACATCGTCGCGATGTCGATGCCACCTCCTAGCTTTTTGTTGCAGATCGAAATGGCCTGACGAAGACTGGGAGCGTGATCACGATGCAGACGGCGGTGACATTGGTTGGCCTGGCAGCCACGGTGATCACGATCGTCGCCTACCTGCGCAGCGAGATGGACAAGGTGAGGACCGAGCTGCGAGGCGACCTGACGGGGCTGAAGGCTGAGATGGCGGGCGTCAAGACGGAGTTGAAGGGTGAGATGGCGGATGTCAAGACGGAGTTGAAGGCCGATATCGCGGGCGTCCAGACAGGGCTGAAGGCCGATATCGCGGGCGTCAAGGCAGAGTTGAAGGCCGATATCGCGGATGTCAAGGCAGAGTTGAAGGCCGATATCGCGGATGTCAAGGCAGAGTTGAAGGCCGATATCGCGGATGTCAAGGCAGAGTTGAAGGCCGATATCGTTCGACTCGATGACCGGGTCTACTCGCTCGCGATCGGCCTGAAGCCGCGGCCCGAGGCCTCCTGACGAACAAGAGATCGGGCGGAGCGCCCGGAGGCACTCCGCCCGATCACACCCGAGGAGCCCGCTAGTGCTACTTCTTCGGACCCCTCACCTTGACCTTGAGGATCATCGTCGTCGCAGCGACGGCAGCATCCCCGGAATAGCTGAGGGTCAGCTTGATCTTGCCCTTCTTCTTGAACCTCAGTCCCTTGATGACGACGCTGCCGTCAGCGCGGATCGTGGCCGTCACGGCCTTGCGGAGCGCCCGGCCCGACACGGTCACTGTGCCGGTGGGCAGGACGCCCGAGGCCGAGGCGACGACCACCGACAGCTTGTGGGCGCCCTTCTTCCGGACCGGCTTCGGGGAGACCTTCGGGTGAAGGAACGTCGCCGCGGCCTTCTCGACGGTCTGCGGGTTGGTGCCTGAGTTTCCGCCTGAGTTGTCACCAGCATTGCCGCTCGCGGGCGTCACCTCGGGCAGGTCGAGCCCGACGATCTCCGGGTTGTGGTCGGAAGCGCGGAACACGTCGTTCTCGTAGAGGATGGTCGCGTTGTAGTTGTAGCGGCTGTACTCGAAGCCGACCTGCTCCTGGGCGTTGATCTGCCAGACGTCGACGCCGGTGACCCACGCCTTGGCGGCGGCGTTGGCGAAGACGTGGTCGAGCGAGCCGTCCAGGCCGTCGTAGGAGTACGTCGCCTCGCCGTCGTTGAACGCCCCGTTGAGCTCGGTGTAGCCGGCGTCCTCGAGGACCTGGACCGGGTCCTCCATGGAGTAGGCGTTGAAGTCGCCGGTCAGGAACACCTTGTCGGTGCCGACCTCGGTCTCGACCTCGTCGGCGAAGGCGGCCAGCGAGGTCGCCTGGGCGACCCGGTCGGGGTTGGCGTAGCCCTGGCCGGTGCCGTCGTCGGTGCCGGAGCCCTTCGACTTGAAGTGGTTGACGATCACCAGGAAGGCGTCCTCGTCGGAGCCGCCGGCCGGCTTGAACGCCTGGGCCAACGGCTCACGGGCGCTCTCGAATGCCTCACCCGAGGCCGACTCGTCGCTGAGCACGTACGACGTGCCGACCAGCTCGACGTCGGCCGGCTTGTAGATGAAGCCGGTCCGGATGACGTCCTGCTCCTCGGTGTCGGGCAGCGTGGTCGGCGAGGGCGCGTAGGCCCAGGTGCCCGCGCCCGCCGCGGCGTTGAGGGCGTCGACCAGCACGCCGATGGCGTAGTCGCGGTCCTTGCCGAACATCACCGAGTTCTCCAGCTCCTCCAGCGAGACCACGGAGGCGTCGAGGCCGTTGATCGCCTGGACGATCTTGACCTGCTGGCGCGCCAGGTTGTCGGCGTCGGCGGCGCCACGCGGGCCGTCGCCGCCGTCGGCGGTGGTGCAACTGTTGACCGTGATGTTCTTGCCGTCCCGGTCGCTGTAGAACGTGCAGCTGCCGCCGTCCGCGACGATCTCCGCACCCGTGGTGGGGAAGTAGTTGAGGACGTTGAAGGTCGCCAGCTTCAGGTCGCCGCCGACGTCTTGCGGCGCCAGGTTGTCCGAGCGGGTGTCGGAGAAGGTGACCACGTCGGAGCCGTCGTCGGTCACCGGGGTGGTCGGCTGCAGGCTCCACAGGCTGTTGCGGTAGTCCAGCACCATGTCCTCGTTGAAGGTCACCGCGGACCCGACGCGGACGGGGTTGTCGGTGGTCAGCCACGGCAGCGCGGTGGCCTTGTTGGCGGTGGAGTTGAAGTTGAGGCTCTGGCCGTCGTCGAGGGTGATCGCCCGGGCCGCATTGTCGGCCGCGATCGCCGCGATCGCGGTGGTGTCCGAGGCGTCGGCGTACTCCGTCGGCTGCTTGAGCGGCTCCTCGCCCGAGGCCAGCAGGAACGAGGCGTAGTAGTTGGCGTCGTAGTTGTCGCTGACCACGAAGTCGCCCGGCGGAGTGATCAGCTCGCTCTCGTGCTCCTCCTTCTCAGCGTCGGTGTCGAGGTCGCTCCAGGAGTCGAACGTGCGCGGCTCCACCTCGCCGAGCGACTCGGTCAGCACCGTCGGCGCCGCGGTCGGGGTGAGCTCGGTGTAGGTGTAGTACTCCGAGACCGTGCCGGTCACCGACACGCTCTCGCCGATCGACACGGTGGAGGCGTACGACGACCCGTAGACGAACAGGCCGTCCGAGGCGCCCTCGGTGGTGTCGGCGCCGGGGGTCTCGATGGTGAAGCCGTTGAAGCCGCCGGTGGCATAGACCGCGGTCACGACGCCCTCGGTCGTGACGGTGCAGTCGACGTACGGCGAGGTCTCGCCAGTGCCCTGGACAGCCGCGATCGTCGGGGTGGCCGACAACTCGTCACACGCGTCGTCGGAGCTATCGGAGCCGCCGGTGCCACCGGCGATCGGAGTGGGAGCTGCGGTCGTGAAGTCGACCGAGTTGTCGTCGGTGTCCACCCCGTCGGTGCGGTTGTAGCTCAGCACGAGCGAATTGCCGGATGCCGCGGTGCCCTCGGGAGAATTGGAGGTGCCCCAACCGAGCTTGTCCACGACGCTGGTGTCTGTGGGCAGAACCTTCGCGGCCGAGGTCGACAAGAAGAGAGTGCCGCCGCCAGCCCCCGGATTGAGGCTGTCGCTTGCGTCGAAGTCGGGGGACGGCAGCTCCTCGCCCGGGTTCGTAGAGGCGTTGTTGCTCTGCATCTTGACCAGGTAGTAGCCGTGCGCCGCCACTTCGCCGGTGAGCGCCCCGAGGCCGGTTGCCTCGGCGGTGCCGGTGGGGGATCGATACTGCAGAGTCACGCCGGTCAGCGCAATCGCGTCATCGGTGGGGTTGTAGAGCTCGGCGAACTTGTTCAGATAGGCGGCACCGTTCGACCCGCCGTTGACGTATACCTCGTTGATGACGAGCCCGGTCCCTGCCGGGTTGGCGTCGGCCGCTGAGAGGGCGACGAACTGGAGTCCGCCGGCAGCGACGGAGCTGACGGCGAGCGCGGCGAGGCCGCGACGTACTGAGGACACTGAAATACTCCCGGGTAGAAGACAACGAGGACGACAGGAGGCCGAAGCGCCCCCACCGCACAGCACCGTAGTCGCGCGATGTGGACAGTCGGTAGGACGCCACGTGAAACCTCTGTTACAACGGCCCGGGCGGCCACGAAACGTGCGGCTCACGATTGGCAGGTTCTGCCCGTCCGAGGCGAGCAGTCAAGGTGATGATTTGATGTGCATCATGATGCTAGCGTCCACGACATGAGGACGACGGTGAACATCGACGACCAGCTGCTGGCGGCAGTGAAGGTCGAGGCGGCGCGCGGCCATCGCACCATCGGGTCGGTGATCGAGGACGCGCTGCGGGCACACCTCGGGGTCGAGCCGGTGGACGCGAGGCTCGACACGGCTTTCAGGGAGGACAAGGCGAAGCTCACGATCAGTGGTGACTACGACCTCGCGGCCAACGGCTGGGTGACGCCCACCGGGATGCAGATCATCCCGGCGAAGAAGCCGAATGGACCGGTCGATTGGACGGGGTTTCCTGACCGGCCGTTCAGGACGGTCGAGGAGACCGACGCGCTGATCGAGGAGATGAAAGGCGAGTGGTGAGCCCTCACTATCTCGACTCGTCAGTCGCCGCCCACATCCTTGACGGCAGGCGGGAGGCAGCCGCCTGGTTCGAGGGGGCGGCAGGGGACGACGAGGTCATGCTGATCTCTTCCCGGATCCTGCGGCTGGAGCTCACCCGATTCCTGCGACGCGATGGCCGGCCGCTCAGCCTGCGCGATGCCATCCTCAACCAAGTCAACGGCGTTCCCCTGACCGAGCGGGTCGTCCAGCGCGCCGAGGGCATTGAGTCGCACGTCAAGCCCTTGGACGCTATCCATCTGGCGTCGGCCCTGGAGACCGGCGTCGAGCCCACGGTCGTCACCCACGACACGCGCATGAAGGAGGTCGCCGAGATCCTCGGCCTGGCGACCTTCGACCCGATCGCGGCTTGATCAGCCGTTGATCATGCCGGCGCCGACGGTCACGCCGGTGGCCTCGTCGATGAGGATGAAGGAGCCGGTGGTGCGGTTCTTGGAGTAGGGATCCACCAGCAGCGGCATCGTGGTGCGCAGCTGGACACGGCCGATCTCGTTGAGGCCGAGCTCGCCGGGCGCCTGGTCGCGGTGGAGGGTGTTGACGTCGAGCCGGTACTGGATGTCCTTGACCAACGCCCGCGCCGACCGGGTGGTGTGCTTGATGGCCAGCTTCTGCCGGGGCCGCAGCGGAGTGGTGGTCATCCAGCAGACCATCGCGTCGATGTCCTGGCTGGGGTGGGGGGCGTTGTTGACCCGGGCGATCATGTCGCCGCGGGAGACGTCGACGTCGTCGGCCAGCCGGATGGTCACCGACATCGGCGGGAACGCCTCGGTGACCTCGCGGTCGAAGAGGTCGATGCCGGCGATGGTCGAGGTCATCCCGGAGGGGAGTACGACGACCTCGTCGCCAGGGCGGAGCACGCCACCGGCCACCTGGCCGGCGTACCCCCGGTAGTCGTGGTGGTCGTCGGACTTGGGCCGGATGACGTACTGCACGGGGAGCCGGACGTCGACCAGGTCGCGGTCGGAGGCGACGTGGACGTTCTCCAGGTGGTGGATCAGGGTGGGCCCGGAGTACCACGGCATGGTGGTGGAGCGCTCGACCACGTTGTCGCCCTGCAGCGCCGAGATCGGGATGATCTCCAGGTCCGGCACGTTGAGCTTGGTCGCGAACTGGGTGAAGTCCGCCGAGATCTGGTCGTAGACCTCCTCGGAGAAGTCCACCAGGTCCATCTTGTTGATGCACAGGACCAGGTGGGGGACCCGCAGCAGGGAGAGCAGCACCGCGTGGCGGCGGGACTGCTCGGTCAGCCCGTTGCGGGCGTCGACCAGCACCAGGCCGAGGTCGGCGGTGGAGGCGCCGGTGACCATATTGCGGGTGTACTGCACGTGGCCGGGGGTGTCGGCGATGATGAACTTCCGCTTCGGCGTCGCGAAGTAGCGGTAGGCGACGTCGATGGTGATGCCCTGCTCGCGCTCCGAGCGCAGGCCGTCGGTGAGCAGGGAGAGGTCGGTGTAGTCGTGGCCCTTGGCCTCCGACGTGCGCTCGACGGCCTCGAGCTGGTCCTCGAAGATCGCCTTGGAGTCGAGCAGCAGCCGCCCGATGAGTGTGGACTTGCCGTCATCGACGGAGCCTGCGGTGGCGAAGCGGAGCAGATCCATACCGGCCATCAGAAGTAGCCCTCCTTCTTCCGGTCCTCCATGGCGGCCTCGGAGAACCGGTCGTCGCCACGGGTCGCGCCGCGCTCGGTCACCCGGGCGGTCGCCACCTCGGCGATGATCTCGTCGATGGTGCTGGCGGCTGACTCCACACAGCCGGTCAGGGTCAGGTCGCCCACGGTGCGGAACCGGACCGTGCGCTCCTCGACCGTCTCGCCCTCGCGCAGCGGGTTGAAGTCGCTCTCGCTCAGCAACATGCCGTCGCGCTCGAAGACCCGGCGCTGGTGGGAGAAGTAGATGTTCGGGATCTCGATGCCCTCACGGCCGATGTAGTCCCAGATGTCGAGCTCGGTCCAGTTCGAGATCGGGAAGATCCGCATGTGCTCGCCCTCGTGCAGCCGGCCGTTGTAGAGCGACCACAGCTCCGGGCGCTGGTTCTTCGGGTCCCACTGGCCGAACTCGTCGCGGTGGGAGTAGACCCGCTCCTTGGCGCGCGCCTTCTCCTCGTCGCGCCTCCCCCCGCCGAAGGCGGCAGTGAAGCCGCCCTCCTCGAGGGCGTTGAGCAGGGTGCCGATCTGCAGCCGGTTGCGGCTGGTCCTGCCGTCGTCGACGACGACGCCGTTCTTGATGGCGTCCTCGACGGAGGCCACGATCAGCTTCACGCCGAGACGGCTGACCCAGTTGTCACGGGTCGAGAGCACCTCGGGGAAGTCGTAGCCGGTGTCGACCTGCAGCACCGGGAACGGGATCTTCGCCGGATAGAACGCCTTCTCCGCCAGCCGCATCATCACGATGGAGTCCTTGCCGCCCGAGAACATCAGCACGGGCCGCTCGAACTCCGCCGCCACCTCGCGGAAGATGTGGATCGACTCGGCCTCCAGCTGGTCCAGCTGGCTCAACCGGTAGTCGGCATGGGTCTGGGACATGATCTGCTTTCTCATCGAGGGCAGCCCTCATCGTAGACGTGCTAGCCATGGGCACCGATTCGTCGTCCAGAATGAGGCCCATGAAGATCGCTGTCTCCGGCCTGGGCTATGTCGGCCTCTCCAACGCCGTCCTGCTCGCCCAGCATCACGAGGTCGTCGCGGTCGACATCGACGGCCGCCGGGTCGACCTCGTCAACGCCGGCCAGGCGCCGATCGAGGACGCCGAGTTGGAGGCCTACCTCGCTCGGGGCGGCCTTGGCCTGGCCGCCAGCCTCGACAAGGGCGCCGCCTTCACCGCGGCCGAGCTGGTCGTGATCGCCACGCCGACCAACTACAACGAGGTTACCAACTTCTTCGACACCTCCTCGGTCGAGTCCAATATCGGCGAGATCCTGGCGTTCAACCCCGCGGCGGTGATCGTGGTGAAGTCCACCGTGCCGGTCGGCTTCACCCAGCGCATGGTCGAGCAGCACCCGGGCGCGACCATCCTGTTCAGCCCGGAGTTCCTGCGCGAGGGCCAGGCGCTCCACGACAACCTGCACCCCTCGCGCATCGTCGTCGGCTGGGTAGCCGGAGAGGACGGCGCCGAGGTCGCTGCCCGCCGGTTCGCCGACCTGCTGGCCGAGGGCGCGCTCGAGGACGACGTACCCGTCCTGCTCACCGGTGCCACCGAGGCCGAGGCGATCAAGCTCTTCGCCAACACCTACCTCGCGCTGCGGGTCGCCTACTTCAACGAGCTCGACACCTATGCCGCCGTGCACGGCCTCGACAGTGCCCAGATCATCGAGGGCGTCGGCCTCGACCCGCGCATCGGCTCGCACTACAACAACCCGTCGTTCGGGTACGGCGGCTACTGCCTGCCCAAGGACGCCAAGCAGCTTCAGGCCAACTACCGTCAGGTGCCGCAGAACCTGATCAGCGCCATCGTCGAGGCCAACACCACCCGCAAGGACTTCATCGCCACCGACGTGCTGCGCAGCGCGCCGAGGGTGGTCGGCATCTACCGCCTGATCATGAAGTCCGGCTCCGACAACTTCCGGGAGTCCTCGATCCAGGGCGTGATGAAGCGGATCAAGGCCAAGGGCGTCGAGGTCGTCGTCTACGAGCCGGCGCTGGCCGAGGACACCTTCTTCAACTCCGAGGTCATCCGCGACCTGGACGAGTTCAAGCGCCGCGCCGACGTGATCATCGCCAACCGCCGCACCGAGCTGCTCGACGACGTCGCCGAGAAGGTCTACACCCGCGACATCTACGGCCGGGACTAGGGTTGCCCGTCGTGACCGCGCCCACCGATGACCACGCATTCGCCGCCTGGCTGGCCGAACAGGCCGGCGCCCGCCTCCTGGAGGTACGACGGACCTCGGGGTTGAGCGGCAAGGAGCTCAAGGACGCCGGCGACGCGGCGGCGCAGACGCTGCTCGCCGAGCTGCTGGCCGAGCACCGGCCCGCCGATGCGGTGCTGTCCGAGGAGTCGGCCGAGACCCACACCGACACCGGCCGGCTGAGCGCCGAGCGGGTCTGGATCATCGACCCGCTGGACGGGACGCGGGAGTTCTCCGAGCCACCCCGCGACGACTGGGCGGTGCACGTCGCGCTGTGGCAGCACGGTGCGCTGGTGGCCGGCGCGGTCGCCCAGCCGGCGCTGGGGGAGACCTTCTCGACCGGCCGCCCCCCCGTCGTACCTCCCTCGTCGTCGACCAGGGTGCGGATCGCCGTCTCCCGGTCCCGGCCGCCGGCCTTCGTGGCCGCGCTGGCGGAGGCGCTCGACGCCGAGCTGGTCCCGATGGGATCGGCGGGGGTGAAGATGATGAGCGTGGTGCGCGACGTGGCCGACGCCTATGTGCACGCTGGCGGGCAGTACGAGTGGGACTCCGCCGCGCCGGTCGCGGTGGCGGCCGCCGCCGGGCTGTTCACCTCACGGGGCGACGGCTCGCCGCTGGTCTACAACCGCCCCGACCCTTACCTGCCCGACGTGATCGTCTGCCGGCCGGAGCTCGCCGCGCCGATCCTCGGCCACCTCGATCAGCAGAGGATCGCTGATCACGGGACGGATTAGTCACCTTCCGGGCCGTCGAGTTCTGGTCGAAGGGCGGTACGCCGGCCAGCCGCAGGTTGGGCGAGCCGTGCTGCTAGTGGTCGTCTCTGGAAGTTCGTGGGGGGTATGCGTGGATCCAGGTGCGCGCAGCGCAAGGCGGCGTCGCGACGGCATACCGGGCGTCTTCCGAGCGGCGCCAACGCCGCGATGGGTGTGCCTG
>NZ_JASGDQ010000134.1:0-30846 GCF_047607185.1 Nocardioides sp. | reverse complement strand
GTCGAGCGAGGCGTCGTTCCAGTGCGTGGCTGAGTGCCGCCGACGAAGGAGCCGTGGCGGAGCCACGGCGACTGAGGAGAAGGTGCTCAGGCACGTGCTGGGGCGGCGGCGCGCCGACTCTGCCCTACCTGCGGAATCTCTAAGAGCGCGTTTGAGAACTTGCGGCGGGTTGCGGTGGTGTGAGGAAGGACTCCTGTTAGCCAGGTGATCGACCAAGATCCACCTCGTTGCAGGAGTCCTTCCTCATGCCATCTTCCTGTATTTGCGCCTGCGGTGTGTGCCCGTCCCACGGACCCGTCCTGGAACGCATCGCGAAAGGCTATGTCTCCTCCTCGGTCACGGATGCGCAGTGGGAGGTCATCGATCCGCTCCTGCCACGGCCCGGTAACGAGCACGGGAAGGGCGGACGGAACGCGAAGTGGCCGCGCCGGCTGGTCGTGGACGCGATCTTCTACGTCTCTCGCAACGGCATCGCATGGGCGGCGTTACCGGCAGGGTTCCCGCCGTCGGGAACGGTGTACTGGTGGTTCTCCGCGTGGGCCAGGCAGGGCGTGTGGCAGCGTGTCCACGACGCTCTGCGCGACCGGCTTCGCGTCCGGCTCGGCCGGAACCCGGAGCCGACGGCGGCGGTGATCGACGCGCAGACCGTGCGCGCCTCGAACCAGGTCCACGAAGACACCAGCGGATACGACGCGGGCAAGAAGACCAAAGGCCGCAAACGCCACATCGCCGTCGACACGAACGGGCTGCTCCTGGCGATCGTGGTCACGGCCGCGTCGATCCAGGACCGCGACGGAGCGATCCGGGTCCTCGCGCTCCTCGGAAACCGCTTCTCCAAGGTCCGCCACGTCTGGGTAGATGGCGGGTACGCGGGACGGTTCATCACCCTCGCCAAACAGGTGTGGAGCATCCTCGCCGAGGTCGTCAAACGCTCCGACGACGTCAAGGGCTTCCAACTGCTGCACCGCCGCTGGGTCGTGGAACGCACCTTCGGATGGCTGATGCGGCACCGCCGCCTCGTCCGCGACTACGAGACCCTCCCCGAACGCCACGAAGCCTTCGTCCACATCGCACTCATCATGACCATGTCACGCCAACTCACACGATAAAACCAAGTTCTCAAACGCGCTCTAAGAGCTTCCGCCAGGAGCCTCAGCGCTTCCCCGCCTCGGTCGCGAGTGGCTGGTTGACGACGGCGGCCAGGCCCGGCATCGTGCCGCCGCACTGGAGCACGGCGGCGACCGTCTTCTCGCTCAGCACGGCTCGATGGATCAGGACCGTGGCCAGGGTCGTCAGCCAGTCCTGGACCGCCCAGTCGTCGACCCGGCGCCGGAGCTGGGCGCTCGTCAGCTCCCGGAGCAGTCGAGCGGGCAGCGTGGAGCGGAAGTCAGGGAACATCGCGGCCGAGGTCACCGCCCGGGCGGCGATCTGCCCACGAGCGGTCGTGTGACTCTCATCGAATCCGGTCTGCCAGTTGATCACCGCGTCCAGGAGCGAGGCTGCGCCGGCCCGGACCACCACTCGTCTGATCGCATCGACCACGTGGTCGGCGGCACACCAGTCCGGACCCGGCGGACAGGCGCGAGTGCCCGCCAGCGCGGCGGTCACCGGGCCGAGGCCGTGCAGCCGCGCCGGCCGGTCGAGCAGGTCCTCGACGGCGGTCGTGACGAGCCAAGGCTGTACGACGATGCGCACCAGGTGGCGGACGAGGGACTCCGGCGTCGGCTCGCTGCCGTCGGCGTTGAACCAGGCATAGGCGGCCCGCCAGGCAGGCACCGCCCAGGAGACGCCCAGCCCCTCGACCAACTCGGCGGCGTCGGCCAGCAGCGCCCCGACCGCACGACCGCGACCGGCACTACGGGCGACCGCCTGGGCGACGACGATCGGCTCGCCCATGGCATGTTCCTCGAACAGTGGCACGGCGAGGTTGAGCAGATCCACCAGCTGCTCCGGCCCGGCGTCGACCAGCCGCGCCGCCCGCGCCGCCACCAGTGGGGCCAGCGGCCCCCACCGCTGCTCCGGATCCCAGGACGGCACCGCCGGCACCTCCCAGCCCGGCGGAGCCGCCACCTCGGGCGCCGCCGAGACGAGCCGGGTGAAGGCCGTCGTGGCTCTGGCGCGGGCGGCATCGTCGAGCGGCGTCGGCGCACCAGCGGGAGCGCGATGGAGCGACCAGCGCACCGGGCAGACCGGGGAGCCGCGGACCTGGAGCGCCTCGAGCGACTCCGCGTCCTCGGCCGCGTCGAGCCGGAAGCGGACGGTGACCAGACCGGCGTCGTAGGACTCCTCCCAGACGTCGCCGACATCGAGCCTGCCCTCGGCCAGCCGGGACGCGAGGCTGTTGAGCAGGTGGGTCAGATCCCTGGGGCTGAAGCTCCAGTCGTGGCCGGGATCCTCGCCAAGGCTCGGCCGGGCCCAGATGTGGAGCTCGGGGAGGCCCCGGTCGGCCAGGCCGATGGTGTAGGCGAAGCTCGGGCCGTCGTCGGCGTCGCCGAGGACGGCCTGCACCTGCCACCAGGGGATGCGAGCGAGGGGATCACGGGCCATAGCACGAGTGTGACAGTCCACGCCGACAATATTGGGCTCAAGTCAGTTGTCACCCTGCGAACCACCCTGAGAACGTGTTGGGAAAGTCCTGGATCCGCGGGACCTTGGTCAACGGTTCGCCCCACACGCGTGACGCCGCGACTCGCGAGTGGTAGAAATGGATAGGTGGGGTTTGTGATCCAGTTCACAAGATCACAAGACCACTCAATCTCAATGACGAGTGCCTGTCCGTTGTGGCGACGGTAGGAGGGAGCGGCAGATGCAGCTCTACACCCCGGTGTTGGCTCTGCTCGCGCTAGCGACTCTGTTCGCGGTCGGGTCCGTGGTGATGTCGAGCCTGGTCGGCCCGAAGCGCTACAACCGAGTCAAGCTCGACTCCTACGAGTGCGGCATCGAGCCCACCCCACAGGCGGTCGGAGGCGGTCGCTTCCCGGTGAAGTACTACATCACCGCGATGCTCTTCATCGTCTTCGACATCGAGATCATCTTCCTCTACCCGTGGGCGGTTCAGTTCGACCAGCTCGGCATCTTCGGACTCGTCGAGATGGTGCTGTTCATCGCCACGGTGTTCGTCGCCTACGCCTACGTCTGGCGTCGCGGCGGACTGGACTGGGATTGAGCGCCACGATGCACGGACGCCGCCTTCGTTCTCGTCGCTCGACGACCGCTTCGCTCTTGAGGTCGCCGAGGACGCTCCGCGCCCTGGCTCCCTCGCTCGGCGCGCATACGCGAGCAAGCTCGGCATGCGGCCTCGCTCAGTCGCCTTCGCTCCTCGGCCTTGGCGGCGCCCGCGCCTCGCGACGCTCAAAGGGAGATGACTGATGGGAATCGAAGAGAAGCTGCCCTCCGGCGTGCTGTTGACCACCGTCGAGGGCGTCGCCGGCTACATGCGCAAGGCGTCCTTCTGGCCGGCCACCTTCGGCCTGGCCTGCTGTGCCATCGAGATGATGACCTCCGGTGGCCCGAAGTACGACCTGGGCCGGTTCGGCATGGAGGTCTTCCGGGCCAGCCCCCGGCAGGCCGACCTGATGATCGTCGCCGGTCGGGTCAGCCAGAAGATGGCGCCGGTGCTGCGTCAGATCTACGACCAGATGCCCGAGCCCAAGTGGGTGATCGCGATGGGCGTGTGCGCCAGCAGCGGCGGCATGTTCAACAACTACGCCATCGTCCAGGGGGTCGACCACATCGTCCCGGTGGACATGTACCTCCCCGGCTGCCCGCCGCGCCCGGAGATGCTCATCGACGCCATCCTCAAGCTCCACGACAAGGTGCAGCACACCAAGCTCGGCGCCAACCGCGTCAAGGAGATCGAGCAGCAGGAGAGCGACGCCCTCAAGGCGCTGCCGACCAGCCAGATGAGGGGCCTGATGCGATGACCGAGAGCAACGTCCCCGACAACGCTCTGCCGACTCCGGGGCCGGCGGTCGCTCAGGAGCAGCTCGGCACCCGTCACGGCATGTTCGGCGCCCACGACACCGGCGACACCTCCGGCTACGGTGGCCTGGTCCGGCCGGTCGTGCTGCCGGCGCCGTCCTCGCCGCCGTACGGCGGGTGGTACGACGAGGTGGCGGCCGAGCTGGAGGTCGCCAACCCGTCGGTGGTGATCGACCGCGGCGAGATCACCTTCCACGTCCGCCGCGAGGACCTGCTCACCGTCGGCAGGATCCTGCGCGACAAGCTCCGCTTCGAGCTGTGCAGCGGCGTCAACGGCGTCCACTACCCCGACGACACCGGCCGGGAGCTGCACGCGGTCTACCACCTGCTCTCGATGACCCACAACCGTCGGATCCGGCTGGAGACCAGCGCCCCCGAGACCGACCCGCACCTGCCCAGCCTGGCGAGCGTCTACCCGACCCTCGACTGGCACGAGCGGGAGACCTACGACATGTTCGGGCTGATCTTCGACGACCACCCGGCGCTGACCCGGATCCTGATGCCGGACGACTGGCCGGGCCACCCGCAGCGCAAGGACTACCCGCTGGGCGGCATTCCTGTCGAGTACAAGGGGGCTTCGACACCGCCCCCCGACCAGCGCAGGAGCTACTCATGACGACCGACCTGATGCGGGCACCTGACCTTTTCGCACGCGACACGCCGGAAAAGGCGTGCAGAACGTCAGGTGCCAGGGGAAGGGGGACGCGATGAGCACCAGCCAGGACTACGGGTACAGCGACACCTCCGAGGGACGTGTCTTCACCGTCTCCGGCCAGGACTGGGACGCGCTCACCGACCAGCTCGCCGAGGTGGCCGAGGAGCGGGTCGTGGTCAATATGGGCCCCCAGCACCCCTCCACCCACGGCGTGCTGCGGCTCATCCTCGAGCTGGAGGGCGAGACCGTCACCGAGGCCCGCTGCGGCATCGGCTACCTCCACACCGGCATCGAGAAGAACATGGAGTTCCGCACCTGGGTGCAGGGCGTCACGTTCTGCACCCGGATGGACTACCTCTCGCCGCTGTTCAACGAGGCGGCCTACGTCCTCTCCGTCGAGCGGCTGCTCGGCATCGAGGACCAGATCCCGGAGAAGGCCCAGGTCATGCGGGTGCTCCTGATGGAGCTCAACCGGATCTCCTCCCACCTGGTCGCCATCGCGACCGGCGGCATGGAGATCGGCGCGCTGACCGTCATGACCATCGGCTTCCGCGAGCGCGAGCTGGTGCTCGACCTGTTCGAGCTGATCACCGGCCTGCGGATGAACCACGCCTTCATCCGGCCCGGCGGCGTCGCCCAGGACCTGCCGCCCGGCGCGCTGGAGGAGATTCGCGGCTTCATCACCCTGATGAGGAAGCGGCTCCCGGAGTATGCCGACCTCTGCAACGCCAACCCGATCTTCAAGGCCCGCCTGGAGGAGGTCGGCGTCCTCGACCTCGAGGGCTGCCTCGCGCTGGGCATCACCGGCCCGGTGCTGCGCTCGACCGGCTACCCCTGGGACCTGCGCAAGACCCAGCCCTACTGCGGCTACGAGACCTACGACTTCGACGTACAGACCTGGGACACCGCCGACTCCTACGGCCGGTTCCGGATCCGGCTCGCCGAGATGTGGGAGTCGCTGAAGATCGTCGAGCAGTGCGCCGACCGGCTCGCCAAGCTGGAGGGCGCCCCGGTGATGGTGGCCGACAAGAAGATCGCCTGGCCCAGCCAGCTCGCGATCGGCGCCGACGGCATGGGCAACAGCCTCGACCACATCAAGCACATCATGGGCGAGTCCATGGAGGCGCTGATCCACCACTTCAAGCTGGTCACCGAGGGCTTCCGGGTCCCGGCCGGCCAGGCCTATGTGCCGATCGAAGGGCCGCGCGGCGAGCTCGGCGCCCATGTCGTCTCCGACGGCGGCACCCGCCCCTACCGGGTCCACTTCCGCGACCCGTCCTTCACCAACCTGCAGGCGACCAGCGTGATGTCCGAGGGCGGCATGGTCGCCGACGTGATCGTGGCCATCGCCTCCATCGACCCGGTGATGGGAGGTGTCGACCGGTGAGCATCGACGCCACGACGTACGACGAGCTCAAGGAGATCGCCGCCCGCTACCCACAGCCGCGCTCCGGCCTGCTGCCGATGCTCCACCTGGTGCAGTCCGCCGAGGGCCATGTGACCCCTGCGGGCATCGAGGCGTGCGCCGAGATCCTGGGCATCACCCCGGCCGAGGTGAGCGGCGTCGCGACGTTCTACACCATGTACAAGCGCCGCCCCGTCGGCGACTACCTCGTCGGGGTCTGCACCAACACGCTGTGCGCGGTGATGGGCGGCGACGAGATCTTCGCCCGCCTCAAGGAGCACCTCGACGTCGGCAACGACGAGACCACGGCGGTTCGCCCAGAAGACAAGCACAGCGTCACCCTGGAGCACGTCGAGTGCAACGCCGCCTGCGACTACGCACCGGTGGTGATGGTCAACTGGGAGTTCGTCGACAACCAGACCCCCGACAGCGCCGTCGCGCTGGTCGACGACCTGCGCGCCGGCGTCGAGCGGCACGCCACCCGGGGCCCCCGGCTGTGCACCTGGCGGCAGGCCGAGCGGGTGCTCGCCGGCTTCCCCGACGGCCTCGCCGACGAGGGCCCCAGCGCCGGCCCGGCCTCGTTGGCCGGCCTGAGGATCGCCCGCGAGCGCGGCTGGTCCGCGCCGGCCACGGTCGGCGGCCGGGACGCAGCCGCCCAGCCCGACAGCAAGCTGGCCGCCGTCGAGGAGGCCGACACCCGCCGTGCCGAGAGCGAGACGGTGACCGAGACCGTCTCGAAGGAGGGGACCTCCGATGACTGACCCCCTGACCCCCGTCCTCACCGAGAACTGGGCCGAGGAGCGCTCCTGGACCCTGGCGTCGTACGGCGCCTATGCGGGCCTGGACAAGGCGCTGACGATGACCCCCGACGAGGTCATCGCCGCCGTCAAGGACTCCGGCCTGCGCGGCCGCGGCGGCGCCGGCTTCCCGACGGGCATGAAGTGGTCGTTCATCCCGCAGGACAACCCGAACCCGAAGTATCTGGTGGTCAACGCCGACGAGTCCGAGCCGGGCACCTGCAAGGACATCCCGCTGATGATGGCCAACCCGCACGTGCTGGTGGAGGGCGTCATCATCAGCTCCTACGCCATCCGCGCCAACCGCGCCTTCATCTACGTGCGCGGCGAGGTGCTGCACGTGATCCGCCGGCTGCAGGCCGCCGTGCAGGAGGCGTACGCCGCCGGCCACCTCGGCCAGGACATCCACGGCTCCGGCTATTCGCTGGATCTCGTGGTCCATGCCGGCGCGGGCGCCTATATCTGCGGCGAGGAGACCGCGCTGCTCGACTCCCTGGAGGGGCGTCGCGGCCAGCCCCGGCTGCGGCCGCCGTTCCCCGCCGTCGCCGGCCTCTACGCCAGCCCGACGGTCATCAACAACTGCGAGTCGATCGCCTCGGTGCCCGCCATCATCGCCAACGGCCCGCAGTGGTTCGCCTCGATGGGCACCGAGAAGTCCCAGGGCCACGGCATCTTCTCGCTGTCGGGTCACGTGACCAGGCCGGGGCAGTACGAGGCGCCGCTGGGCATCACCCTGCGCGAGCTGCTCGACCTCGCTGGTGGCGTCCGCGAGGGCCACGAGCTGAAGTTCTGGACCCCGGGCGGCTCCTCGACGCCGCTGTTCACTCACGAGCAGCTCGACACCCCGCTCGACTTCGAGTCCGTCGGCGCCGCCGGGTCGATGCTCGGCACCCGCGCGCTGCAGATCTTCGACGAGACCACCTGCGTGGTGCGGGCGGTGCTGCGGTGGACGGAGTTCTACAAGCACGAGTCCTGCGGCAAGTGCACGCCCTGCCGCGAGGGCACCTGGTGGCTGGTGCAGGTGCTCACCCGGTTGGAGCGGGGCGAGGGGTCCGAGGCCGACCTCGACCTGCTGCTCGACCAGTGCGACAACATCCTGGGCCGCGCCTTCTGCGCGCTCGGTGACGGCGCCACCAGCCCGATCACGTCGAGCATCAAGCACTTCCGCGAGGAATACCTCGACCATCTGCGTCAGGGCGGCTGCCCGTTCGACCCCGCCCGGTCCACGCTCTGGGCGCCGGCTCCCGAGGAGGTCACGGCATGACGAGCCAAGAGGTCGAGCAGCGCCAGGCCCAGCAGCTGGTCAGCCTGACCATCGACGGCATCCCCGTCTCGGTGCCGCCCGGCACGCTCGTGATCCGCGCCGCGGAGCAGGTCGGCGTACAGATCCCGCGGTTCTGCGACCACCCGCTGCTCGAGCCCGTCGGCGCCTGCCGACAGTGTCTGGTCGACATCCCCGACGCCGGCAACGGCCGCGGCTTTCCCAAGCCACAGGCCTCCTGCACCATCCCGGTCGCCGAGGGCATGGTCGTCGAGACCGCCAACGCGACCGCGACCAAGGCCCAGCACGGGATCATGGAGTTCCTGCTGGTCAACCACCCGCTCGACTGCCCGGTCTGCGACAAGGGCGGCGAGTGCCCGCTGCAGAACCAGGCGATGTCGAATGGACAAGGAGAGTCCCGCTTCTCTGCAAACGGGGCCGGCATCAAGCGCACCTTCCCCAAGCCGATCAACCTCAGCCCCACCATCCTGCTGGACCGGGAGCGCTGCATCGTCTGCCAGCGCTGCACCCGGTTCGCCGCCGAGATCCCCGGCGACCCCGGCATCTCGCTGATCCAGAGGGGCGCGCAGCAGCAGATCGGCATCGCCGACGGGGAGCCGTTCGACTCCTACTTCTCCGGCAACACCATCCAGATCTGCCCGGTCGGCGCGCTCACCTCGGAGGAGTACCGCTTCCGCTCCCGGCCCTTCGACCTGATCTCCACCCCCGGGGTCGGCGAGCACGACGCCTGCGGCGCCGCGATCCGCGTCGACCACCGTCGCGGCAAGGTGATGCGCCGGCTCTCCGGCAACGACCCGGCGGTCAACGAGGAGTGGATCACCGACAAGGACCGGTTCGGCTTCGCCTACCTCTACGGCGACGACCGGATCGCCTACCCGATGATCCGCGAGGATGGAACGCTACGGCCGGCCTCGTGGCTGGAGGCGTTCACGGTCGCCGCTCGTGGCCTGGCGGCCGCCGGTGCCGCGGCGGTGCTGCCCGGTGGCCGGCTCACCCTGGCCGACGCCCGGGCCTACGCGGCCTTCGCCCGCGAGACGCTCGGCACCGAGGACGTCGACTTCCGGGCCCGGCCGCTCTCGGCCGAGGAGACCGGCTTCCTGCGCGAACACGTCGCCGGCAGCGGCCTCGGCGTGACGTACGACGACCTGGAGGCCGCCCCGGTCGTGGTGCTGGCCGGCCTGGAGCCCGAGGACGAGGCCGGCAGCATCTTCCTGCGGCTGCGTAAGTCGGTCCGCCACGGCGGCACCAAGGTGGTCGCCGTCGCGCCGTACACCTCGCGGGGGTCGGCCAAGCTCTCCGCCGAGCTGGTGCGGACCGCGCCCGGCGAGGAGGCGGCCGCGATCGCGGCGCTCGACCTGCCCGAGGGCGCGGTCATCCTGGCCGGCGAGCGGCTCGCGCTCTCCCCGGGCGCGCTGCCGGCGGTCGCGGCGACCGGCGCCAGGTGGGCCTGGGTGCCCCGCCGCGCCGGCGACCGTGGTGCGGTCGAGGCCGGGCTGCTCCCGGCCGAGGGCGGCCGCGACGCCGACGAGATCGTCGCCGCGACCATTGCCGGGGAGATCGGCGCGCTGGTCGTCGGCGGCGTCGACCCCGACGACACCGCCGACCCGGCGGCATTCCTGGCCGCGCTGGAGGCGGCGGAGTTCGTGGTCAGCCTGGAGGTCCGTCGTACCGCGGTCACCGAGCGGGCCGACGTGGTCTTCCCGGCCGCCGCGATCACCGACAAGGCCGGCGCCTTCGTCAACTGGGAGGGCCGCGAGCGAGCCTTCCCGCGGGTCTTCAAGAACCCCAACGCCCTGACGGAGACCCGCATCCTCCAGGAGGTGACCGACGAATACCGCCGAGTCGGCAGAAGTGTGAGTTCTCAGGACGCCGAGTCGGCAGAAGTGCTGGTCCACCTTGTGGAAGACGCCGGCACTAGTGCCGACTCGGCGGTCTCTGAGCCAGCACTTCTGCCGACTCGGCGGTTCAGGCTGGCCACGTGGAAGCTGATGCTGGACAACGGCGTGCTGCAGCAGGGTGACAAGGCGCTGGCCGCCACCGCCCGGCCGGCGGTGGCCCGGCTCAGCCAGCGCAACCTCGACGAGTTCGGCACGACGGTGACCATCACCGGCGACCGGGGCTCGGTCACGCTGCCCGCCGAGGCGGCCGACCTCGCCGACGACGTGGTGTGGCTGCCGGCCAACTCCACCGGTCGCGGACTGCTCGCCGACCTGGCCAGCCCCGGCTCGCCCGTGGAGGTGTCTCGTGCTTGACGCTTTCGGCCACGACCCCTGGTGGATCATCGTCATCAAGACCGTCGCGATCTTCCTGATCCTGGTGCTGCTGACGCTGTTCAACATCTGGTGGGAGCGCCGCGTCGTCGCCCGGATGCAGCACCGCATCGGTCCCAACGTGCACGGCCCCTTCGGCCTGCTGCAGTCCCTCGCCGACGGCGTGAAGCTGGCGCTGAAGGAGGACATCATCCCCAAGGCGGCCGACAAGGCCGTCTACCTGCTCGCACCGGTGATCGTGGTGGTCCCGGCCTTCCTGACCTGGGCGGTCATCCCGCTCGGCCCCGAGGTCAACCTGTTCGGCCACCACACTCCGCTGCAGCTGACGGACATGCCGGTCGCGGTGCTCTTCGTGATGGCCATCGCGTCGGTCGGCATCTACGGCATCGTGCTCGGCGGCTGGTCCTCCGGCTCGACGTACTCCCTGCTCGGCGGTCTGCGCTCCTCGGCCCAGATGATCTCCTACGAGGTCGCCATGGGTCTCGCGCTCGTCCCCGTCTTCATGTACGCCGGCAGCCTCTCGACCGCCGACATCGTCGCCGCCCAGGGCACCTGGAATATCGTGCTGGTGCCGAGCTTCGTCATCTACTGCATCGCCATGGTCGGCGAGACGAACCGGGCGCCCTTCGACCTGCCGGAGGCGGAGGGCGAGCTGGTCGGCGGCTTCCACACCGAATACTCCAGCCTGAAGTTCGCGCTCTTCTTCCTCGCCGAGTACATCAACATGGCGACCGTCTCCGCACTGGCGACCACCCTGTTCCTGGGCGGCTGGCGGGCGCCGTTCTGGATCGACCACCTCTACGCCGGCTTCAACGAGGGCTGGTGGCCGGTGCTGTGGTTCTTCGGCAAGGTGTTCTTCTTCGTCTTCGTCTTCATCTGGCTGCGCGGCTCGCTGCCCCGGCTGCGCTACGACCAGTTCATGGCGCTCGGCTGGAAGGTGCTCATCCCGGTCTCGCTGGCGTGGCTCGTCCTGGTCGCGGCGATGCGGGCGATCGACAACGAGGGCGGCCTCGACCGGCGCACGCTGATCATCGCCCTGGTCGTCCTCGCCGCGATCTCGCTGGCGCTCACCTTCGTCCCCGCCAAGAAGCCGCCGGCCGAGGCCGTCGCCGAGGAGCCCGCCGGGGAGCCGACCGGCTTCCCGACGCCGCCGATGCCCGCCGGTGGCGCCGTTCGCGGCGCGGCGGGACCGCTTGAGTTCGGAAAGGAGCCGGCATGACGCTCAAGGAGTCCCTCTGGGACCCGGTCGCCGGATTCGGGGTGACCTTCCGGACCATGTTCCGCAAGGTCGTCACCGAGCAGTACCCCTTCGAGAAGCAGCCCACCGCGCCCCGCTTCCACGGCCGTCACCAGCTCAACCGCTGGCCCGACGGGCTGGAGAAGTGCGTCGGCTGCGAGCTGTGCGCCTGGGCCTGCCCGGCCGACGCGATCTACGTCGAGGGCGCTGCCAACACCGAGGAGGAGCGGTTCAGCCCCGGTGAGCGTTACGGCCGCGTCTACCAGATCAACTACCTGCGCTGCATCCTGTGCGGGCTGTGCATCGAGGCCTGCCCGACCCGGGCGCTGACGATGACCAACGAATACGAGCTGGCCGACGACAACCGCGCCGACCTGATCTACGAGAAGCAGGATCTGCTGGCCCCGCTGCTGCCCGGCATGGAGCAGCCGCCGCACCCGATGCGGCTGGCCGACGACGCCGAGTTCTACTACCGCGGCGAGTTCGCCGCCGCGCCGGTCGGGGGCACCTTCGCCGCCAGCGAGGACGCCGAATGACCGCCTCCTTCTGGATCCTGGCCCCGGTCATGGTCCTGGCCGCCCTCGGCCTGCTGGTGGTCCGCAAGGCGGTCCACGCCGCGCTGCTGCTGGCGGTCGTGATGATCAGCCTGGCGGTCCTCTACGCCGGCCTCGACGCGCCCTTCCTGTTCGCGGTGCAGATCATCGTCTACACCGGCGCGATCCTGATGCTGTTCCTGTTCGTGCTGATGCTGGTCGGCGTGGACGCCTCGGACTCGGTCGTCGAGACCATCCGGGGCCAGCGCGTCCTGGCGGTCCTGGGCGGTCTGCTGCTCGGCGTCACCCTGGTCATCGGTACGGCGCAGCTCAGCCTCGGCACGATGGTCGGCCTCGAGGAGGCCAACGGGAGCAGCAATATCAAGGCATTGGCCAACCTGCTGTTCTCCCGCTACGTCTTCGCCTTCGAGGTCACCAGCGCCCTGCTCATCACCGCCGCGCTCGGCGCGATGGTGCTCGCCCACCGCGAGCGGCTCGACCCGTTGCCCACCCAGGCCGACCTCGCCAAGCAGCGGGTGCGCGACTTCACCGAGCTGGGCACCCACCTCGGCCCGCTGCCGCCACCGGGCACCTTCGCCCGTCACAACGCCGTCGACACCCCGGCGCTGCTCCCGGACGGCTCCACGTCGGAGAAGTCCGTCAGCCGGGTGCTGGCCGCCCGCGGCTCGGTGCGCGGCGTGCCCGCCGAGCTCGACCGACCCACCCAGATCGCGAAGGAGGCCGAAGAGTGAGCAGCATTCGACCGGCCATGCTCACCCGCCTCCTCCGGGCCTCGCTGCGCTCGTGTCCTCGGAGGTGGATCGCATGACCGACGTGACGCCGTACATCGTGCTCTCCTCGATCCTGTTCACCATCGGCTCGGTCGGGGTGCTCACCCGGCGCAACGCCATCGTGGTGTTCATGTGCGTCGAGCTGATGCTCAACGCCGCCAACCTCGCCCTGGTCGCCTTCGCCCACCAGCACGGCAACCTCGACGGCCAGGTCGCGGCCTTCTTCGTGATGGTCGTCGCCGCCGCCGAGGTCGTGGTCGGGCTCGCGATCATCATGACCATCTTCCGCACCCGGCGCTCCGCGAGCGTCGACGACGCCAGCCTGCTGAAGTTCTAGGGGACTGACATGCCCTTCCACGATGTGTCGAGCATCCCCGTCGTCGCGCCCGTCGAGGCAGGCGGCGTCTTCAGCCTGCTCTGGCTGGTCATCGCGCTGCCCGCGCTCGGCGCCGCCGCGCTGCTGCTCGGCGGCCGGCTCACCGACAAGTGGGGCCCCTACCTCGCGACGTTGCTGCCGATCGGCTCCTTCGTCATCAGCCTGATCCTCTTCATCGCCAACCTCGGCCAGGACGAGGGCGAGCGGCAACACGCCCAGCACCTCTACACCTGGATCCAGACCGGCCACTTCGACGTCGGCGCCGACCTGCTCTACGACCCGCTGTCGAGCCTGTTCCTGCTGCTCATCACCGGCGTCGGCAGCCTGATCCACATCTACTCGCTCGGCTATATGGCCCACGACGAGCGCCGGCGCCGGTTCTTCGCCTATCTCAACCTCTTCCTCGCCTCGATGCTCACGCTGGTGCTCGCCGAGAACTACCTGGTGCTGTTCCTGGGCTGGGAGGGCGTCGGCCTGGCGTCGTACCTGCTGATCGGCTTCTGGCAGCACAAGCCCAGCGCCGCGGCCGCCGCCAAGAAGGCGTTCGTGATGAACCGGGTCGGCGACATGGGCATCTCGCTGGCGATCATGCTCAGCTTCGTCACCTTCGGCTCGGTCAGCTTCACGGTGATCAGCCACAGCGCCGACGGCGCGAGCCAGGGCACCATGAACGCCCTCGGCCTGCTGCTCCTGCTCGGCGCCTGCGGCAAGTCCGCCCAGGTGCCGCTGCAGGCCTGGCTGCTCGACGCGATGGAGGGCCCGACCCCGGTCTCCGCGCTCATCCACGCGGCCACCATGGTCACCGCCGGCGTCTACCTCGTGGTGCGCTCCAACTTCGTCTTCGAGCACGCCTCGGCGGCGCAGACCGTGGTCGTCATCGTCGCCACCGTGACGCTGCTGTGGGGCGCGATCATCGGCACGGCCAAGGACGACATCAAGAAGGTGCTGGCCGGCTCCACGATGAGCCAGATCGGCTACATGATGCTCGGCGCCGGCCTGGGCGTCGCGGGCTACGCCTTCGCGATCTTCCACCTGCTCACCCACGGCTTCTTCAAGGCCAACATGTTCCTCGGTGCCGGCTCCGTCATGCACGGCATGGACGACGACGTGGACATGCGCCACTACGGCGCGCTGTCCAAGGCGATGCCGGTGACCTTCCTGACCTTCGCGATGGGCTATCTCGCCATCATCGGGTTCCCCGGCTTCTCCGGCTTCTGGAGCAAGGACAAGATCATCGAGGTCGCCCTTCACGAGCACTGGTACGTCGGCGTGCTGGCGCTCCTCGGCGCCGGCATCACCGGCTTCTACATGACCCGGCTGATGCTGATGACCTTCTTCGGCGAGAAGCGCTGGCAGCCCGGCGTGCACCCGCACGAGTCGCCGAAGGTGATGACCGGCCCGCTGGTCGTGCTCGCCGCGCTCTCCGTGCTCGGCGGTGTGATGCTGCTGGGCAACTGGATCAGCGACTACCTCGCCCCGGTCACCGGTACGCCCGAGCACGAGGAGGGCGGCATCCCCGCCATCCTGGTCTCGGTCATCACCGTGGTCGTCGTCGCGATCGGCGTCGGGCTCGCCTGGGTGCTGGTCGGCCGCCGCCCGGTGCCCGCGCAGGCACCCGAGCGGGTGGCCTGGCCGGTGGTCGTGGCCCGCCACGACCTCTACGGCGACGCCATCAACGACACCCTCGTGGTCGCTCCCGGAAAGCAGCTCACCGGCACGCTCCTCGCCACCGACAAGTACGTCGTCGACGGGCTGCTCACCGGCGGGCCGGTCGCCGTCGGCGCCGTCGCCGGGCTGCTCCGGCGACTCCAGAACGGCTACGTCCGCTCCTACGCCCTCTCCGTCCTCGGCGGCACCCTCGTCGTGGTCCTGGCCCTGCTGGCGGTGAACCTGTCATGACTCTGACCATCCTGTGCGCGCTGCCGCTCGTCGGCGCGCTGGTCACGATGATCACCCCCGCCGGGGGAGGCCGACCCAAGCAGGTCGCGCTCGGCTTCTCGGTGCTCGCGCTGATCCAGGGCGTGATCGCGGCGACCCAGTTCAAGCGGGACGACTCCGGCTTCCAGCTGACCGAGACCCACACCTGGATCCAGGCCTTCGGCGCCCACTACGCGCTCGGCCTCGACGGCCTCGGCCTGCTCATGGTGCTGCTCACCGTGGCGCTGGTGCCGATCGTGCTGATCGCCGGCTGGCGCGACACCGACCGGCCCTCGTTCTTCGCCTGGGCGCTGGCGCTGGAGGGCTTCTCGCTGGTGGTCTTCACCGCCACCGACGTGCTGCTCTTCTATGTCGTCTTCGAGGCCACCCTCATCCCCGCCTACTTCCTCATCGGGGCCCACGGAAATGTGCACGGTGGCCGCGAGGGGCGCAGCTGGGCGGCGCTGAAGTTCCTGATGTACCAGCTCGGCGGCGGCCTGGTGCTGCTCGGTGGCGTCATCGGTCTCTACGTGGTCTCCTCCGACGCGGGCGAGCCGTCGTACCTCCTGACGGACCTGCAGCAGCTCGACATCTCGACCACTGCGGGGCGCTGGATCTTCCTCTGCTTCTTCGTGGCCTTCGCGGTCAAGGCGCCGCTCTTCCCGCTGCACACCTGGCTGGCCGACGCCACCGAGAAGGCGACCCCGCCCACCAGCGTGCTGCTGGTGTGCATCCTGGACAAGATCGGCACCTTCGGGATGCTGCGGTTCTGCCTCGGCCTCTTCCCGGAGGCCTCGAAGTGGGCCACCCCCGTCGTGATCGTGATCGCGCTGATCTCGATCGTCTACGGCGCCTTCCTCGCCATCGGCCAGGACGACCTGCTGCGGCTGGTCGGCCTCACCTCGCTGTCCCACTTCGGCTTCATCACGCTGGGGATCTTCGCCTTCACCAGCCAGGGCGGCACGGGCGCGATCCTCTACATGGTCAACCACGGCGTCGCCACCGCCGGCCTGTTCCTGGTGGTCGGCTTCCTGCTCAAGCGGCACGGCACGGTCTCGATCCGCGAGCTGCGTGGCCTGGAGCGGACCACCCCGGTGCTGGCCGGGCTCTTCCTGGTCGCTGGCCTGGCGACGCTGGGCCTGCCGGGGCTCTCCCAGTTCGTCTCGGAGATGCTGGTGCTGATCAGCGCCTTCGACTACCACTGGCTGGCCGGCGCGGTCGCCGTCACCGGCATCGTGCTGGCCGCGATCTACGTGCTGTGGGCCTACCAACGGGTCTTCACCGGCCCGCCTGCCGAGCCGGCCGACGCCGGAGATGCCAAGCCCGCGGCCGATCTCGACCGCCGCGAGGTCGGCGTGCTCGCCCCGCTGGTGCTGGCGCTGGTGTTCTTCGGCTTCGTCCCGGGCCCGCTGCTCGACGTCGCCAATCCGACGATCTCCGCGCTCATGGAGCACGCGGGCGTCACCGACGACCAGCCCACCGTGGCTGCAGGGGAGTGATGGTCATGGACTTCACCAAGCCCACCATCGAGTACGCCGACCTCTGGCCGGTCCTGGTCGTCTTCGGCGCCGCCCTGCTCGGCGTCCTGGTCGAGGCGTTCGTGCCCCGTCCCGCCCGCTACCTCTCGCAGCTCGGCATCACCGTGGTCGGCCTGCTGGTCGCCCTCGGCGGCACCATCGGCGTCGGGCTCGGCCTCGACAAGCTCTCCGGTGCGCGCGGGCTGATCGCCGCCGAGGGCGCCTTCGCGATCGACGGCCCCAGCGTCCTGCTGTGGGGGCTGGTGCTGGTCTGCGCGGTCGGGGGAGTGCTGCTCTTCGCCGAGCGCCGGCTCGAGGGCGGCGTCACCGTCTTCGCCGGCCAGGCCGCCGCGCTGCCGGGCACCACCGCCGAGCGGGAGGCGTCAACCCGCGGCCTGGAGCACACCGAGGTCTACCCGCTGCTGCTCTTCGCGGTCGGCGGGATGATGCTCTTCCCGGCCGCCAACGACCTGCTCATGCTGTTCGTGGCCCTCGAGGTGCTCTCGCTGCCGCTCTACCTGCTGTGCGGCCTGGCCCGCCGGCGCCGGCTGCTCTCGCAGGAGGCCGCCCTGAAGTACTTCCTGCTCGGCGCCTTCTCCTCCGGCTTCTTCCTCTACGGCCTGGCGCTGGTCTACGGGTACGCCGGCACCATGGAGTTCGCTGGCATCGCCGCCGCGGTGCAGGGCGACGCCGACAACCACAACCTGCTGCTGATCGGCATCGGCCTGATGAGCGTCGGGCTGCTGTTCAAGGTCGGCGCGGTGCCGTTCCACTCCTGGACCCCGGACGTCTACCAGGGCGCCCCTACCGCCGTTACCGGCTTCATGGCGGCCGGCACCAAGATCGCCGCCTTCGGCGCCTTCCTGCGGCTCTTCTACGTCGCCCTCGGCGCGGACCGACTCAGCTGGCAGCCGATGCTGTGGGTCGTCGCGATCCTGACCATGGTGGTCGGCGCCGTCGTGGCGGTCGTGCAGACCGACGTCAAGCGGATGCTGGCCTACTCCTCGATCGCGCACACCGGCTTCCTGCTCACCGGCCTGCTCGGCGTCCAGGCGGCCGACGACCTCGGCAAGGGCGAGATCAGCAGCCTGACGGCGGTGCTGTTCTACCTCATCGGCTACGGCGTCGCGATCGTCGGCTCCTTCGCGCTGGTCACCACCGTCCGCGACGCCGGTGGCGAGGCCGGCCGGTTCTCCGCCTGGGTCGGACTGGGCAAGCGGTCGCCGCTGGTCGCCGGCACCTTCGCGTTCTTCCTGCTGTCCATGGCGGGCATCCCGCTGACCGGCGGCTTCATCGGCAAGTGGGCGGTCTTCTCGGTCGCGCTCTCGGCCGGTGCCTGGCCGGTGGTCGCGGTGGCGGTGGCGTCCTCGATCGTCGCGGTCTTCTTCTACGTCCGGTTCATCCTGCTGATGTTCTTCACCGAGCCCGGTGACCAGGCTGCGGCCGCTGTCACGAGGCCCTCGCCGCTCACCTCCGGCGTGGTCGCGGTGAGCGCGATCGCCACGCTCGTGCTGGGCGTCGTACCGGGCCCTGTTCTCGATCTGGTGGCGGATGCGGGATCATTCATCAGGTGAGCACCTCCCCCGAGAACGGGCAGAGCCTGGCGCTTCCGGTCACCGACCCCGACCTGGAGCAGCGGCTCAAGAGTCGCCTGGCGCTGATCGAGAAGGCGTTGGCCGGCCATGTGCAGTCACGGGCGCCGTTCATCACCGAGGCGGCGTCCCACCTGCTGGCCGCCGGCGGCAAGCGGTTCCGGCCGCTGCTGGTGCTGCTCGCCGCCGAGTGCGGTGACCGGGCCGACTCCGACGACGTCCTCACCGCCGCCTGCGTCGTCGAGCTGACCCACCTGGCCTCGCTCTACCACGACGACGTCATGGACGAGGCGCTGCTGCGCCGCGGCGCCGACTCGGCCAACGCCCGCTGGGACAACCTGGTCGCCATCCTCACCGGCGACTTCCTCTTCGCCCGGTCCTCGGAGCTGACCGCCGAACTGGGCCCCCGGGCGGTGCACATCCAGTCGCAGACCTTCGCCCGGCTGGTCGAGGGCCAGATCATGGAGACCCGCGCGCCGCAGCCCGGCGAGGACCCGGTCGAGCACCACCTCGACGTGATCGCCGGCAAGACCGGCATCCTCATCGCCACCTCCGCCCGCTACGGCGCGATCTTCGGCGGGGCCTCTCCAGAAGTGGAGGAGGCGCTGACGTCCTACGGCGAGATCATCGGCGCGGCGTTCCAGATCTCCGACGACATCCTCGACATCGCCTCGGAGTCCGACGTCTCCGGCAAGACCCCCGGCACCGACCTCCGCGAGGGCGTCCCCACCCTGCCGGTGCTCTTCGCCCGGCGCGCCGCCCGAGCGGAGGACGCCCGGCTGCTGGAGCTGCTCGACTCGGACCTCTCCCAGGACGACGCCGGCGTCGCCGAGACCCTCGCCCTGCTGCGCGCCCACCCGGCGATGGACGAGGCCCGACGCTATGTCCTCGACGAGGCCCGGCGTGCCAAGGCGCTGCTCGCCGCCCTCCCCGAGGGCGCCGTCCGCGACGCGCTGGAGGCGTTCGCCGACATCGTGGCCACCCGCTCCGCCTGATCCGGCGCGGCTTGTGACCAGAGAGTGACCTTTGGCGCCACTTTCTGGTCACAAGCCGACCCTCGATAGTCTCCGGGGATGAGTGACCAGCGCCGGGGTGTGATCCTCGGCGTCCTCGCCTACGTGCTGTGGGGAGGGTTCCCGCTCTTCTGGCCGCTGCTGAAGCCGGCCGGCGCCTTCGAGATCCTGGCGCACCGGCTGATCTGGACGCTGGTCTTCATGGCGGTGCTCGTGGTGGCCACCCGGCGGCTGGGCGAGCTCCGACGGCTGGTCACCACGCCGCGCACCTTCGCGCTGCTGGCGATCGCCGCCGTGGTGGTCAGCGTCAACTGGGCGACGTACATATGGGGTGTCAACCACGGCTACGTCGTGGAGGCGAGCCTGGGCTACTTCATCAACCCGCTCGTCACGGTGCTGCTCGGCGTGCTGGTGCTGCGCGAGCGGTTGCGGCCGCTGCAGTGGGCGGCGCTGGCGACCGGCACGCTGGCGGTGCTGGTGCTGGCACTCGACTACGGCCGGCTGCCCTGGCTCGCGCTGGTGCTGGCCTTCTCCTTCGGCAGCTACGGCCTGCTCAAGAAGCAGGCCGACGCGGGCGCGGTGGAGAGCCTCGCCCTCGAGTCGGCGGTGATCGCCCCGTTCGCCCTCGTCTATGTCGGCTGGCTCACCGGCACCGGCCGGGGCCACTTCGCCACCGAGGGCCTGGGGCACACCGCGCTGTTCGTCTCGGCCGGCCTCATCACCGCCGTGCCGCTGATCTGCTTCGGCGCCGCCGCCACCCGGGTGCCGCTGACCGTGCTCGGACTGCTGCAGTACCTCGCGCCGATCCTGCAGTTCGCGCTCGGCGTCGTCTACTTCCACGAGGAGATGCCGACCGGCCGCTGGGTCGGCTTCGCCCTGGTCTGGCTCGCCCTCGCCGTCTTCACGGTCGAGGCGCTGCGGCATCGCCGCACTCAGCTCGCCGCCGCTGCCGCCGCGGTCGTCTGACGGCCCTCCGCGATCGTGGACACGCCGAGGGTGTCCACGATTTGGACTGCGTCCATTGATAGGCCTATGTTTAGTAATCTGCTCGACATTGCCGAACATCCGTCGGCAGGCACATCGGACAAAGGGTGCAAGACATGAAGATCGTGAAGGCCGCCTCTCTTCTCCTCGCAGGGGCACTGGCGCTGACCGCCTGCGGCTCGTCGGACGGTGACGACGCCGCCGGCTCGGACTCCTCCACCACCGTCAACGTCAACGGCTTCTCCATCCTGGAGCAGGCCAACGAGCTCCTCTTCGAAGACTTCAACAAGACCGACGCCGGCAAGGGCGTGACGTTCGCGACGTCGTACGGCGCCTCGGGCGACCAGTCCCGCGGCGTCGAGTCTGGCAACAAGGCCGATCTCGTGCACTACTCGCTGGAGACCGACGTGACCCGGCTGGTCAAGGACGGCATCGTCGCCGAGGACTGGAAGGACAACGGAACCAACGGCGTGCTGACCTCCTCGGTCGTCGTCTTCATGGTCCGCAAGGGCAACCCGAAGGGCATCGAGACCTGGGACGACCTCGTCAACTCGGGTGTCGAGATCATCACCCCCAACCCGGGCTCTTCCGGCTCGGCGCGGTGGAACATCCTGGCCGCCTGGGCGCACGTCATCGGCAACGGCGGTTCCGAGGCCGACGCCACCGACTTCCTGACCAAGCTGCTGACCAACACCATCGCGCTGCCCGGCTCCGGCCGCGAGGCGACCACCGCCTTCACCGACGGCTCCGGTGACGTGCTGCTCTCCTACGAGAACGAGGCCATCCTGGCCAAGCAGAGCGGTGCCGACGTCGACTACGTCGTCCCCGAGGACACCCTGCTCATCGAGAACCCCGGCGCCGTGACGGTCGACGCGCCGCAGGCAGCGAAGGACTTCCTCGCCTTCCAGACCAGCGCCGAGGGTCAGGCCGACTACGCCCAGTCCGGCTTCCGTCCGGTCATCGACGGCGTCGACGTCGGTGAGGTCGAGGGCGCCAACGACCCGAGTGACCCGTTCCCGACGCCGACCAAGCTCTTCACCATCGACGGAGACTTCGGTGGCTGGAGCGAGGCCGCCGACAAGTACTTCGGCGACGGCACCGAGGGCAACCCGCTCGGCCTGATCACCGCCATCCAGCAGCAGTTGGGCAAGGGCACGGATCAGTGAAGGCCGTGACTCCCGCCCCGATCACCCGCTACGCGGCCTGATGACGACCACCCCCGTCCCGACCGGGGATGACGTCGGGGTCGACACTCCTGAGCCGGCGCCCTCCCGGCGGCGCCGGCTCAGGGCGCCCCGGAACACCCTCACCCCGGGCGCCGGCCTGGGTCTGGGCATCGCGATGCTCTGGTTCAGCCTGCTGGTGCTGCTGCCGCTGGCGGCGATCGTGGCACGAGCAGCCGCCGGCGGCTGGTCCAACTACTGGGCCGTCGTACGCGACGACCAGACCTGGGCGGCGGTGACGCTGACCGTCAGCCAGGCCGCGCTCGTCACCGTCGCCAATATCATCGTCGGCACGATCATCGCCTGGGTGCTGGTGCGCGACCGGTTCTGGGGGCGCTCGCTGCTCGGCGTGATCATCGACGTGCCGTTCGCGCTGCCGACCATCGTGGCCGGCCTGGTGCTGCTCTCGCTCTACGGACCCAACAGCCCTATCGGAGTGCACTGGGCGCTCACGCCGAACGCGGTCTTCCTGGCGTTCGCCTTCGTGACGCTGCCGTTCGTGGTCCGTACCGTGCAGCCGGTGCTGGAGGAGCTCGACGTCGACGTCGAGGAGGCGGCCGCCTCACTGGGCGCCTCCCGGCTGACGATCCTGCGCCGGATCGTGCTGCCGTCGCTGGTCCCGGCGATCGCTGCCGGCGCGGCGCTCTCCTTCGCCCGCGCCATCTCGGAGTACGGCTCGCTGGTGTTGCTTTCCGGCAACCGGCCGTTCGAGACCGAGGTCGTCTCGGTGCGGGTGCTGAGCTTCATCGAGAACGGCTCCAACGCCTCGGCCGCTGCCGTCGCCTCGATGATGCTGGCAGTCGCCCTTGTCGTGATCATCGCGCTCGACATCGTGCAGCGACGGGTGGCCCGCCATGGTTGAGCTGCCTACCCCCGTCAAGTGGCTGCTGCGGCTCATCGCCGTCGGCTGGGTGTTCTTCCTGGTCGCCTGGCCGGTCGTGATGCTGGTGCAGCGCACCTTCGACACCGGCTTCGACGCCCTCGCCGACGCGCTGGGGGACGAGCAGGTCGTCGACGCGCTCGTCCTCACCGCCAAGGTCGCCGTGCTCGCGGTCGCGATCAACCTGGTCTTCGGGGTCACGATCTCGCTGCTGCTGGTGCGCTACGAGTTCCCCGGGAAGCGGGCGCTGTCGGCGCTCGTGGACCTGCCGATGTCGGTCTCGCCGGTGGTCGTCGGGCTGGCGCTGCTGCTGGTCTACAACGGCCGCGACGGCTGGTTCGGCAAGGGCCTGGAGGACGCCGGCGTCCAGGTCATCTTCGCCACCCCGGCGCTGGTGATGGCGACCTGCTTCGTGGCGCTGCCCCTCGTCGTACGCGAGGTGGTGCCGGTGCTTCACGAGATCGGCACCGAGCAGGAGCAGGCGGCGCGCAGCCTCGGCGCCAGCGGGCCGCAGACCTTCTGGCGGATCACCCTGCCGAGCATCAAGTGGGCGGTCGTGTACGGCGTCGTACTCACCCTGGCGAGATCGGTCGGCGAGTTCGGCGCGGTCAAGGTCGTCTCGGGCAACCTGACCGGCAAGACCCAGACCGCCACTCTCGCCGTCGAGGCCAAGTACCAGGGCTTCGCCCAGCCCACGGCGTACGCCATCGCCTTCCTGCTGGTGCTGGTCTCGATCGCCTGCCTGGTCGTCGTGGCCTTCCTCCGACCCAAGAACGAGCGCTGATCCCATGTCCATCGAAGTCAAGAACCTCAACAAGACCTACGGCGACTTCGTCGCCCTCGATGACGTCTCGGTGTCCATCCCCAGCGGTCAGCTGACGGCCCTGCTCGGGCCGTCGGGCGGCGGCAAGTCGACGCTGCTGCGGATCATCGCGGGGCTGGACTCCGCGGACTCCGGCGAGGTGCGGATCGAGGGTGTCGACGCCACCAAGCTGCCGCCGCAGAAGCGCAACGTCGGCTTCGTCTTCCAGCACTATGCCGCGTTCAAGCACATGAGCGTCGCCAAGAATGTCGCCTTCGGCCTGGAGATCCGGCGTCGCTCCAAGGCCGAGGTGCGGCAGAAGGTGGGCGAGCTGCTGGAGCTGGTGCACCTCTCCCAGTTCGCCGACCGACTGCCCTCGCAGCTCTCCGGCGGCCAGCGGCAGCGGATGGCGCTGGCCCGGGCACTCGCCATCGAGCCGACGGTGCTGCTGCTCGACGAGCCGTTCGGGGCGCTGGACGCCAAGGTCCGCAAGGAGTTGCGTGACTGGCTGCGGCGGCTGCACGACGAGGTGCACGTGACCACCGTCTTCGTCACCCACGACCAGGAGGAGGCGCTCGAGGTCGCCGACGAGATCGTCGTGATCAACCAGGGCCGGGTGGAGCAGATCGGCTCGCCCGACGCGCTCTACGACGAGCCCGCCAACGACTTCGTGATGAGCTTCCTCGGCGAGGTCACCACGCTCGGCGGGCAGCTGGTGCGGCCACACGACGTGGTGGTGTCGAAGACCCCGGTGGAGGGTGTCGAGGGCACCGTCTCCCGGCTGCTGCGGATCGGCTTCGAGGTCCGCCTCACCGTGCTGACGGTCGCCGGCGAGGAGGTGACCGTCGAGCTGACCCGTACCCACGCCCGCCGGCTCGGCCTCGAGGTCGGCTCGACGGTCTGGCTGAGTCTGGAGGCCTGAGCGCGAGTCGGCAGAAGTGTGAGTTCCAGAGGCGCCGAGTCGGCAGAAGTGCGGGTTTTAGAAAGGCCGAGTCGGCAGAAGTGCGGGCTCGGCGCCTGCACTTCTGCCGACTCGGCGTGCTGGGGACCAGCACTACTGCCTACTCGCGCTAGTGGGGCTGCCAGGCGGACTCGTTGGCGGTACGCCGGGTGACGGTCTCCGGGAGCTCGCGGGTGGCGAGCTGCTCGATGGAGACGAACTCGAAGACCTCGCGCAGCGAGTCGCGGGCGGCGATCCAGACGTGCTGCAGCACGCTGGCGCTCTCGTTGTAGGTAACCGCCTCGGGGCGCAGTCCGTAGACCGAGACCAGCGGGCCGTCGACGGCGCGGATCACATCGGCGACCGAGACGTCGGCGGCCGGGCGGCCCAGTCGCCAGCCGCCGGACTGGCCGCGCTGCGAGATGACGATGCCCGCCTTGCGCAGGTCGGCCAGGATCGCCTGCAGGAAGCCGTGGGGGATGTCCTGGGCTCGGCCGAGCTCCTCGGCGCTGACGGCGCGACCGTCCTCCCGCGCTGCCATCTCGATCAGCGCGCGCAGGGCGTAGTCGGACTTCGCTGAGACTCGCACGAGGACAGTCTCTCAGATGACTCGACTGATTTACGCGACTTAGAGACTCACAGAATCTCCTAGTACACGGTTGAAGCCGTAGATCGCCCGGCCGGCGGAAGTCACTCCCCGCCGTCGACCTGGGCCGGCGCGTGGGAGTCGGCGCCCTTCACCGAGTGCGACCACTTCTTCGGCGCCGACCTCGGCCCGAAGGTGGGGTGGTAGCCGATCGGGTGGGTGGCCTTGCCGTTCCACAGGTTGTTCCAGTGCTTGAAGTACTTCTGGTAAGTGTCGAGGTCGTCGTGGATGGTGAGCACGACCTCCTCGTTGGCGAAGGAGATCGCGCTCCAGTTCTCCGAGCCGGTCCAGACGGTCTTGGTGCTCTTGCCCTTCCAGGTGCCGTCCAGGGTCATGAACTTCTGGTGGGTGTAGAACAGCGGACCCCAGCCGTAGAGGCCGTCCTCGGTCAACGGGTTGCGCACCGCGTACATCCAGTCACCGCTGCGCACCGGGATCCCGGCCCCGGTCATGATCTTGTAGGTGTGGGTGCCCGGCACACTCATGATGACCTTGATATTGCAGCCGGCCCGCTTCTTCCTCGCGATGATCCGGGCGAGCGCGTCACCACGCACTTGGAACATCGCGTAGGCGGCGATCCGGACCACGGTGTGGCCGTTCTTGCCGTAGCCGTCCTCTGCCTGGCAGCCGATCTGCTTCAGACGTCGCGCGACGGGGTCGAGACCGGTCTTGTACCTCGCGGAGATCAGGTCGGCGGTGACCTCCAACTGGCGGGTCAGCGAGTTGAGGGAGCGCTCGAACCACCAGCTGTACTGCCCGCTCCACACCGTGTAGGTGAGCCGGGTCTTGGTGGTCTTCTTCTGGTGGGCCATCTGGTCGAACATCAGCGACCAGGTGTCCCATAGGCCCTTGTCGTTGGCCACGGCGTAGGAGTCGTTCCACTGGCGGTAGACGGCCTTGGAGGTGAGGTTGCCCGACTGGGCGATCATCAGGTACTGCGCGCCACCGGAGCGGGAGAAGGCGTAGACCTTGGCGTGCATATTGCCGCCGCTGCCGGCCTTGCGGCACTTGCCGGCGCAGGCGATCACGAAGCTCTTCTTGTTCGGGTTGGCGCCGAGGATCCGCTGCAGCGCGCGTGTCCCGCTCGACATCACCGCGCGGTTGACCACGACCTGGACGCGGACGCCGCGGTGGTGGGCCCGCCCGAGAGCGCGGAGCACGTCACCACGATCGAGCGAGTACGACGCGATCTTGATCGTCGACTTCTTCTTGGCGTGGTTGATCGCCTTGATGACCCGGTGGATGATCCGGGTCTGCGCCTTGTAGCCGCCCAGCGGGTTGTTGAAGACCGGGCCGAGCTTCGGCCGCCAGCCGTCGAGCCAGGGCACGATCGGGCAGGTCTCGGCGGTGGTGTCCGGCGCACACGAGACCTCGATGGCCTCGGCCCGGGCTCGCGGCTCCGGGCCGGTCAGGCCGACGACCTGTACGGCCGTTCCGACCAGCAGCGTCAGCATCAACGCTGTCGACGTCATGATGATCCTGCGTCGCACGATCACTCCCCATTCAGGCTCGGGTCATCTGGGCAGGCAACTCCGAGAGCGGTAGCCCGAGCCTTTACGTTACGTCCTGGCCCTGGGTCGTCGTACGCCGCCTCAGCGGTAGTTGGTGAATTGGACCGCGAAGTCGTAGTCCTGTGCCTTGACCAGCGCGATCACGGCCTGCAGGTCGTCGCGGGACTTGGAGGAGACCCGGAGCTCGTCGCCCTGGATCTGGGTCTTGACCGCCTTGGGTCCCTCGTCGCGGATCAGCTTGGCGACCTTCTTGGCGTTCTCCGAGGAGATGCCCTCCTTGAGGGTGATCGCGATCTTGGACTGCTGGCCGGACTGGCGCGGCTCGGAGGCGTCGAGCACCTTCAGCGACACGCCCCGCTTGACCAGCTTGCCCTGGAACACGTCGAGCACCGCGCTGGCACGGTCGTCGGCGGAGGCGGAGATCTCGATCGCGAACTCGCCCTTCCACTCGATCGTCGCCCCGGTGCCCTTGAAGTCGAACCGGGTCGCCACCTCGCGGGCCGTCTGGCTGAGGGCGTTGTCGACCTCCTGGCGGTCGATCTTGCTGACGATGTCGAACGAGCTGTCGGCCATGACTTCTCCGTTTTCGTGCGTGAGTGGTGACTGCGCTATTCTTCCGTGCTGTTGTGCCCCGTCCAAGACGAGGACCAACGCCCGGCGGGTTGCCCGAGCGGCCAATGGGAGCGGACTGTAAATCCGTCGCGAAAGCTTCGAAGGTTCGAATCCTTCACCCGCCACCGTGTGATGTCTCAGGACATCGGCGACAACGGACCTGCGGAGACGTAGGTCCGTTCGTCATTTTGACGTGGGTCGCTGCTTCGGGGTTAGCGGCCAGCCCCTGCGCACCGTGCGCCGGGCGTCGACGGCAGCCGACCAGGCCAGGAAGGACGCCGAGAGCAGGCCTAGCCCGCTCAGCACCGCCAGCGCGCCGCCCTGGGTCAGCGTCGGGGCCAGCCCGGCGATGGCGGAGCCGATGCCACCGCCGTTGAGGAAGAGCAGCGTGGACAGACCCACCGCGATTCCTGTCGCCGAGGCCGGGACGACGGCCACGACCGAGGCGCCGAGTGCGGGCTGCCCCAGCGTCATCGCGAGATAGACCAGTGACATGGCCACTACCAGGAGCGCGACGGTCCCGGTGGCGCAGCCGAGCGCGGCCAGCGCCAGCCCGATTCCACACAGCAGCGCCGAGGCGGCCATCGACCGGGTGCCGCCAAGACGCTCGATGGCGTAGGCGACGATGCGGCCGCAGAAGGCGCCGAGCAGGGCTCCGGGGAGCATCGCGAGCCCGATCGGGATGGGATCCCAGCCGCGGGCGGCGAGGAAGGTCGGGATCGCCACGATCAGGCCGTACCAGGAGCCGTGGATGACGCTGCCGGCGATGGAGTTGCGCAGCACCACCGGCTCCTGGATGGCGACCCGCGGGACGAAGCCGTCCGGCCGACGGCGTACCTGCCTGACGATCAGCGGCACCGCGCCGCCCAGCAGCGCCAGGCCCAGGGCGGCCACCACGGGACCGAGGTGGGCCGACTGCACGAGCAGCACCAGGCCGGCGGCAGCGGAGACGACCCAGACCGCGCCGAGGTAGTCGAGCCGGCCGCCGGCGCCGCCCGTCGGCAGCGCTCGCCAGATGGTCGTCAGCGCGAGCGCTGAGAGGGTCGGCACCAGCACCGCCGCCTGCCAGCCGAGCAGCTGCGTGGCGAGTCCGCCGAGCACCGGCCCGGCGGCGGTGAAGACCACCCCAGAGGCGGCCCAGGTCGCGAGCGCGCGCGGCAGCGCTGCGCCGGGATAGATGGCGCGTAGCGCGGCCAGGGTGACCACCGGTGCGGCGCCGGCGCCGCAGCCCTGCAGCAGCCGGGCCGCGACCAGCAGGCCGAAGCTCGGCGCGAGCACTGCGAGGACAGCCCCGACACACAGCAGGCTCACGCCGACACCGAGCGCTCGGCGTACCCCCGTGCGGTCCACGGCCCGGCCGTAGAGCGCCGTGGTGACCGCGAGGGTCAGCGCGTAGGCCGTCAGCACCCAGACGCCGAGGTCGGGGTCGAAGCCGATGTCAGCGGCCAGCTCGGTGAGCGCGACGGCCGTGGCGGCGCTGCCGGTCCCGCTCAGCCCGATGATGACGCCCAGCATGAGGGCGACCGCTTGCGACGGGCTCCCCGGCGTGGGCGCCACGGCGGTCGGTGCGGGCCGGCCCGCCGGCGTGGTCAGCTCAGCGCTCGCGGCCGGCGAGAGACTCGACGGTGGGGTAGACCCAGTCGAGCGCGGCGAGGAAGGCGTCGGCACTGTAGTAGTCGACGTTGCTGCTGACCAGGCCGTCCTCGCGCACCGTGATCACCGAGGTGCCGGGCAGGTCGAAGGCCTTGGTGATCCGGTCGGAGGTGAAGGTCCCGGCGTAGCGCCAGCGGGCGACCACGGTGCCCGGCCGGACGTCGAGGACGTCCTCGATGGTCTCGGTGAAGTCGGGGATGCCGCCCAGCACCTTGTCGACGTAGCCTAGTACGCCGGCGTGGCCAGTCAGCGTGTAGTCCCAGGCGACGTCGCGGTAGACGACGTCGTCGGCGAAGATCTCGCCGATCGCGTCCCGGTCGTGCTTGGTCCACAGCCGGGTGGCGATGCTCTCGGCGACGGCGGTGGCGTCGTAGCTGCTCATGGCTCCTCCTCGCGGGCCGGCGGCCCTCCGCAGCCATGGTCGGCGTGCCCGAGCACCGCCAGACCGGCCGGTTCCAGGCGTCGGAACTCGTTCCAGGCGCCGGAACCGGCGTCTGGCCGGCGCCCAGCGGCTCCCTACCGTGAGCGAATGCGACAGATCCCCGCCAACGGTCTCCTCTTCGACTGCGAGGAGGGTGGCGCTGGCCAGCCGGTCGTGCTGCTGCACGGCTTCCCCGAGTCGGCCGCCTCCTGGCGACACGTGACCCCGCGCCTGCACGAGGCCGGCTACGCGACCTTGGTGCCCAACCAGCGCGGCTACTCCCCGGGCGCGCGCCCGGAGGGCGTCGAGAGCTACGCCGTCGAGCGGCTCACCGAGGACGTGCTGGCGCTGGCGGAGGCCTGGGGCGCGCCGCGCTTCCACCTGGTCGGCCACGACTGGGGCGCAGCCGTCGCCTGGCATGTCGCTGCGCACCACCCCGACCGGGTGGCCACGCTGACGGCGCTGTCGGTGCCACACCTGTCCGCCTACGCACGGGCGATCGCCGAGGACGACGACCAGCGGCAGCGCTCGGAGTACGTCAATCTCTTCCGGACGCCCGGCAAGGCCGAGCACGTGCTGCTCGGGAAGACCGGCCGACCCCACGAGATCATGTACGGCGGCATCAAGGACCCCGCGATGGTCGCCGAGCACGCCCGGGTGGTCACCCAGCCGGGCGCACTGACCGCCGCGCTCAGCTGGTACCGCGCGATCGACTTCCCGGCCTTCGTCGGGCTGCCTGCCGTGACGGTGCCGACCACCTACTTGTGGAGCGACCAGGATCCGGCGCTCGGTCGCACCGGCGCCGAGCGGTGCGCCGACTACGTCACAGGCGACTACGAGTACGTCGAGCTGACGGGTGCCAACCACTGGCTGCCCGAGAACGAGCCGGCCGCCGTGGCCGACGCGATCCTGCGCCGGGTGCGACAGGTGCCGCTCCCGGCGCTGGCCGGAGGGGAGTGAGTCGATGGACCCGTTGCGCGCCATCCCGGCCGAGCTCGCCGCGTCGGTGCAGGCCTTCTTCGACGAGGGCCGCGAGCCGGTGACGCCCCGCGACGCCTCCTCGGTGATCCTGCTGCGCGAGGGCGGCGCCGGGCCGGAGGTCTACCTGCTCCGACGCCACACCGGCATGGCCTTCGCCGGCGGCTTCTGCGTGTTCCCCGGTGGCGGGGTGGACCCCCGCGACTTCGACGCCGAGGTCGGCTGGGCGGGGCCGTCGGTCGCCGCCTGGGCCGCGGCGCTGCGCTGCGAGGAGGAGGTCGCCCGGGCGCTGGTCTGCGCTGCGATCCGGGAGACCTTCGAGGAGTCGGGCGTGCTCTTCGCCGGGCCGACCGCGGACTCGGTGGTCTCCGACACCACCGGCGCGGAGTGGGAGGCCGACCGCAAGGCGCTCGAGGCCCGCGAGCTCTCGCTCACCGAGCTGCTCGCCGGGCGCGGGCTGGTGCTCCGCTCGGACCTGCTGCGGTTCTGGGCGCACTGGATCACCCCAGAGTGGGAGCCGCGCCGCTTCGACACCAGGTTCTTCGTGGCGGTGCTCCCGGCCGGCCAGACCACCCGCGACGTCTCGACGGAGTCCGACCAGGTGACCTGGCTGCCCGCTGCCGCGGCTGTCGCCGCCGTCGACGCCGAGGAGTTGGCGATGCTGCCGCCGACCTATCTCAACACCAGCGACGTCGCGGTGCACCCCACCGCGGCGGCGGTGCTGGCCGCTGCGACGGACCGGCTGCCGCAGGTGGTGCGACCGCAGCTGGTCGTCGACCCCGACGGCACCGCCCGGCTGCACGTCGGCCGGTGACCCCGGCGGGGTCACC
>NZ_JASGDQ010000133.1:0-13719 GCF_047607185.1 Nocardioides sp. | reverse complement strand
TGTCCACGAAAGCCTCCAGAGCTTGAGTTGGTTCGCAACACCGACTCTTGGACACCCTCGACCTATTTCACCCTCGCCACACCGGCCCCAGCCCTTGGAATAAGTCATCTAGGGCCGCTGTTGGCGCTGCGGCGTGGCTGACACCTGCCGGTGGCGCTCGGCGCGCTCGCGGCTCGTGCACGGGCATGTTCTGGGCATGAAAAGGCCCCCCACGCACGTGGGGTGGAGTCCCGCTTGGCCTTGCTGGCTGAGCGGGTCTGGGCATGAAAAGGCCCCCCACGCACCCGGCAGAGCTCGCTTATCCTTGCTGCCTTCCGGCCCTGGGGAGATTCGGCAAGATGCCGCCACATGGGGGGTTCCCCGCAGTGTAGGCGAGCCCGGTCGGGACGCCCAAGTCAGGCCCGCTCGGTGGTCGAGCGCCGCCAGATACCGTCGAGGGCGGTGCGGCCGGGGGCTGTCGGCGCGGGCTACTAGTGTTGCCGCGTGGAGTCCCCTCTAGCGCTATACCGCCGCTATCGGCCCGAGACGTTTGCCGAGGTCATCGGCCAGGATCACGTCACGACGCCGCTGCGCGCCGCGCTGGCCAACAACCGGGTCAACCACGCCTATCTGTTCTCCGGTCCCCGCGGCTGCGGCAAGACCACCTCGGCCCGCATCCTGGCCCGGGCGCTCAACTGCGAGCAGGCCCCCGTCGCCGACCCGTGCGGCGAGTGCGAGTCGTGCCGCGACCTGGCCCGCGGCGGCCCGGGCAGCATCGACGTCATCGAGATCGACGCCGCCTCGCACGGCGGTGTCGACGACGCCCGCGACCTGCGTGAGAAGGCCTTCTTCGCGCCGGTGAAGAGCCGCTACAAGGTCTACATCATCGACGAGGCCCATATGGTCTCCACCCAGGGCTTCAACGCCCTGCTCAAGCTCGTCGAGGAGCCGCCGGAGCACCTCCGCTTCATCTTCGCCACCACCGAGCCGGAGAAGGTCATCCCGACCATCCGCTCGCGCACCCACCACTATCCGTTCCGGCTGATCCCGCCGCGGCTGCTGTCGTCCTATCTCGCCGAGATCTGCGAGAAGGAGGGCGTCCATGTCGAGCCCGCCGCGCTGCCGCTGATCGTGCGCGCCGGCGCCGGCTCGGCTCGGGACACCCTCTCGGTGATGGACCAGCTGCTCGGCGGCGCGGGTCCCGAGGGCGTCACCTACGACCTGGCTGCCGGCCTGCTGGGCTACACCCCCGACACCCTGCTCGACGAGGTGGTCGACGCGTTCGCGGCCGGTGACGGCTCGGCTGTCTTCGGCGTGGTGGACAAGGTCGTCGAGACCGGCCAGGACCCCCGACGCTTCACCGAGGACCTGCTGCGCCGGCTGCGCGACCTCGTCATCGTCTCCGCGGTCCCGGACGCCCCGGCGACCGGCCTCATCGACGTCACCGAGGACGCCGGCGAGCGGCTGGTCGCCCAGGCCGCCCGGTTCGGTGCCGCCGAGCTCTCCCGGGCAGCCGACCTGGTCGCCACCGGGCTGACCGAGATGCGCGGAGCCACCGCGCCCCGGCTGCTGCTCGAGCTCGTCATGGCACGGGTGCTGCTGCCGGGCGCCGACCACGGCACGGAGGGGCTGGCCGCCCGGCTCGACCGTCTGGAGCGGCGCCTCTCCGTGAGCGGTACGCCGTCCACGGCCTCGGCCGCCCCGCCGGAGCCGCCCGCACAGGACCGCCCGGTCCGTGCCCCCAGTGTCGGCGCTTCCGTCGACCACCCCACCGCTCCTGACGCTGCCTCTGCCGGCACGGCCGCTGCGCCGGGCGGGGCCACTTTCGAGCCCGTCGTCCGCGACACGCCGGTCGCGGCTGCGGCGAGTCGCTCGGATTCGCCGCAGGAAGTGGCCCCGCCGGTCGGCGGCCTCTCGCTGGTCGACGTGCGCCGGGTCTGGCCCGACATCGTGGAGGCGACCAAGACCCGCCGGCGGGTGGCCTGGATGCACCTCACCCAGAACTGCCAGGTCCTCGGCCTGGCCGGCAACGTCCTCACCCTCGGTTTCGTCAACGCCGGCGCCCGCGACTCCTTCGTCAGTGGCGGCTGCGATGCGGTGCTGCGCCAGGCCGCGGTCGACGTCGTCGGCGCCGACTGGCGGATCGAGGCGATCATCGACCAGGGCGCTCAGGTCGGCGTACCGGCTGCCGAGTCCGCCCCGCCGCCGAGCGCGCCCCAGCAGAGCGCGCCCCAGCAGAGCGTGCCCCAGCAGAGCGTGCCTCAGCAGAGCGCATCCGAGACCAGCGCGCCCCCGTCGAGCCCATCCCCGTCGAGCCAGCCTCAGCCCGACGCTGACGAGCCGCCGCCGTCCGAGCCCCCGCCCTGGGCGGTGGACGAGGAGCCGCCGAGCGCCGTCGCCGCGGCCCGGGAGGCGATCCAGCCCACCCGCGCCGGCGGCGCGCCTCCGAGCACCGCCGACGACCTGCGGCAGGCCGACGCCGAGGTCAGCCCCGACGACGCCGTGCTCGACCCAGGTCTGGGCGGTGCCGAGCTGCTCCAGCGAGAGCTCGGCGCCCAGATCATCGAAGAGATCAAGCACCAGTGAGAGAGTTGAGCCATGACTGAGAACCCGTTCGGCGGCTTCGACCTCAACGCGCTGCTGGAGCAGGCGCAGGCGATGCAGGACCAGCTCGCCAGCGCCCAGGAGCGGCTGGCGGAGGCGAGCGTCGACGGCACCGTCGCGGGCGGCGCGGTCACCGTGACCGTCAACGGCGTCGGCGAGCTCAAGGGCGTCGACATCAAGGCCGACGAATTCGACGGCGGCGACCCCGACAGCCTCGCCGACCTCGGCGATCTGATCGTCGCCGCCTACCGCGACGCCAAGGCGCAGGCCGACGCGCTGGCCAGCCAGTCCCTCGGCCCGCTCGCCGGCGGCCTCGGCGAGCCCGGCGGGCAGCCCGGCCCATTCCAGCTCGGGTTCTGAGCACTGATGTATGAGGGTGTCGTCCAAGACCTCATCGACGAGCTGGGCAGACTCCCCGGCGTCGGCCCCAAGAGCGCCCAGCGCATCGCCTTCCACCTGCTGCAGGCCGACCCCGTCGACGTACGGCGACTGGCGGACGTGCTCGTCGAGGTGAAGCAGAAGGTCAGGTTCTGCAAGGTGTGCTTCAACGTCTCCGAGGAGGAGACCTGCCGGATCTGCCGCGACCCTCGCCGAGACCCGAGCGTGCTCTGCGTGGTCGAGGAGTACAAGGACGTCGTGGCGATCGAGAAGACCCGCGAATACCGGGGCCGCTATCACGTGCTCGGCGGGGCGATCAGTCCGATCGACGGCGTCGGTCCCGACCAGCTGCGCATCAAGGAGCTGATGAGCCGGCTCGGCGACAGCCAGATCACCGAGGTCATCCTCGCCACCGACCCCAACCTGGAGGGCGAGGCCACGGCGACCTATCTCACCAGACAGCTCGGTCCGTTCGGTCTGAAGGTGACCCGGCTAGCCAGCGGCCTGCCCGTCGGCGGAGACTTGGAGTACGCCGACGAGGTCACCCTCGGCCGGGCGTTCGCGGGACGGAGAGAGGCATGACAGAACAGGACCTCGCGGAGCAGATCGCTGACCAGGTCGAGTCCTTCCTGCTCGCCGTCAGGGCGGTCGGGCAGGAGGCCGACCCCGGCTCCGCCGTACCGCTGCTGCTGTTGGAGGTCTCCCAGGTGCTGCTGGCCGGCGCCCGGCTCGGCGCGCACCAGGACTTCGAGCCGCGCGAGGAGTACCAGCCCGACGTCGGCCCGGAGGCCGACGTGGAAGAGCTGCGGCTGCGGCTCGCGGAGATGCTGGGCGACGCCGACACCTACAGCTTCGTCTTCGACCCCTACAACCCCGAGGTGGTCGTCAGCCAGCTCTCCGACGACATCACCAGCATCGTCACCGACCTGGAGAACGGCCTGCGCCACTTCCGACTCGGCAATGTCGACGAGGCGCTGTGGTGGTGGCAGTTCTCCTACGTCTCCAACTGGGGCAACCTGGCCGGCGCCGTCCTCAACGCGCTGCTGACCGTGGTCGCCCACGACCGGCTCGACGTCGAGTTCACCGGCGAGGACGAGGAGATCCAGGCGGCCGTCGACATCCTCGACGTCTGAGACGCCCGGGGGAACCGGTGACGCGCGCCCGGTAGACTTCTCGGGTCCCAGTGAAGCCCAGGTAAGGAACGTGTCGTGGGCATCGTCGTCCAGAAGTATGGCGGCTCGTCGGTCGCCGACGCGGCCGGCGTCAAGCGGGTCGCCCAGCGCATCGTCAACACCAAGAAGGCGGGGCACGACGTCGTCGTGGTCGTCTCGGCGATGGGCGACACCACCGACGAGCTGATCGACCTGGCGAACGAGGTCTCGCCGCTGCCGCCACCGCGCGAGCTCGACATGCTGCTCACCGCCGGCGAGCGCATCTCGATGGCGGTCGTCGCGATGGCGATCCAGAGCCTGGGCTACGAGGCGCGTTCCTTCACCGGCTCACAGGCGGGCATGATCACCGACGCCGAGCACGGCCGCGCCAAGATCATCGACGTCCGCCCGGGCCGGATCACCGAGGCGGTGGCCGACGGCGCCATCGCCATCGTGGCCGGCTTCCAGGGCGTCTCGCAGACCACCAAGGACATCACCACGCTCGGCCGCGGCGGCTCCGACACCACCGCCGTCGCGCTGGCCGTCGCGCTGGGCGCCGAGGTCTGCGAGATCTACTCCGACGTCGACGGCATCTTCACCGCCGACCCCCGCATCGAGCCCCGCGCCCACAAGATCCCCCGCATCTCGTATGAGGAGACGCTGGAGATGGCCGCGCAGGGCGCCAAGATCCTTCACCTGCGGTGCGTGGAGTACGCCCGCCGCTACGACATGCCGATCCACGTCCGTTCCTCCTTCTCCGAGAAGGAGGGCACCTGGGTGGTCAAGGCCGCCGATGTCACCGCCGTCGATCCCGATAGCCCGGAGGGCCACATGGAAGCAGCCATCATCACCGGCGTCGCGCACGATCGCAGCCAGGCCAAGGTCACCGTCGTCGGCGTGCCCGACAAGGTGGGCGAGGCGGCCGGGATCTTCCGCGCTCTCGCCGACGCGCAGATCAACCTCGACATGATCGTGCAGAACGTCTCCGCCGCCGCCACCGGGCTGACCGACATCTCGTTCACGCTGCCGCGCGGCGAGGGCCAGGAGGCGATGACGGCGCTGGCCCGGCTGCAGGACACCGTCGGCTATGAGCGCCTGCAGTACGACGACTCGGTCGGCAAGGTCTCCATCGTCGGCGCCGGCATGAGCAGCGCCCCCGGCATCGCCGCCCGGTTCTTCGAGGTGCTCTCCGAGGCCGGCGTCAACATCGAGATGATCTCCACCTCGGAGATCCGGGTCTCGGTCATCGTCACCGAGACGCAGGTCGAGGCGGCCGTCAACGCCGCCCACGAGGCCTTCGACCTCGGCACCGACGAGGTCGAGGCAGTCGTCTACGGAGGCACCGGACGATGAGGCTCGGTGTGGTGGGCGCGACCGGTCAGGTCGGCGTCGCGATGCGGCGGATCCTCGCCGAGCGGGACTTCCCGGTCGACGAGATCCGGTTCTTCTCCTCCGCCAAGTCGGCCGGCAAGACGCTGGAGTTCGAGGGCCGGGAGGTGACGGTCGAGGACGCCGCCACGGCGGATCCGACCGGTCTCGACGTCGCGCTCTTCTCCGCCGGTGCCACCGCCTCCCGGGCGCTGGCACCGAGGTTCGTCGACGCCGGCGTGATCGTGGTCGACAACTCGAGCGCGTTCCGCAAGGACCCCGCGATCCCGCTGGTGGTCTCCGAGGTCAACCCCGACGCCGCCCGGCCGGTGATCGAGGCCGGCCGAGGCATCATCGCCAACCCCAACTGCACCACTATGGCGGCGATGCCGGTGCTCAAGCCGCTCCACGACCACGCCATCCTCAAGCGGCTGGTCGTCTCGACCTATCAGGCCGTGTCCGGCTCCGGCATCGCCGGCGTCTCCGCGCTGGCCGACGAGATCGCCGCCGTCGGCGACAAGGCCCGCGAGCTCGCCTACGACGGCGAGGCGGTCGCCTTCCCCGAGCCGTCGGTCTACCGGCGCACCATCGCCTACAACGTGCTGCCGTTCGCCGGCAACCTCGTCGACGACGGGCTGAACGAGACCGACGAGGAGCAGAAGCTCCGCAACGAGTCCCGCAAGATCCTCGGCATCCCCGACCTGCTGGTCTCCGGCATCTGCGTGCGGGTCCCGGTCTTCACCGGCCACTCGCTGTCGATCAACGCCGAGTTCGAGCGCTCGCTCACCCCGGCCGACGCGCTGGCGCTGCTCGAGGGTGCGCCGGGGGTGGCGATCGCCGACATCCCCACCCCGCTCCAGGCGGCCGGCAAGGACCCGTCGTACGTCGGCCGGATCCGCACCGACGAGGGCGTCCCCGACAACTGCGGCCTGGCGCTGTTCGTGAGCAACGACAACCTCCGCAAGGGTGCCGCGCTCAATACCGTGCAGATAGCCGAGCTGGTCGCTAGGGGTTGATATAGGCCGTGGTGACCCAGTGGCTGAGCAGGTAGGCCGCAACGGTCAGCACCAGCACGGCCACGGCGCCCGACCAGTCGTCGATCGCGTCGAGCAGGAACAGCACGGTCAGCACCGACACCAGCGCGACCGCCAGGAAGCTGATGCTGCCGCTGGCCTGTACGCCGCCGAGCCGCAGCAGCGCGGCGCCGGCCAGCCAGGCCACGACGACGATCGCCAGCAGCAGTGGGAATCCCGGCCCACCGCAGCTGCTGGTGCCGCGCAGTGACTCGCAGCCGCGGAGGCCGCCGAGGGTGGCGAGCACCAGGAAGGCGCCCACCAGAGCGCCGGTGAGCCCGGCCGCGAGATGCCCGTCGGGCAGCGTCAGCGACCTGGTCGCCGGCTCGACGCGCTCTGAGACTCCAGACTTCCGCTCCGGCTTGGGCTTGCGCCGCAGCGACGGCGCCTCCAACGACGGCTTGCGCTCTGACCCCATGGTTGCCGAGTGTGCCACGTCCGGGCCGGCTGCGCCGTAGGGTGAGTGACATGCTGAGGTTCGACTTCGGGGCTCGCTCCGATACCGGCCTGGTGCGTCACAACAACGAGGACGCCGGCTTCGCCGGTCCCTACTTGCTGCTCGTCGCCGACGGTGTCGGGGGAGCGGCGGCCGGCGAGGTCGCCTCGGCCACCGCGGCGTACGTCGTCGCGGCGATGGCCCGTGCCCACCTGTTCCGGCACCCGGCGGCGCTGCTCGCCGCCGCGGTCGCGGAGGCCCACCACCAGCTCCAGCTCGGCGTCGCGGACCACGCCGAGCGCGACGGCATGGCCACCACGCTGACCGCGGTGCTGCTCGAGGGCGGCCATGCCGCCATCGCCCACCTCGGCGACTCCCGCGCCTACCTGCTCCGCGACGGCGAGCTCACCCGCCTCACCAGCGACCACACCCTGGTCCAGGCGATGGTCGACGAGGGCCGGATCACGCCCGAGCAGGCGCGCGAGCACCCGTACCGCTCGGTGGTGGTCCGCTCCCTCAACCACGAGCTGGCCCAGCCGCCCGACCTCGGCGAGATCGACCTGCTCGTCGGCGACCGGCTGCTGCTGTGCAGCGACGGCCTGACCGACTATGTCGACGAGCCGGAGGTCGCCACCCTGCTCGGCGCCGGCCCCGACGTGTTGGCTGTCGCGACCGCGCTCGTCGACGCGGCCCTCGCCGCCGAGTCCCGGGACAATGTCACCTGCCTGGTGGCCGACGTCGTGGACGGGCCCGAGGTGGTCGGTGACGGCGTCATCCTCGGCGCCCTGGCCGACCCCGGGCTGGTCGTCGATCCCGCCGCCGTACGACGGCGCGGTTGAGTGGTCACTTCTGCCGCTGGTTCGGCGATTTCGGTGGCAGAAGTGACCACTCAACCACTGGCCGACCGCCGCTGATGTCCCGAGACATCACCTGGTCGGGGTGACAGGATTTGAACCTGCGGCCTCTTCGTCCCGAACGAAGCGCGCTACCAAGCTGCGCCACACCCCGATCGTGAGCCTCGACGGCTCACAAGCACGTGAGCATAGCGACTTTACAGTCCGGGACTGTAATCGGTAGCGACCAGGGTGAGCAGGGTGGCCTCGGGCCGGCAGGCGACCCGGAACCGGGTGTAGGGGTTGGCGCCGAGGCCGGCCGAGACGTGCAGCCAGGAGGAGCCGGGCTCGCCCGGCTGGGAGTCGGCAGGGTGGCGGTGCAGGCCACGGGCGCGGGCGGGCTCGAGGTCGCAGTTGGTGGTCAGCGCCCGGCCTGGCCCCCAGATTCCATACCGGGGCAGGCAGACCTGCCCACCGTGGGTATGGCCGGCGATGATCGCGTCGTAGCCGTCGGCGGCGAACTGGTCCAGCACGCGGAGGTACGGCGCATGGGTGATGCCCAGCCGCAGGTCGGCGTCGGGGTCGGCCGGCCCGGCGACGCTGGCGAGTCGGTCGTAGCCCAGATGCGGGTCGTCCACGCCGGCGAATCCGACCGCGAGGTCGCGGATCCTCAGCGAGCCGAGCGCGTTGGTGAGATCGAGCCAGCCCGCCTTGGTGAACGACCCGACCAGGTCCTCCCAGGGCAGCCGCGCGTTGCCGGTGGCCCGCCGGCCGTCGTCGGGCAGCAGGTAGCGCAGCGGGTTGCGCAGCGACGGCGCGAAGTAGTCGTTGGAGCCGAGCACGAAGACCCCGGGCACGTCGAGCAGCGGGCCGAGGGCGTCGAGCAGCACCGGCACCGAGTCGGGGTGGGAAAGGTTGTCGCCGGTGTTGACCACCAGGTCGGGACGCAGCACGGACAGCCCGGAGAGCCACTCGACCTTGCGCCGCTGAGTGGGCAGCAGGTGGATGTCGGACAGATGCAGCATCCGCACCGGGGCGGCCCCCTCGGGCAGCACCGGGACGCTCAACTGCCGCAGGGTGTACTGCCGAGCCTCCCAGGCCGCGTAGCCGGCGAGTCCGGCGGCCGCGGCGAGCGAGGCCGCGGCCGTCGTACCGAAAATGCGTGCGAGGCCCACACGACAAGGCTGCCACAATGGACCACGTGAACCTCAAGGACCAGCTGCGCTCCGACCTCACCACCGCCATGAAGGCGCGCGACGAGGTCCGCTCCTCCACGTTGCGGATGGTGCTGACCGCCATCACCAACGCCGAGGTGTCCGGCAAGCAGGCGCGAGAGCTCTCCGACGACGAGATCATCGGCGTGCTCTCCAGCGAGGCCAAGAAGCGCCGTGAGGCGGCGACCGCGTTCGCCGAGGGTGGTCGCGCCGAGAGCGCCGCCAAGGAGACCGCCGAGGCGGCGGTGATCGCCGACTACCTGCCGGCGCAGCTCTCCGAGGCTGAGATCGCCGCCCTGGTCACCGAGACCATCGCCGAGCTCGGCGTGGCCGGTGACGGCATGAAGGCGATGGGCCGGGTCATGGGCGCATTGCAGCCTCGGATCAGGGGTCGCGCCGACGGCGGCGCGGTCTCCGCAGAGGTCAAGCGTCAGCTGGGCTGAGTGTCGAGCTTGGCTAGGGAAGTGCTGATCAATCCCGCCTGCTGCGCGCCGGCGCCATTGATCAGCACTAGCGGCCGCCCCGGCCGCCCCTGCCCTTGCCGCCCTTCTTGCCCTTGGACTTCTTCGGCTCGGGGCCCTGGGAGACGTAGATCGTGATGACGCTGTGCGGCGGCGCGGAACTACTGGGGTAGGTGTAGGCCGCGCCGCCGACGTACACGCCGGAGTAGACCCGCGGTCCGACGATCGGGGTGAAGCCGGCCGATCGGAGCCTCGCCTTGGCCGCGGAGAGGGACATCCCGCTTACGCTCGGCACCCGGACCGTCTTGCCGTCGACGACCTCCGGGGTGGGCGCGACGAAGTCCTCGGCATTCAGGCCGTCGTCGATGGCGTGCATCGCCTCGGCCCACATCGGTCCGGCGAAGCCGGAGCCCGAGACGTTGTGGTAGCTGCCGGCGACGAGTTGGTTCTGCAATGTGATCGGCTGACCCTTGGAGTTGGCGCCGGCGATCATCGCCGCGGTCGCGATCTGCGGGGTGTAGCCCATGAACCACACCGACATGCCGTCCTGAGTGGTGCCGGTCTTCCCAGCGGAGGGCACCGTCTCGCCGGCGGCGTTGGTCAGGTTGGTGCCACCGGAGGTGTAGCCGAAGCCGCCGGGCTCCTGGACGCCGCGGAGCACGTCGCTGACGCCGTCGGCGGTGGTCTGCTGCATCACCTGCTGGCAGGACGGGTCGTAGGTCTTGACGACATTGCCGGCCGAGTCGTCGATCTCGGTGACCGGCCGGTTGTCGCAGTGCAGCCCCCGGGCGCCGAAGGTGGCGTAGGCCTCGGCCATCTCCAGCGGGCTCACGTTGACCACCCCGAGGGTGAAGGAGGGGATCCGCTCGGCGCCGTTGCCGTTGGCGTCGCCTGTGGGGTTGGTCAGCTTGATGCCCATCGCCTTGGCGAGCCGGTAGGGGGCACAGACGCCGGTGATCTGCTCGAGCTGGGCATAGAAGGTGTTCACCGACTGGCGAGTGCCGGTGTAGACGTCCATCCGGCCGCTCCTGGTGGAGTTGCTCACCGGCCAGTCGCCCACGAAGCCGGGCTCGCCGGGACAGTTCTGGAAGGTGGAGGTGTCGAACGTCATCGGGGAGCGGGCGTCGAGCGTCGTCTTCAGGCCGACGTTGTCCTCGATCGCCTGCGCGAGCACGAACGCCTTGAACGTCGAGCCTGCCTGGAAGCCGGCGGAGTCGCCGAGCTCCTGCGGCACCACGTAGTTGAGGTAGGTCTCGCCCTTGCCGGCGTCGGCGCCCATCGGCCGTGACTGCGCCAACGCGAGCACGTCGCCGGTGCCGGGCTCGACCATCGCGATGCCGCCGATGGCATTGTCGGTGGCGTAGACGTTGTCGCTGACGGCGGTGTCGGCGGCCTTCTGGTCGGCCATCCGCAGTGTCGTCTTGATGGTCAGGCCACCGGTCTCGAGCAGGTTCTCCCGCTCGTCGGGGGTGCGGCCCAGTGCCGGGTCCTGCTTGAGCCAGCGCAGCACGTAGTCACAGAAGAACGCGGCCTTGCTGCTGACACAGCCGTTCTGGTTGTCCTTGACGGAGAGCCCGAGCGGCTCGGCCTTGGCCGCCTCCGCCTCGGCGTCGGTGATCACCTGGAGCTGCGCCATCCGGTCGAGCACGACGTTGCGGCGGGCCAGCGCCCGGTCGGGGGAACTGGTCGGGTCGAAGCCGGTGGGGTTCTTGACCAGGCCGGCCAGCAGCGCGGCCTGGGTCAGGGTGAGCTTGCTCGCGTCGGTGTTGAAGTAGTGCTTGGCGGCCACCTGCACGCCGTACGCCCCGTCGCCGAAGTAGGCGATGTTGAGATAGCGCTCGAGGATCCAGCTCTTGGAGTGGTTCTGCTCCAGCGCGATCGCGTAGCGCAGCTCCTGGAGCTTGCGCTGGTAGGTCTCCTCGGTCGCCGCCTTGCGCTCCTCGTCGGTGGTGGCCTCGTTGATCAGCGTCTGCTTCACCAACTGCTGGGTGATCGAGGACCCGCCCTGCACCACGCCGCCGTTGGCCTTGTTGGTGATCAGTGCCCGCACCGTGCCCTTCAGGTCGAGCGCGCCGTGCTGGTAGAAGCGGTAGTCCTCGATCGAGAGCAGCGCCTGGACCATCGTCTCCGAGACCTGGTCGAGCGCCCGGTTGGTGCGGTTCTGATTGTCGGCGTAGATCCAGGTGATCAGCTTGCCGTCGGCGTCGACGATCTTGCTCCGCTGAGGGAGCTCGCCGGTCTTGAGCTCCTCGGGCAGGTCGTCCATGCTGCGCGCCACCTTGCGCGCGCCGAGGCCGGCCACCCCGGCGAGCGGGACGGCGAGGCCGGCAACCACGACGCCCAGGATCGCCGCGACGGCCAGCATCACCAGTAGGTGAGGCAGCACGCGGGAGGCCGGCAGACGGTCGGACCGGGGTCGGGACATGCGCTCTAGGGTAGCGACCTCACCCGAGCCGGGCTCTTCGGCGAACCGGGTGGTCCGGGGTGGGATGATCCGGCAGAACTAGTCAGTTCGGGCTATCGAACTTGGGTCGAACGAGTCTGTCCCGCGCGGAAATGTCTCTCTTAACTTGTTGGTATCGGGAAATCAGGTCGATCGTCGTTCGAGGACGACGGGGGTCGATCCAGGGAGTTTGGGGACACGAATGTGGGTCGATGACTGGGCGCCGAGGGCCGCCTGCCGCACGGAACAGCCTGACATGCTGTTTGTGCGCGGGGCCGAGCAGAACAAGGTCAAGCAGGTCTGTGCGGCCTGTCCGGTGAAGACCGAGTGCCTGGCCGAGGCGCTCGACAACCAGATCGAATGGGGCGTCTGGGGCGGGATGACCGAGCGCGAGCGCCGGGCCCTGCTCCGCCGCAAGCCGAGCGCCTCGTGGCGCGCCGTGCTGGAGGCGGCGCGAACCAAGGAGAGCGCGGACCTCTAATCGGACTCGGCGGCGAGGAGCGAGCCGACCTCGCGCAGCCCGTCGAGATCGTGTACGTCGCCCGCGAGAGCGGGCACCACCGTGGTCGCCACCCGAGGATGAGCGGCCGCGAACCCAAGCCGTAGCCGCCGCTCCCGGTCGACGAGGACCATCCGGTCGGCGTGCAACCGCAGCAGCCCGGCGGTGAGGCTGTCGGGATCCTCGGCCTTGAGCCGCTCCGCCGCGGCGATCGCGCCGGCCGCCGTCAGGTCCTCGCCAGGCACCGTGGTGGCCCGGTTGACGACCAGGCCCGCCAGCGGCATCCGGTCACCGGAGAGCCGCTCCACGAAGTAGGCCGCCTCCCGGAGCGCGTCGGACTCAGGCGTGGCGACCACCAGGAACGCGGTGCCGCGCGCCTGCAGCAGCGCGTAGGTCTGCTGGGCACGCTGACGGAAGCCGCCGAAGACGGTGTCGAGCGCCGACACGAAGGTCTGCAGGTCGGTCAGCACCTGGCCGCCGAGGACCTTGGTCAGCGCGCCGGTGATCAGCCCGAAGCCGGCCGTCATCAACCGCGCCGGGCCGCGGGCCGGCGCCAGCATCAGCCTGATGAACCGGCCGTCCAGGAAGCTCGAGAGCCGGTCCGGTGCATCGAGGAAGTCCAGCGCGCTCCGGCTGGGCGGGGTGTCGACGACGATCAGGTCGTAGTCGCCCTGTCGGTGCAGCTGCCCGAGCTTCTCCATCGCCATGTACTCCTGCGTCCCCGCGAACGAGCTCGACAGCGCGACGTAGAACGGGTTCTCCAGGATCTGCTTGGCCTTCTCCGGGCTGGCCTGGGCGAGCACCACCTCGTCGAAGGTGCGCTTCATGTCGAGCATCATCGCGTCGAGGCTGCCGTCCCCACCGACGCCGGCAACCGGCCGTGGCGTGTTGTCGAGCTGCTCGATGCCCATGGACTGCGCCAGCCGCCGGGCGGGGTCGATGGTCAGCACGACGACCTTGCGGCCGCGCTCGGCGGCCCGCAGCGCGAGCGCCGCGCTCGTCGTGGTCTTGCCGACCCCGCCGGAGCCGCAGCAGACCACGATGCGGGTCCGGGGGTCGCCGATGAGGGCATCGACGTCCAGTAGCGGCGTGGTTGTGGGGGTAGCGGCCAGCGGCCCCACCCTCGGGTTGTCCCTCATGCTGCCCATGACTCGCTCACTGGTCTACCTTCCTGATGTTGGCGCTTCCCGATGGAGCGTCAATGCACCCGAGGTGCCACCAGGTCATCGCCCTGCTCGCTCGACGCCGTTGATGTCCAGCATGAGATCTGCGAGGTCTGG
>NZ_JASGDQ010000132.1:0-24302 GCF_047607185.1 Nocardioides sp. | reverse complement strand
TCAAACTCTCCATAAAAAACAAACACCCAGCCAACCCCCACAAAAAAGAAGCCAGCCAAGAAAGAAGAGATGCCCAACACAAAAACACTGACAAAAAACATCAGAATCAATGCCAAAAAACCATCAATCCACCCAAAAAAAGCGAACCGACAGGGCACAACAAACTAATTCATCGACTATTGACACACTGTTGAGTTCTCAAAAATCACACGCACACCGTGCTCACCCTCTCGGGCTTGCTGCGGGGCAACCTGCGATAACTTACCGATCTCGGTCCGCCTCGTCAACTTGGCGACTGACTGCGCCAGGTCGAGCGGGGCCGGCTGAGAGCCGGTGTCGGAGCGCACGGATCCCAAGTCGTTTGGCCTCTCAGCCCGGTTTGGGAGCCGCTTGCGGCGAGTCGGAGAACATTACACGGGGGTGTCGGGGGCATCAAATCGACGTACGTCGGCGCCGTGGTGGGGCTGCCGGACGGTAGCTCGAGACGCTCGGCTCGCCGTCGAGCCAGAACCGCCACGGCCGCTCGGGCGCCGCGCGGAGGCCGACCCGCGGACCCCTCGCGACGTTGACGACTGGCGTCTCCGGCAGCACCAGGGAGAGCTCCTCGCCGTTCACCGGAGCGCCGTTGACCGCCAGGTCGAGGTCCAGCGCTCGGCACAGTCGCGCCGGGCCCCGGGCCAGGTCCCGGCCGGGCGCTCCGGGGCGACGGGACCGGGCCAGGTCGAGCCCGTCGGTGACCTCGCCGGCTCGCAGCAGCACCGCGCCGGGCGTCCCGTCGGGGCCGACCACGACGTTGGCGCAGTAGTGCATCCCGTAGGTGAAGTAGACGTAGAGATGGCCGGCTGGCCCGAACATGACCGTGTTGCGCCGGGTCCGGCCGCGGTAGGAGTGCGACCCCGGGTCGTCGGCGCCCCCGTAGGCCTCCACCTCCGTCAGTCGAACCGTCACTCCCCTATGGGTCAGCAGCGCACCGAGCAGCCTGGGGGCGACCTCGACGGGGGTGTCGTCGAATGGCGTCACGCGCCGCCTCGCCGGAGCACGTGGTCGCGGGCGCGCTCTCGGCCGGCGGCGATCAGCTCGCCGAAGGGGTTGTCCCGTACGACGGCACGCCACTCCTCCTCGGTGGCCGCGTCCCACGGGTGGACGAGCATCAGCCGGCCCGGACCGACTGCGCGTCCCGACTGGCGGCAACCCGCCCTCGCAGCTCGGCGAGCTGCTCACGCACCCGCGCCGGAGCGGTGCCGCCGCGGCCGTCGCGCGAGGCCACCGATCCCTCGACGGTCAGCACCGCGCGCACTGCCGGCGTCAGCGACGGCGAGATCGCGGCGAACTCCTCGTCGGTGAGGGCGTCGAGCTCGACGCCGCGCGCCTCCGCCGCTCGGACGCAGGCGCCGGCGAGCTCGTGGGCGATCCGGAACGGCACTCCCTCGCGGACCAGCCACTCGGCGATGTCGGTGGCGAGCGAGAAGCCCTGTGGCGCCAGCTCGGCCATCCGGTCGGTGTCGTAGACCAGGGTCGCGATCTGCCCGGTGAAGGCCGGCAGCAGCACCTCCAGGGTGTCCACCGAGTCGAAGACCGGCTCCTTGTCCTCCTGCAGGTCGCGGTTGTAGGCCAGCGGCAGCGCCTTGAGCGTGGTCAGCAGCCCGGTCAGGTTGCCGACCAGTCGGCCCGCCTTGCCGCGCGCCAGCTCGGAGATGTCGGGGTTCTTCTTCTGCGGCATGATCGATGAGCCGGTCGACCAGGAGTCGTGCAGCGTCACGAAGCCGAACTCCTTGGTCGCCCAGAGGATGACCTCCTCGGCGATCCGGCTGACGTCCACCCCGATCTGCGCGCATACGAAGGCGAACTCGGCGACGAAGTCGCGGGAGGCGGTGCCGTCGATGGAGTTGGCGGTCGAGCCGGTGAAGCCGAGCTCGCGGGCGACCAGCTCCGGATCCAGGCCGAGGCTCTGGCCGGCCAGCGCCCCCGAGCCGTACGGCGAGTCCGACTCGACCCGGCGGCGCCAGTCGCCGAGCCGGTCGACGTCGCGCAGCAGCGCCCAGGCGTGCGCCAGCAGGTGGTGCGAGAGCAGCACCGGCTGGGCGTGCTGCAGGTGGGTCCGGCCCGGCATGACCGTGCCGATTCCGGGGGGCCCGAGGTGGGCCTCTGCCTGGGCGGCGAGCGCGTCGACCAGGTCCAGCACGAGGTCGCCGACGATGCGGGCGTGGTCGAGCAGGTAACACCGGAACAGGGTGGCGATCTGGTCGTTGCGCGACCGTCCGGCCCGCAGCTTGCCGCCGACGTCGGTGCCGACCTCCTCGATGAGCAGCCGCTCCAGCGCGCCGTGGACGTCCTCGTCGGCGGGGTCGGGCAGCAGGTCGCCGGCGGTGAAGCGATCGGCCAGCGCGTCGAGCCCGCGATGCAGCTCGGTCTCCTCGGCGGCCGTCAGCAGCCCGGCCGCGGCCAGCGCCTGGGCATGAGCGTGCGAGCCGGCGAGGTCGTAGAGGGCCAGCCGCCAGTCGAAGTGGGTCGAGCGCGAGAGCGCCTCCAGCTCCGGTGCGGGACCGCCAGCGAACCGGCCGCCCCAGAGCTTGCCCTCCCCGGTGGTGTGCACAGCGGTGCTCGAGTCAGTCAACGCCCAGCTCCATCGCGGCCTCTTCCAGCACCGTCTCCTCGTCGCCCGAGAGCTCGGGGTTGGCCGCGATCTGCTCGGCGCCGCCGGCCGGCAGCTCCCCGAACAGGGTGCCGTGCTCCACGAGCACATTGCCCTGGTCGAGCGGCTGGCCGGCGTAGGCCTCCAGCTTGGCCCGGGAGTCGGCGATGTCGAGGTTGCGCATGGTGAGCTGACCGATCCGGTCGGTGGGGCCGAAGGCGGCGTTCTCGGTGCGTTCCATGGAGAGCTTCTCGGGGTGGTAGGAGAAGTTGTCGCCCTCGGTGCGCAGCACGGTGTAGTCCTCGCCGCGGCGCAGCCGCAGCGTGACGGTGCCGGAGACCAGCGAGGCGATCCAGCGTTGGATGGACTCGCGCAGCATCAGCGCCTGCGGGTCGAGCCAGCGGCCCTCGTAGAGCAGCCGGCCGAGCTTGCGGCCCTCGTTGTGGTAGTTGGCGAGGGTGTCCTCGTTGTGGATGGCGTTGAGCAGTCGCTCGTAGGCGGTCCAGAGCAGCGCCATGCCGGGGGCCTCGTAGATGCCGCGGGACTTGGCCTCGATGATCCGGTTCTCGATCTGGTCGGACATGCCGAGGCCGTGCCGGCCGCCGATCGCGTTGGCCGCCATCACCAGGGCGACAGCATCGTCGTAGCGCGTGCCGTTGATGGCGACCGGGCGGCCCGCCTCGAAGGTGATGGCGACGTCCTCGGTCTCGATGGCGACGCTCGGGTCCCAGAACTTCACGCCCATGATCGGCTCGACGGTCTCCAGCGAGACGTCGAGGTGCTCCAGCGTCTTGGCCTCGTGGGTGGCGCCCCAGATGTTGGCGTCGGTGGAGTAGGCCTTCTCGGTCGAGTCCCGGTAGGGCAGCCCGTTGGCGACCAGCCACTCGCTCATCTCGTGTCGGCCGCCGAGCTCGGCGACGAAGTCGGCGTCGAGCCACGGCTTGTAGATGCGCAGCTCCGGGTTGGCCATCAGGCCGTAGCGGTAGAACCGCTCGATGTCGTTGCCCTTGAACGTCGAGCCGTCGCCCCAGATGTTGACGTCGTCGGACTGCATGGCGCGCACCAGGACGGTGCCGGTGACGGCGCGTCCCAGCGGCGTGGTGTTGAAGTAGGTACGCCCGGCCGAGCGGATGTGGAAGGCGCCGCAGGCGAGCGCGGCCAGGCCCTCCTCGACCAGCTGCGGCTTGATGTCCACGGCGCGGGCGATCTCGGCGCCATAGGACAGCGCGCGGGCGGGTACGCCGGAGATGTCGGGCTCGTCGTACTGCCCGATGTCGGCGGTGTAGGTGCACGGCACGGCTCCCTTGGAGCGCATCCACGCCACCGCCACCGAGGTGTCGAGGCCGCCGGAGAAGGCGATGCCGACGCGCTCGCCGACGGGAAGGGAGGTCAGGACCTTGCTCACTGGGTGTGTCTCTCTAGTCGTGGGGTTGCGCGAGTGTGAGGAGCCGCTGGGCGAGGCTATCGCCGCCGAGCGGATCGCGGGCGATGACCAGCACCGTGTCGTCGCCGGCGATGGTGCCGAGGATCTCGGGGAGCTCCGCCTTGTCCACGGCGCTCGCCAGGAACTGGGCGGCGCCCGGCGGGGTGCGGAGCACGACGAGGTTGGCGCTGGCCTCCGCGCTGACCAGCAGCTCGGCAGCACGTTGGCCGAGCCGGTGCAGCGCCGCCGCCGTGGTGTCCGGAGTGGTCGGGCGCCGGTCGCCGCCCTCGGCCGGAACGGCGTAGACCAGCGCACCGCTCGCCGCCCGGACCTTGACGGCGTCGAGCTCGACCAGGTCGCGCGACAGGGTGGCCTGGGTGACCTGCACGCCGTGCGCGGCCAGCAGGTCGGCGAGCTCGCTCTGCGAGCGCACCTGGTGGCCTGCGACCAGCTCGACGATGAGCTGGTGGCGGGCCTGCTTGGTGGCGGGTCGCAGCGCGGACTCGATCATCGGCTCAGGCTCCGTCGCCGGCGTCGTGGTCGAGGAGGAAGGCGAGGATCGCCTTCTGGGCGTGGCGCCGGTTCTCGGCCTCGTCCCACACCACGCTGCGCGGGCCGTCGAGGACGGCGGCGTCGATCTCCTTGCCGCGGTAGGCGGGCAGACAGTGCATCACGATCGCATCCGGCTTGGCGTAGGACATCAGCTCGGTGGTGACCGAGTACGGCGCGAAGACGGCCGTCCGGGCGGCGGCCTCGTCCTCCTTGCCCATGGACACCCAGGTGTCGGTGACGACGACGTCGGCCCTGGCGACGGCCTTGATCGGGTCGACCTCCCAACCGGCGCTGCCGCCGGTCTCCGCACCGATGGCGTTCGCGCGGTCGAACATCTCCTGGTGCGGCGCATAGCCCTCCGGGGCTCCGATCACCACGTGCAGGCCGGCCGTGGTGCCGGCCAGCAGCCAGGAGTTGCCCATATTGCAGGCGCCGTCTCCGACGAAGGCCACTCGCAGGCCGGTCAGGCTCTGCCCGTCCTTGGCCCGGTGCTCGCGGATCGTGAGCAGGTCGGCGAGCAGTTGACAGGGGTGGAAGTCGTCGGTGAGGGCGTTGACGACCGGCACGCCGGCATACTGCGCCATCTCGGCCAGCGCGCTCTGCGCGTAGGTGCGCCACACGATCGCGCTCACCTGGCGTCCGAGCACCCGGGCCACGTCGGCCACCGACTCGCGCTTGCCGATGTCGGCGAGCCGGCCGTCGACGGCGAGCGGGAAGCCGCCCAGCTCGGCGATGCCGGCCGAGAAGGAGGTCTGGGTGCGCAGCGTCTGCTTGTCGTAGATGGTGGCGACGGTCCGTGGGCCCGCGAGCGGGCGCGCCGCGAACGGGTCCGCCTTGAGCGTGGCCGCGAGGTCGAGCACCTGGGCCTGCTCGGCGGGGGTGAGGTCGTCGTCGCGGAGGAAGCTGCGGGTCATGTCAGAGCACCTTGTCGAGGATGGCGGGCCAGGCGGCCAGGAAGGCCGCGGCGTCGTCGGTGGTGAGCACCAGCGGCGGGGCCAGCCGGATCCGGTCGGGGGTGGCGTTGTTGACGATGAAGCCGTCGACCAGTGCCGCTGCGGCGACCTCGGCGGACCTGGCCTCGCTGAGGACGATGCCGATCAGCAGTCCCTCGCCGGTGACCTCGGTGACCCGGGGGTCGGCGATCAGTCCGTCGCGGAGCTTCTGGCCCAGCACGGTGGCGTGCTCGAGCAGGCCCTCCTCCTCGATGGTCGAGATGACCGCGAGCCCGGCCGCGCAGGCGACCGGGTTGCCGCCGAAGGTGGTGCCGTGGTTGCCGGGCTCGAGAAGCGCCGCCGCCTTGCCGAGGCCGATGGTGGCGCCGATCGGGAAGCCGCCGCCGAGTCCCTTGGCGAGCGTGACGATGTCGGGGGTGACTCCGCTGCTGGCCGAGGCCAGCCACCGGCCGGTGCGGCCCATGCCCGACTGCACCTCGTCGAGCCAGAGCAGCGCACCGTGCTCGTCGGCGATCCGCCGCGCCGCGGCCAGGAAGCCCTCCGGCGGTACGACGACCCCCGCCTCGCCCTGGATCGGCTCGATCACGATCGCGGCGGTCTCGTCGGTGACCGCTGCCGCCAGCGCGTCGGCGTCGCCGTAGGGCACGAAGTCGACCTCGCCGGGCAGCGGCTCGAACGGGGCCCGGTAGGCCTCCTTGGACGTCAGCGCCAGCGAGCCCATGGTGCGGCCGTGGAAGGAGCCGGCCATCGCGACCAGGTGGGTCCGGCCGGTGCGGCGGCTGAGCTTGAAGGCCGCCTCGTTGGCCTCGGTGCCGGAGTTGCTGAAGAACACCCGGCCCTCGCCGCCGACCAGGGCCAGCAGCCTCTCGGCGAGCACGATCTGCGGCTCGGAGGCGAAGAAGTTGGAGATGTGGCCGAGCGTGCTCAGCTGCTCGGTGACGGCGGCGACCAGTGCCGGGTGGCCGTGGCCGAGGACGTTGACGGCGATGCCGCCGAGCAGGTCGACGTACTCCTTGCCGTCGGCGTCCCAGACATGGCTGCCCCGGCCCCGGGTGAGCACGAGCTTGGGTGCGCCGAAGGTGTTCATCAGCGCTCCCTGGTAGCGCTCCTGCCACGAGTCGGGCTGGGTGGTCATCTGGTTGCCTTCCTGATCTTGGTCTCCACTCCGGGCAGGACCTGGGTGCCGATGCCCTCGTCGGTGAAGATCTCCAGCAGTACCGCGTGTGGCTCGCGGCCGTCCACCACGGTGGCTCGGGCGACGCCGCCCTGGACCGCCTGGAGGCAGGCGCCCATCTTGGGCACCATGCCGCTGGCGAGGGTCGGCATCAACGTCTCCAGCGACTCGGGGCTGATCTCCTGGATGACGTCGTCGCTGTTGCCGTAGTCGCGGTAGAGCCCCTCCACGTCGGTCAGCACGAGCAGCTTCTCGGCTCTCAGCGCGATCGCCAGCGCGGCGGCGGCGGTGTCGGCGTTGACGTTGTGGACCTGGCCGGTGACGTCGGGGGCGACGCTGGAGATGACCGGGATCCGGCCGGCCTCGATGACGTCGAGCACCGCCTCGGGGCGGACCTGGGTCACCTCGCCGACCAGGCCGAGGTCGACCTCCTCGCCGTCGACGATGGTGTTGGTCCGGCTGGCGGTGAACAGGCCGGCGTCCTCGCCGGAGAGGCCGACCGCGAGCGGGCCGTGCTGGTTGAGCAGGCCGACGAGCTCGCGCTGGACCTGCCCGACCAGCACCATCCGGACGACGTCCATGGCCTCCGGCGTGGTGACGCGCAGACCGCCGCGGAACTCGCTCTCGATGCCGAGCCGGTCGAGCATCGCCGAGATCTGCGGTCCGCCGCCGTGCACGACGACCGGCTTGAACCCGGCCAGCCGGAGGAACGCCACGTCCTCGGCGAAGGTGGTCTTCAGGTCGTCGTCGATCATGGCGTTGCCGCCGTACTTGATGACGATGATCTTGCCGTTGTACTTCTTCAGCCAGGGCAGGGCTCCTGCCAGGACCTCCGCATTGGCTCTCATCCGGGGTCCCCGTTCGCGGCGCCCGTCTCGTGGGGGGAGCGAAGCGAGCATTTGAATGGGGTGGTCATGACGAATAGGCGCTGTTCTCGTGGACGTAGGCGTGGGTGAGGTCATTGGTCCAGACGGTCGCGCTGGCGTCGCCGGACTTGAGGTCGATGGTGACGGTGACGTCGCGCTCCTCGAGGCTGATCAGCGCGGGGTCCTCGGCCGGGATCGAGTGCCGGCAGACCCAGACGCCGTTGAGGGCGACGTCGAGGTCGGCCGGGTCGAAGGCGGCCTGAGTGGTGCCGACGGAGGCCAGAATGCGACCCCAGTTCGGGTCCTTGCCGAAGATGGCCGCCTTGAAGAGGTTGGAGCGGGCGACGCTCCTGCCCACCTCGACGGCCTCCTCCTCGGAGGCGGCGTTGAGCGTGGTGATGGCGATGGAGTGGTCGGCGCCCTCGGCGTCGGCGAGCAGCTGCAGCGCCAGACTGGTGCAGACCTCGGTGAGCCTCTCGGTGAAGGTCGCCAGGTCGGGGGCGACGCCGCTGGCGCCACTGGCCATCAGCGTGACGGTGTCGTTGGTGGACATGCAGCCGTCGGAGTCGAGCCGGTCGAAGCTGACCCTGGTGGCGGCGCGCAGCGCCCGGTCCAGGTCGGCAGCGGGTACGACGGCGTCGGTGGTGATCACCACGAGCATGGTCGCGAGCGCCGGCGCGAGCATCCCGGCGCCCTTGGCCATGCCGCCGATGCTCCAGGCCTGTCCGGCCCTTCCGCCTTGGACCACGACCTGCTTGGCGACGGTATCGGTGGTCATGATCGCGTGGGCCGCGTCGTCGCCACCGTCCGCGCTCAAGGCCGCGACCGCGGCCCGGGCGCCGGCGAGCAGCGTCTCCCGGTCGTTGAGCAGCCCGATCAGGCCGGTGGAGCAGACCACCACATCGCCCGCCCCGATGCCGAGACCCGCGGCGACCACCTCGGCGGTCTGGTGCGTGGTCTGGAAGCCGTCAGGTCCGGTGTAGCAGTTGGCGCCGCCGGAGTTGAGGACGACCGCCTTGACGATGCCGTCCTTGGCGACCTCCTTGCTCCAGATGACCGGGTTAGCCTGGCAGCGGTTGGCGGTGAAGACGCTGGCGGAGTCGAAGGTGGGCCCGGTATTGACGACAAGGGCGATGTCGGGCTTGCCGGACGCCTTCAGCCCGGCGGTGACGCCGGCGGCGAGGAAGCCCTGGGGGTAGGTGACGGTCATGGCGCGAGTCCGATCGTGGTCAGGCCGGTGCCCTCGTCGAGGCCGAGCGCGAGATTCATGCACTGCACCGCCGCGCCGGCGGTGCCCTTGGTGAGGTTGTCGACGGCGCCGACGGCGACCAGCCGGCCGGCGTGCTCGTCGACGGTGACCTGGAGGTGGACGGCGTTGGCGCCGGTCACCGCCTTGGTCTGCGGCCACTGGCCCTCGGGCAGCAGGTGGACGAAGCGCTCTTCGGCGTAGGCCTTCTCGTAGGTCGTGCGGACGTCCTCGGCGGTGACGCCCGGCAGCAGCCTTGCGGTGCAGGTGGCGAGGATGCCACGCGGCATCGGCACCAGCAGCGGGGTGAAGGAGACGGTGACTCGCTCCCCGGAGGCCAGCGCGGAGAGGTTCTGGGTGATCTCCGGGGTGTGGCGGTGCGTGCCGCCGACGCCGTACGCGCTGACGCTGCTCATCACCTCGCTGCCGAGCAGATGCGCCTTGGCGGCTTTGCCCGCTCCCGAGGTGCCGGAGGCGGCGACCACGACGACGTCGTTCTCGACCAGGCCGGCGGCCACGGCAGGGGCCAGCGCCAGCGAGGAGACCGTCGGGTAGCAGCCCGGCACGGCGATCTTGGTGGCGCCGATCAGCCGGTCCCGGTTGCCCGGCAGCTCCGGCAGGCCGTAGGGCCAGGTGCCGGCGTGGGCCGAGCCGTAGAACCGCTGCCACTCCCCCGCGTCGGCGAGTCGGAAGTCGGCACCGCAGTCGATCACGACGGTGTCCTCCCCCAGTGCTGCGGCGATGGCACCGGACTGGCCGTGCGGCAGCGCGAGGAAGACCACGTCGTGTCCGCGCAGCACCTCGACCGTGGTCTCGGCCAGCACCCGGTCGGCCAGCGGCAGCAGATGGGGCTGCAGGCTGCCGAGGAGCTGTCCGGCATTGGCGGCGCCGGTGACGGCGCCGATCTCGACCTCAGGATGGGCCAGCAGCAGCCGCAGCAGCTCGCCGCCGGCGTAGCCGCTGGCGCCGGCAACGGCAACCGACTTCTTGTTCATATGCATGACTATACACGACGATGCATGACTTCCCGCTATCCCTTCGAGGACGTCAGCCGATACTGCCGGACCGAGAGCGGCACGAAGACCAGCAGGATGCCGACGATCCACAGGCAGGTGTAGAGCTCGGGGTGCTGCATCGGCCAGTCGCCGGGCGCGTCGACGCCGCCGGTGTTGCCGAACAGCTCCCGGGCCGCCTGGGTCAGGGTGGAGACGGGATTCCAGACCACCAGCGTGCGCAGCACCCCGCTGAAGGACTCGGTGGGCACGAACGCGTTGGAGACGAACGTCAGCGGCATGATCACCATGAACGAGGCGTTGTTGATGACGTCCACGCTCGGCACCAGCAGGCCCACGAAGGCCATGATCCAGCTGATCGCGTAGGCGAAGACGAGCAGCAGCAGGGCCGCGAGGATCGCGTCGAGGACGCCACCGCGGATGCGCCAGCCGACCAGCAGCCCGGTCAGCGCCATGATGACCAGCGAGATGACGTTGTAGACGACGTCGGACCCGGTCCGGCCGATCAGGACCGCCGACCGTGACATCGGCAGGGACCGGAACCGGTCGATGATCCCCTTGGTCATGTCCTCGGCGAGCGCCGCGCCGGAGAAGGTGGCGCCGAAGACGACCGTCTGCGCGAAGATGCCGCAGATCAGCCACTCCTTGTAGTTGACGCTGCCGGGCGGGTCGATGGCGCCGCCGAAGACGAAGGCGAACAGCAGCACGAACATGATCGGGCTGAGCAGGACGAAGACGAGGACCTCGGGCACCCGCTTGATCTTGATCAGGTTGCGCTGGGTCACGACCCAGCCATCACTGAGCGTGTCGATGATGCTCACTCGTCCTCCTCGGTACTGGTCTCGTCCGCCTGGTGGCCGGTGAGGCTCAGGAACACGTCATCGAGGGTGGGCCGACGCAGCCCGATGTCGTAGATCTTGATCGCGTCGCGCTCGAACTCGCCGAGGACCCGCAGCAGGTCGCCGGCGCCGGAGGCCACCGCAGCGGTCAGCTCGCGGCCGTTGTCGCCGACCCTGACCTCCTCGACCGCGACCTGGCCGAGGATGCGCACCGCCGCCTCCCGCCGGAGTAGGTCTTCGCCGGCCGGTCGGCCGCGTCGGCCAGCCCGAACCGCTCCAGCAGCTCACGCGCCCGCCGCCGGGAGCGCCCGGCGCCGAGGTGGTAGAGCCTGCCGATCATGGTGAGGTTCTCATAGCCGGTCAGGTGCTCGTCGACGGCGGCATACTGCCCCGAGAGGCCGACTCGGGAGCGCACCCCGTCCGGGTCGGCGAGCACGTCGATGCCGGCCACCGTCGCGGTGCCGGCGTCGGGCCGCAACAGCGTGGTCAGACAGCGCACCGCCGTCGTCTTGCCCGCGCCGTTGGGGCCGAGCAGCGCGAGCACGGTGCCCTCCTCGACGGACAGGTCGAGTCCGCGCAGCGCTTCCACCGACTTGTAGCGCTTGACGAGCCCATCGGCCCGGATCATCTCCCTGACCATGTGACCACGCTCTCACAGGGAGCGGACAGCATTCTTCCGCTTTTCAGGCCCGCCCGACGGCGTACTCGCTGAAAGCGCCGAAATCGACTGAAACCAGCGTGAGTGTCCAGTGAAACCGGGCTGCCCCACGCTGGGAGCATGACGAACACCAAGGACACCGACCTGGCGGTACATGCCCAGGGTCTGGTCAAGACGTTCGGGGCCAAAGGATCAGGCACCGTTCATGCGGTAGACGGCATCGACCTGCAGGTCCGCCGCGGCGAGGTCTTCGGAGTGCTCGGCCCCAATGGCGCCGGCAAGACCACCACGCTCTCCATGCTCGCGACCTTGCTCCCGATCGACGGCGGCTCCGCCTCGATCTTCGGCATCGATGTCGCCAGCCACCCCCACCAGGTGCGCCAGCTCGTCGGCGTGACCGGGCAGTACGCCTCGGTCGACGAGAACCTCACCGCGACCGAGAACCTCTACCTCTTCGGCCGGCTGCTCGGCCTGACCGGCACCGCCGCCAAGCGGACCGCCGGCGAGCTGCTGGAGCGCTTCGGGCTCACCGAGGCCGCCACCCGGCAGATCAAGGACTTCTCCGGCGGAATGCGGCGGCGCCTCGACCTGGCCGCCTCGCTGATCGCCCGGCCGCCGCTGATCTTCCTCGACGAGCCGACCACCGGCCTGGACCCGCGCACCCGCGGCCAGATGTGGGACACCATCCGCGAGCTGGTCAACCAGGGCGCGACGATCCTGCTCACCACGCAGTACCTCGATGAGGCCGACCAGCTGGCGGACCGGATCGCGGTGATCGATCGCGGCAGGAAGGTCGCCGAGGGCACCTCGGAGGAGCTGAAGTCCTCGGTCGGCAACTCGACCCTCCAGCTGCGACTCACCGACAATTCCCTCACCAGCCAGGCCGCCGGCATCGTCGAGCGGGTGCTCGGCGAGGCGCCGGTGCTCACTCCCGAGGCCGGCGGGCTGAACATCGCCCTCGCCGACGCCAACCGGGCCGGCGACGTGCTGATCGCGCTGCGGCAGGCGGACCTGTCGATCACCGCCGCGACCGTCCAGCAGCCGACCCTCGATGAGGTCTTCCTCGCCATCACCGGCCACTACAGCGAGACCGAGGAGGTCGCCTGATGACCGTCCAGACCAACATTCCCGAGACCGGGAGCCGGATCCTGCTGCCCGAGGTCGCGGTCCGCACCGCCGCCGACCTGAGCCCCCGCCCCAGCCTGCGCGACACCCTCAACCAGACGCTGGCGATGGCATGGCGGGCGCTGAAGAAGATGCGCCGCAACCCGGAGCAGTTCTTCGACGTGACGCTGCAGCCGATCCTGTTCACCGCGATGTTCACCTACATCTTCGGTGGAGCGGTGTCCGGCTCGGTCAGCGACTACCTGCCGCTGATCATCCCCGGCGTCCTCGCGCAGACCGCCCTGACCGCCTGCATGGCGACCGGCACCCAGATGCGGGAGGACATGGACAAGGGCGTCTTCGACCGGTTCCGCTCGCTGCCGATCGCCCGGATCGCGCCGTTGGCCGGTCCGATGCTCGCCGACGTGCTGCGCTACGGCATCGCGGCCACGCTGACGATCGTCGTGGGCCTCATCATGGGCTACCGCCCCGGCGGCGGCGTGCTGTTCGTGATCCTCGGCTGGCTGCTGACCGTCTTCTCCGGCTGGTGCCTGTCCTGGATCTTCGCCTGGCTGGGCACCGTGGCCCGCTCCGCCCAGGCGGTGCAGGGCATCGGCATGATGATCATGTTCCCGCTGACCTTCCTGTCCAACGCGATGGTCGACCCGAAGACCATGCCAGACTGGCTGCAGGCCTTCGTCAAGGTCAACCCGGTCTCCCACGTGGTGACCGCGGTGCGTGATCTGATGAACGACGGCCGCTTCACCGCCGAGGTCGGTTGGGCTGTCTTCGGCTGCGCACTCGTAGTGGCGATCTTCGCGCCGCTGGCGGTACGGTCCTACAGCAAGAAGGTCTGAGCAGGAGGCTCGCCGTGCCAGGGCCCGCCGGTTTACCGGTAATGGACCCTTAGGATCGTTGACATGGCGCAGGCGCCATGGCTGCCTATTGCTGACAGCAGAATAGGAACAAGGGAGCAGGCGATTGCGCTACGTTCGTGGATTAGTCGTGGGCCTGACAGCACTGGGACTGCTCTGGATAGCACCTTCGGCGCACGCAGAGGTCGAGAAGTCCGGCAACAAGACATGTCCCAACGGGTACGTCGTCATCCTCTACGGAACCGGCTCGGGAACTGTGAAATACTACTTGAAAGCAAGTCTCCGCTACACGGTCTATCACAGTTCTATCTACCAGTCGTACTGGAAGTCGACATCCCGCTCGGGGACTTGGCGGATCACCGCCTCCGGTCTGCTCGACAACGACGGCACCTATGCGACCTGTGCTCTGGCGAGTGCCTCACGGATAACGCCAGATGTGCCTTGACGCAGGCTCGCCCTTGCATCGGGTGACGGTTCATTTCAATGGTCGCCCAAGGATTGACGATGCAGGCGTCAGGGACCTGCTGGACGGATTGGCGGACCTAGAGCCGACATTCATCTCGGTCGGCGGAGAGACTGTTCTTACCATGCTTATTGGCGGAGAGCACCTGGGCAGGGCTGTTATAGAAGTCGTGAGCATGGCAATAGAACTGTTCCATGGGGAAGTAAAGCGCGTTGTCGCCGAGGTCGTCTCTTGAGCAGAAGAGATATGAACAAGGATCGGTCGTTGGGTCCCTGAATTCAGCCGCCCCGACCAACGCACCTCACTGGAGCTGCGCGAGCACGGCACGGACCGGCTCGCGCAGTTCGGTCGCATCGGCGTCGCCGATCTCGGCAGGCGTCACCAGGCTGGTCGCCCAGTCCCAGTCGAACGAGGGCAGCAGCCGACTGAACGCGAATCTGTCGGCATAGGCCAGCAGTACGGCGGCCGCCTCCTTGTCGCCGTACGACGCCTCCCACACCGCGAGCGCGAACAGCACGCAGCCGAAGATCGGCACGTCGGGGAAGCCGTCCCGCTCGGTTGACCGGGCGACCTTGGCGATCAGCGAGTCCCGCACCTGCTCGGCTCGCTCGTGGTGCCGGACGCTCGCGGCCAGCAGCGCCGCCTGCGGATAGAGCACCCACGGCTCGAAGCCCGGTGGCAGTGCGAGGCCGGGGATGCCGCGCGCGCCCATCTCCGCGACCGCGGTGGCATAGGCCGCCAGCCCGGCCGCAACCTCGCCACGTGCCAGCAGCAGTTCCGCCCGGCCGCAGGCCAGCGACACGCCGCCGCCGAAGACGGACCGGGCGCCCTCCTCGCGCTCGACCTCGGCAAGGGTCCGCTCGGCCTCGTCCAGTCGGCCTCGCCGTAGGTCCAGGATGGCGAGCGCGGCCCGAGTCTGGCTGTGGTCCTCGTAGGCGCCCAGCGCCCACAGGTCGGGCAGCGCGGCCGCGGCCAGTCGGCGGGCCTCCTCCACGTCACCGGCGTTGGCGGCGAAGCCCGACAGCTGCGTCGTCAGCGCGGTGCGCATCCACGGCCCCTCGTCGTCGCCGCACAGCTCGAGCGCGCGGCGGGTCAGCTCGCAGGCGGCGTCGAGGTCGCCGCGGTTCTCGTAGGCGTGAGCGATCCACATCCGCGCCAGCCGGGCGACCTGCCGGTCCGGGTCATCGACCAGCTCCTCAAGGTTGCCCAGATCGGTGCCGAACATGCCGTCCGCACCGCCCTCGCTCATGATCCGGACCATCGCGGCGATCTGCGGGTCGTCACCCGTTCCCAGCTCACGCAGCCGGTCGAGACCGGGGCCGCCGAGGGTACCCCGGAAGATCGCGCCGTTGCCGACCGAGGAGGCCAGGCAGGAGCGGGCCGCGTCGGCGAGCTCTGACGGGATCTCGCTGCCCAGCAGCAGGTCCTCGACGGCCTGGGACATCCCCATCACCTTCAGATGGCTGCCCTCGATCATCCAGAACCACGACAGCGTGGAGAAGATCGGCGCCACCACGGTCACGTCGGCGTCGGCGAGGCCGCGCCGGGCCACGTCGACGAGATTGCCCTCCTCGGTCCGGATCTGCCGCATGGCGAGGATCTGGTCCGGGGTGTTGAGCCGCCGGCCGACCAGCGTGGCGAGATCGACCGCCCAGGCCCGCAGCCGCTGCTCGGCCCCGGCGTCGTCGCCGGCGTCGACCAGCTGCATCCGGCCGAACTCGCGCACCGTCTCGAGCAGTCGGTAGCGGATCTCGCCGTCGCTCTCGCGGACCACCACCAGCGACTGCGCGGCGAGCGCCAGCACCAGGTCGAGGGAGTCCTGGCCGAGCACCGCCGTGGCGCCCTCCAGCGAGAAGCCGTCCCGGAAGACCGCGAGCCGCCGCAGCGCGACTCGCTCCTCCTCGCCGAGCAGGTTCCACGACCAGTCGATGACGGCCAGCAGGGTCTGGTGCCGCTCCGGGGCGTCGCGGCTGCCGCCGCGCAGCAGCGCGAACCGGTTGTCCAGGCGCCGAGCGATCTCGGTGACGCTCATCGCCCTGACCTTGGCGGCAGCCAGCTCGACGGCCAACGGGAGGCCGTCGAGCCTTTCGACGAGCTCGCGCACCTCCTTCTCGACCAGCACGACGCCCGGGCGGGCCGCCACGGCGCGCTCCGTGAAGAGCCTCAGCCCGTCATCGGTGGAGAGCTCGGGGAGCAGGTAGACCCGCTCGGCCGAGAGGCCGAGCGGTGTGCGGGTGGTCGTCAGCACGGTCAGTGCGGGAGTGCGGGACAGCAGCGCGGAGACCAGGTCGGCGACGGCCTCGACGAGGTGCTCGCAGTTGTCGAGGACGAGCAGCGACGGGACGGTGCCCACGGCATCGACGATCCGGGCGAGCAGGTCGGCGCCGCGCAGCGCGATCGCGTCACGCAGCGTCACCGACTCCCGTACGCCGAGGACGTCGGCGACCTCGACGGCGACGCCGTCGGCCGAGGTCACGCCGGCGAGCTCGACGAAGTGCACCGCCGGCTGCTCGGCCTGGCGCGCCAGCAGGTGCGCCAGCCGGGTCTTGCCGAGGCCGCCGGCTCCTACGATGGAGACCAGTCGGTGGCCCTTGACCAGCACCTGCAGGGCCGCCACGTCCGCGTCCCGGCCGATGAGCCGGTCGGCGTCGTAGTGGACCCCGGAGCGAACCGGCCGGTCGCGGGCCAGCAGCTCGGCGTGGAGGCCGCGCAGCGCGGGCGACGGGTCGACGCCGAGCCGGTCGGCCAGGTCCTCGCGGTAGGCCTCGTAGCGCTCCAGCGCCGCCGGCACGCCCTGGACCGCTGCCACGGCGCGGAGCAGCGCGGCCACGACGTCGTCGTCGGCCTCGGCCCTCTCGAGCAGCGGCAGCGCCTCGGCGTACCTGCCCTCGGCGGCGAGCCGCAGCCCCTCGGGCCGCAGCGCCCAGGCGTCGACGGCGGCTGCCTCGAGCGCCAGCCGGTAGCCCCGGCTGGTCCGCTCGATCGCCTCCGGGGAGGTGGCGCCGCGGGCCCGGGAGACCACGACCTGCAGCGCCTTGGTCGGGTTGGCCGGCGGCTCGTCGGCCCACACCTCCTCGGCCAGTGCCTCCTCGCTCAGCCCCCGGCTGCCGGCGGCGACCAGGGCGCGGAGCAGCGCGTGCGTCCGCTCACCGGGAACCGGCCTGCCGTCCCAGGTGACCTCGTCGAGGACCTCCAGCCGGACGCTCAGCGTTGGACCGCTCCCGTGAGCTCGGTCGCCCGGGTGACCGCCGCGTCGCGGGCGCTGCCTGCCTCGCCCTCGGCCAGCGTTCGATCGGCGGCGCGGAAGCGGAGCGCGAAGGCGAGCGACTTCTTGCCGGCGCCGACCTGCTCGCCGGTGTAGACGTCGAAGAGCCGCACCGACTCCAGCAGCTCGCCGGCGCCCTCGCGCAGCGCCGCCTCGACCTCGGCGGCGCTCACCGAGGCGTCGACGACCAGCGCGACGTCCTCCTTGGCCACCGGGAAGGTGGAGAACTCGGGGCTGGCGACCCTCTCCGGCGCCACGCTGATCAGGGTGTCCAGGTCGATGACCACCGCTGCGCTGCGCGCCGGCAGCCCGAAGGCGGCACACACCTTCGGGTGCAGCTCCCCCGCGAACCCGAGGGTCGTCTCGCCGGCACTGATCCTTGCGCAGCGGCCCGGGTGCCAGGGCATCACCGTGGCCGACTCGACCTCGACCTCAAGGCCCAGCTCGTCGGCCACCCGGCGGGCGAGCGCGACCGCGTCGGCCCAGTCGACCTCGCGGGCCGGGCCCCACCAGCCGCCGCGCTCGCGCTCGCCGGCCAGTACCACGCCCAGCTCGGTCCACTGCACCGGGATCGCGGCGTACAGCGCCTCCAGCTCGGCCTCGGTAGGCCGCCGGTCGACGCCGTAGATCGGCGCGGCCAGGTCGCTCGGCACGGCCACGGTGCCGGTCTCGAAGACGGCCACTCCCGGCTGGCCCCGCGAGATGTTGCGGGCGGCCTGTCGCAGCAGCCCGGGCAGCAGCGTGGTGGTGTAGGCGGGCTCCTCGGCGCTGAGCGGGTTGGCGAGCCGGACGGTACGACGACGCGGGTCGTCGGGTGGCAGGCCGAGCTGGTCGAAGGTCGCCTCGCCGACGAACGGGAAGCTGACCACCTCGACGCAGCCGGCACCGGCCAGGGTCCGGCCGATCCGGCGGCGCAGCCGCTGCGCCCGGGTCAGGCCGCGCCCGGTGGCGCGGCGGGGCAGCACCGAGGGGACCTGGTCGTAGCCGACCACGCGGACGACCTCCTCGACCAGGTCGTAGGGGTCGGTCAGGTCCGGGCGGTAGGTCGGGATGGTGGCGGTCAGCTGCTCGCCGGACACGACGACCTGACAGCCGACCGCCGTCAGCACCTGCGCGACCGCCTCGGGGGCGATGTCGATGCCGGAGATCCGGGCCGGCAGATCGGTCCGCATCGAGACCGTCCACGGCCGGGGGAACTCCCCCGCCACGGTGACGCCCGCGTCGGCGGTGCCGCCGGCGAGCTCGACCAGCAGGTCGACCACCCGCTGCGCGGCGATCGGCGGCAGCAGCGGGTCGACGCCGCGCTCGAAGCGCTTGCTGGCCTCGGAGGGCAGCTTGTGGCGCCGCTGCGCCCGGAAGATCGTGGTCGGGTCGAAGTGGGCGGCCTCGACGACGATGTCGGTGGTGGTCGCGGACACCTCGGTCGAGGCGCCGCCCATCACGCCGGCGATGCCGATCGGGCCGTTGTCGTCGGCGATGACCAGGTCCTCGGCCGACAGCACCCGGGCGGCGTCGTCGAGAGTGGTGATCCTCTCCCCCTCGGCCGCCCGGCGGACCACGATCGCACCGGCCAGCTCGGCGCGGTCGTAGCAGTGGTTGGGCTGGCCGAGCTCCAGCATGACGTAGTTGGAGATGTCGACCGGCAGCGAGATCGAGCGCATCCCGGCCTGCTCCAGGCGTCGGCGCATCCAGTCGGGGGTCGGCGCGGTGGCGTCGACGCCGCTGACCGTTCGGGCGACGAAGACCGGGCACCCGGCGGGGTCCTCGATGCGGACCGGGTAGCCGGCGTCGTCGGCCACCGGAGCGGTGAGTTGGGCCGGATCGGCGAAGGTCCGGGAGAAGCCGAGAGCAGCCTCACGGGCGATGCCCCGCAGACTCAGGGCATAGGCCCGGTCGGGGTTGATCTCGAACTCGATGACCTCCTCGCCGAAGCCGAGGACCGGCCGGGCGTCCTGGCCGGGCTCGCCGGCGTCGGGCGGCAGCACGATGATGCCATCGTGGTCCTCGCCGATGCCGAGCTCACGGGCCGAGCAGATCATGCCGGCGCTGAGGTGCCCGTAGGTCTTGCGGGCGCTGATCTCGAAGCCGCCGGGAAGCACGCCTCCAGGAAGGACCACGACGACCAGGTCGCCCGGCTTGAAGTTGTGGGCGCCGCAGACGATGCCCTGGGGCTCGCCGGTGCCGTTGGCGTCCCCGACGTCGACGGTGCACCAGTTGATGGTCTTGCCGTTCTTCTGCGGCTCGGGCTCCATGGTCAGCACCTGGCCGATCACCAGCGGCCCGGTGATGTCGCCGCCGGCGACCTCGATCGCCTCCAGCTTGAGGCCGAGCGCGGTGAGCCGGTCGGTGAGCGCCTCGGTGCCGACGCCGTCGAGGTCGACGTACTCCTTGATCCAGGAGACGGGGGCCTTCACAGTTCACTCCCGAATGCCGTGGTGAAGCGGACGTCGCCCTCGAAGAGCGTGCGCAGGTCGGAGAGGCCGGTGCGGAACATCAGCGTGCGGTCGATGCCCATGCCGAACGCGAAGCCGGAGTAGCGCTCGGGGTCGACGCCGCAGGCGATGAGCACCCGGGGGTTGACGATGCCGCAGCCGCCCCACTCGATCCAGCCCTCGCCCTTGCAGGTGCGGCAGCCGTCCCCGGCCCCGCGGCAGACGAAGCAGGTCAGGTCGACCTCGGCGGAGGGCTCGGTGAAGGGGAAGTACGACGGCCGGAACCGGGTGACGATGCCCTCGCCGAACATCTGGCCGGCGAAGTGGTCCAGGGTGCCCTTGAGATGGGCCATCGAGATGCCCTCGTCGATGGCCAAGCCCTCGACCTGGTGGAACATCGGGCTGTGGGTGGCGTCGTACTCGTCGGCGCGGAAGACCCGGCCGGGCGCGACGATGTAGATGGGCGGGGTGCGGGTGAGCATGGTGCGCGCCTGCACCGGACTGGTCTGGGTGCGCAACACCAGATGGTGGTCGACCGGCTCGGTCCAGACGGTGTCCTGCGTGGTCCGGGCCGGGTGGTCGGGACCGAGGTTGAGTGCGTCGAAGTTGAGCCACTCCGCCTCGATGACCGGGCCCTCGGCGACCTCCCAGCCCATCGCCACGAAGATGTCGGCGATCAGTTCGGCGCCGGTGGTCAGCGGATGACGACCGCCCGCCGGCAGCCGGTCGGTGGGGAGGGTGACGTCGACCGCCTCCTCCACCAGGATGCGGGCCTCGTGCTCGGCCTCGAGCACGCTCTGCCGCTCGGCCAGCGCCTTGCTCACCGCACCCCGGGCCTGGCCGATGCGCTGGCCGGCCTCCTTGCGGGCCGCCGGCGGCAGCGCGCCGATCTCCCGGTTGGCGAGCGCCAGCGGGGAGCGGTCGCCGGCATGGTCGAGCCGCACCTGCTTCAGCTCCTCCAGGGTCGTGGCATCGGCGATCGCCGCCAGGGCCGCGCTCACCGCGCTCTCCACCTCCTCAGGCTTCAAGGTGGTGACCTCCACAGGGTCGTAGTCGGTGTTCGGGCCGGACATCGGTGCCTTTCGGTGCAGGGTGCGTCGCCCAGTCTAGGAAGCGGGGTACGTCGGGGGCGAACCGGTTAGAGCGTCAGCTCGCCGGGGAGTCGGCCTCGACCGGCCAGGTGGTCTCGACCCGAGCGCCGCCGGCCGCCGACTCGCCGATGGTCACGGTGCCGCCGTGGGCCTTGACCAGACCGCCGACGAGGTAGAGGCCCAGTCCTGAGCCGGTCCCGCCGCCCTTCCAGAACTTGGTGAAGACCCGCCGTCGCAGCTCCGGCGGGATGCCGTCGCCCTCGTCCTCCACGCTCAGGCTGACGTGATCCGCGCTCGCCGTCAGCCGCACCGTGACGGTGCCCTCGCCGTGGCGGACGCCGTTCTCGACCAGGTTCGTGACGACCTGGGTGACCTTGTCGGGGTCGACCGTGACGGCGGGCAGGTCCTCGGCAGCCTCGAGCACCACCGGGCGCGAGGTCGAGTGGCTCACCGACGCCACCACCCGCTCGGCAAGGACGCGCAGGTCGCTGGGACGTGGGTGGAGCTGGAGCCGGCCGGTGTCGAGCCGGGCGACGTCGAGCAGCTCGCCGATCAGCCGGGAGAGCCGGTCGGCGTCGACGTGGGCGGTGGTCAGCATGAGCTTCTTCTGCTCGTCGTTGAGCCGGTCCCAGCGGTTGAGCAGGGCCTGCACGAAGCCCTTGACGCCGGTCAGCGGGCTGCGCAGCTCGTGGGCGAGGGTGGCGACCAGGTCGGAGCGCTCCCGGTCGAGCCGCTCCCGGCCGCGGCCACTGCGGATCGTGATGGCGACGCCGGTCACCGGACCACCGCGTGGCTCGCGCAGGATGCGGGCGTGGGTGAGCACCTCGGTGCCGTCGGGAAGCAGCCAGGACTGCTCCGGGATGCCGGTGCGGGTCCGCAGACCGGCGTAGGGCCGGTTGAGGACGGTCCAGCCCTGGCCGTCGGTGTCCTGGAGCAGGAGTACGTCGGCGAGCGGCGCTCCGACCGGGTCCGCGACGCCCAGCATCGACCGGGCGGCGGCGTTGGCCACGGTGACGGTGCCATCGGCGCCGGCCAGGACGACGCCGTCGGGCAACGTGTCGAGCGGATCCGTCACAACACCACCAGGTGCTCCGGCGTCGCCCCGACTACAGCACCGAGGGGGACCTGCCGGTCGAAGGTCGCGAATCGGCCGCCATGGCGAACTGCGAGGGCCAACAGATAGAGGTCGGTGACCTGGCTCGGCGCCAACACCTGCTTGGGATCGACGAGCGATTTGTCGGCCAGGCTGATGCCGGACTCCCAGAAGCGGTGATGATCGGTGGCCTTCGCGGACACCAGTCGCTCGATGGCGACGCGAATGGGGACGGGGTTGGTGTAGCCGGACTGGCTGATGATACGCACGAAGCCGTTCTCGGTCAGGGCGCACGAGGCCCAGCCGGCCGCCTCGTTCTCCAGAAGCCAGGCGCGAGCCGCGGCATGTTGGACGTGGTCGACATCGAGCAGCGCGAGCAGCACATTGACGTCCAACAGCGCCCTCAAGCGCCGATCTCCTCGCGGATCTTGTCGATCATCTCGTTGGTGACGATGCCTCCCCGCGACGGGATCGGCCGGAATCCCATGAACTCCTCGGGCTCGGCGAAGTCGGCGTCGCGTCCGATCAGTGCGGCTCGGGCCAGATCCGAGACCACGGCACCGACGGAGCGCTTCTCGTGGCGCGCACGCTCGCGCGCCACCTGCAGCACGTCATCGTCGATCTCCAGCGTCGTCCTCACACACCTGATGCTAACGCATCTCATGCGGTGGCTTCGATCTCTCCGCTGCAGTTCAGCGCCGCTGGGCGCAGGCGCTGGCGTAGAGGCAGACAGCGGCCGCGGTCGAGAGGTTGAGCGACTCGGCCCGGCCGTAGATCGGGATACTGACGACCCGGTCGGCGAGGTCTCCCAGCTCTGCCGGGATGCCCCGGGCCTCGTTGCCGAACAGCCACGCGGTGGGGCCGCTCAGGTCGGTCTCGAAGAGACTCTCGCCGGCCATGTCGGCGGCCAGCACAGTGAGCCCGGCCTGCTGTGCCCGTCGTACGGCGGCGGCCGGGTCGGGCTCGACGACGACCGGCAGGTGGAACAGGCTGCCGACCGAGGCGCGGACCGTCTTGGGGTTGTAGAGGTCGACGCTGTCGCCGGCCAGCACGACGGCGTCGGCGCCGGCCGCGTCGGCACAGCGGATGACGGTGCCGGCGTTGCCGGGGTCGCGGACGTCGGCGCAGATCGCCACCAGGGTCGACTCGGGACCTCTCGAGGGGCCATCAGAGACCTCTCGGGGGGCCATCGGGGACCTCTCGGCGAGGAAGCGGCACAGGGCCACCACGCCGGCGGGGGTGACCGAGTCGGAGAGCCCGGCCAAGGCGCGGTCGTCGACCAGCGTCACGGGGGCGTCACCGAGCACGCCGGCGTACCGCATCGCGGCGGCGGGCGTCGCGAAGACCTCGATGACGCAGCCGGGCACGCCGAGCGCGCCCTCGACGGCCTTCGGGCCGTCGGCAAGGAAAAGCCGCCGCTCGGTGCGGACCGAGCGGCGGCTGAGCTTCCGGAGCTCCTTCAGGCGAGCGTTGGACGCCGAAAGAGGCTCAGGCACTGACCGGGGCGTTGACATCCTCGGGGAGCGCGGCCTTGGCCTGTTCGACGAGTGCGTTGAACGCCGCCACGTCGTTGACGGCGAGCTCGGCGAGGATCTTGCGGTCGACCTCGACGCCGGCCAGGCCGAGGCCCTGGATGAACCGGTTGTAGGTCAGGCCCTGCGCCCGCGCTGCGGCGTTGATGCGCTGGATCCACAGCCGACGGAAGTTGCCCTTGTTCTTGCGGCGGTCGTTGTAGGCGTAGACCAGGGAGTGGGTGACCTGCTCCTTGGCCTTGCGGTAGAGCCGCGAGCGCTGGCCGCGGTAGCCCGAGGCCCGCTCCAGGGTGACGCGCCGCTTCTTGGCGGCGTTGACTGCGCGCTTGACGCGTGCCATCTCTCTTCTCCTTCTTAAAAGCTTGGAATAAGGCGGGTCAGCGACCCAGCAGCTTCTTCACGCGCGAGACGTCGTTGGCGGCGACCTCGACGGTGCCCGTCATCCGACGGGTGACGTTGGAGGCCTTCTTCTCGAGGTTGTGGCGCTTGCCGGCCTTCTGGCGAAGGATCTTGCCGGAGCCGGTCACGCGGAAGCGCTTGCCGGCACCGGAGTGGCTCTTGTTCTTCGGCATCTCGTGTCTCTCTCTCGGAACAGTGAAAACAGTGGGGCGGACCTACAGGTCGATGTCCGCGTCGAGCGCCTCGTTGCGGCGCTTCTCCTTCTTCTGGGCGACCGGCCGCTCGGCGTTGGCGGCGGTGCGCTCGGCCTGCTCCGCGGCGGCATCGGCAGCGCGCTCGGCGGCCTTCTCCTCCTTGGCGGCCTGCTGCTCGACCTTGGCGTCGGCCTTCTTCTTCGTCGGGCCGAGCACCATGATCATGTTGCGGCCGTCCTGCTTCGGGGCGGACTCGACGAAGCCCAGCTCCGAGACGTCCTCGGCCAGCTTCTGCAGCAGCCGGAAGCCCAGCTCGGGACGGTGCTGCTCGCGGCCGCGGAACATGATGGTGATCTTCACCTTGTCGCCGGCCTTGAGGAACCGCTCGACGTGACCCTTCTTGGTGTCGTAGTCGTGCTGGTCGATCTTGGGACGAAGCTTCATCTCCTTGATGATCACGTTCGTCTGGTTGCGGCGCGCGTCACGGGCCTTCTGGGC
>NZ_JASGDQ010000131.1:0-13640 GCF_047607185.1 Nocardioides sp. | reverse complement strand
GGCAGAAGTGCAGGTGGTACCGACCAGCACTTCTGCCGACTCGGCACTTCCCACGCCTGCACTTCTGCCGACTCGGCGCTATGGGGAGGCGTTCGAGGCGGTCCAGGAGGCGCTCCACGCCGGGGACTCCTACGAGGTGAACCTGACCTATCGACTCTCCGTCGAGACCGATCTCGACCCGGTGGCCGCCTACCTCGAGCTGCGATCGGTCAACCCCGCGCCGTACGCCGGCTACCTCCAGCACGACGTCGACGGCGCGAGCGCCTGGCTGCTCAGCAGCAGCCCGGAGCGCTACGCGCTCGTCGACGAGGACGGCTGGATCGAGACCCGGCCGATCAAGGGCACCACTCCGCGGGGCGCGACGCCCGAGGAGGACGAGCGCACCGCCGCGTTGCTGCGCACCGACCCGAAGTTCCGCAGCGAGAACCTGATGATCGTCGACCTGCTGCGCAACGACCTCGCCACGGTCTGCGACCCCGGCACCGTCACCGTGCCCGAGCTGATGCAGGTGGAGTCCTATCCGAGCGTGCACCAGCTCGTCAGCGCCGTGCGCGGCCGGCTCCGGCAGGGGGTCAGCACTGTCGAAGCGCTCCAAGCGCTCTTCCCGGCCGGCTCGATGACCGGGGCGCCCAAGCGGCGCACCATGGAGATCATCGGCCGGGTGGAGGCCAGTCCCCGGGCGGCGTACTCCGGGGCCTTCGGCTGGGTCTCCGCCGATGGCCGCGCCGACCTCGGCGTGGTGATCCGCACCCTGACCACGCCCGACAAGCAGAGCTGGACGCTCGGCACCGGTGGCGGGATCACCGTCCGCAGCGACGTCGAGGAGGAGTGGGCCGAGAGCCGGCTCAAGGCCGAGCGGTTGCTGGCCGCGCTGGCGAGGGTGTCGGATCCCTTGGCGTGAGCGCGTCCGGGGTGCGAGGCTGGCGGGCATGGGGATCCGGCTGCGCAGCGTCGTCTTGGACACGACCGACGTGTTCGCGCTGGCGGAGTTCTATCGCCGTCTGCTGGGCTGGAGCTATCCCGCCGGCTACGACGCCGCGCCGGGCGCGGACTGGCTGGCCCTCGAGGACTCCGGCGGCCGGCGGATCGCGTTCCAGCAGGCCGACGAGCTGGCGCCCACCACGTGGCCCGACCCGGGCGTCCCGCAGCAGCTCCACCTCGACTTCCTCCTCGACAGTCTCGAGGAGCTCGCGGAGCACCACGAGCGGGCGCTGCGGCTCGGCGCCGCCGTACGCCTGGACCGGATCGACGACCCCGAGGAGCCGCTGCGCGTCTACACCGACCCCGCTGGGCACACGTTCTGTATGTTCACCTGGACTTCTCCGCTCGACTGACCACAGGTCGACTCACGTAATAGGCAGGCAACACGTCATGGTTAACGTCGAAGACATGGAACACCCACACGTCATTGTGTTGTTCGGCGCGACCGGGGATCTCGCGCGCCGCAAGCTCCTGCCCGGCCTGATGCGGCTGCACGAGGCGGGGCTGCTGCGCGATGCGATGATCGTCGGCACCTCGCTCGACGAGATCGACGCCGAGGGCTTCCTCAAGGTCGCCCGGGAGGCGTGCGAGGAGTTCGGCAAGGGCACCATGACGGACAAGCGGTGGGAGCCGTTCGCCGCGATGCTGTCCTACATCCCGATCTCGCTGGGCGCCAAGAAGCTCGCCGAGCTGGTCAGGGAGCAGGAGAAGAAGCTCGCCGCGCCGGGCAAGGTCGTGCACCGGCTGCACTATCTCTCCGTCCCGCCGAAGGCGGCGCTCGACGTGATCCGCGAGCTCGACGACGCCGGTCTGGTGGAGCGGGCCCGGATCATCATGGAGAAGCCGTTCGGCACCGACCTCGCCTCGGCGAAGGTGCTCAACGCAGCGGTGCACCAGGTCTTCGACGAGGAGCAGGTCTTCCGGATCGACCACTTCCTCGGCAAGGAGGCGGCTCAGAACATCCTGGCGTTCCGGTTCGCCAACGGCCTCTTCGAGCCGATCTGGAACCGCAACTTCATCGACCATATCCAGATCGACGTGCCCGAGACGCTCGGCCTGGAGGGCCGCACGGCGTTCTACGAGTCGACCGGCGCCTACCGCGACATGGTCGTCACCCACCTGATGCAGATCCTCGCGTTCGTCGCGATGGAGCCGCCGACCTCGCTGGCGCCCGGGCCGATCAGCGACGAGAAGAACAAGGTGTTCCGCTCGATCCGGCCGCTCGACCCGGCCAACGTGGTGCGCGGGCAGTACACCGGCTACCGGGGCAAGGACGAGGTCGCCGAGGACTCCGACACCGAGACCTTCATCGCGCTGAAGGTGATCATCGACAACTGGCGCTGGGCAGGCGTGCCGTTCTTCCTGCGCACCGGGAAGAAGATGGCCGAAGGCACCCGGATCATCTCGATCGCGTTCAAGGAGCCCCCGCTGACGATGTTCCCGGCGGGCTCCAACGCCGGCACGCAGGGCCCCGACCACCTCACCTTCGACCTGGCCGACCAGTCGAAGATGTCGCTGTCCTTCTACGGCAAGCGCCCCGGCACCGGGATGAAGCTGGAGAAGCTGTCGATGCAGTTCTCCACCTCCGAGACCTCCTCGGCGGTCGGTGTGCTGGAGGCCTACGAGCGGCTCATCTACGACGCCATGCGCGGCGACCACACCCTGTTCACCACCGCGGAGGGCATCGAGACGCTCTGGGAGATCTCCCAGCCGTTGCTCGACAACCCCCCGCCGGTCCGGCTCTACGCCCCCGGCTCCTGGGGCCCCAACGCGATCCACCAGCTCATCGCGCCTAACGCCTGGCGGCTGCCCTTCGAGCGGTCCTGGCGCGAGGCGCCCAAGGGCCGTTAGAGACCTTTCGAGGGGCAAAGAGAGACCTCTCGGCGGGCCAACAGGGACCTCTCGAGGGGCGATCGGGGACTACTCGGCGGTGGCTTTGGAGGAGGACGGTGCCCCGGCGGAGAGCTCGGTCAGGATCTCCGTCATCGCCGCGTCGACCGCCGGGGCCTGGCTCGGGTCGAGCGCCATCGCGTTGACGGTCTGGATCAGCGCGCCGTTCTGCAGGAAGGCCGAGACGGCGTACGCCGCGTCGGCGGTGTAGCTGACCACCCGGGCGTCGTCGGCGCCGGGGATGTCGGGTGTGGTCACCGGGGCGTCCGCGGAGGGGTTGATGGTCTTCCAGGCGGCGTCGAGACCCTGGTCGAACCACAGGTAGGACAGGTCGAAGGTGGGGTCGCCTTCCTGCGCCGGCACCAGCGTGCAGCGCGGGGTGTCGACGTCGCCGGTCTCGAGCGTCACCGTCGCGCCGAGTGCCGCCGAGATGGCGTCGGCGTCGAGGGAGTCGCAGGGGTTGAACGCGGGCGCCGCCTCCGGTTCCGAGTCGGACCCGGAGGAGCCACCGGAACAGCCGGCGAGCACGACGGCGAGCAGGGGTGCGGCCAGCGCCAGGGCAGCTCTCACCGGACCGGTGCCTCCTTCGGCACGGGCGCCGCGGCGCCGGGAACATGGAAGACCAGCCGGGCGCCGCCGGTCGGGGCGCGGCTGGCGGAGACGGTGCCGCCGTGGCGCTCGGCGGTCTGCCTGACGATCGACAGGCCCAGTCCGGAGCCGGGCATGGCGCGCGACTCCGCGGCGCGGTAGAACCTGTCGAACACGTGCGGCAGGTCGCCCTCGGCGATGCCGGGCCCCTCGTCGTCGACGGTGACGGTGCCGTCGCGCAGCCCGACCCGCACGATGCCGCCGGCCGGCGACCACTTGGCGGCGTTGTCGAGGAGGTTGGTCAGCGCCCGCTCCAGCGCGTTCGCCTCGCCCAGCACCCACCACGGCTCGCTGCTGACCTCGAACCGCAGCGAGGGCGCCCGCAGCCGGACCCGGGCGACGGCATGGTCGAGGATCTCGTGCAGCTCGACCGCCTCCACCACCGGAGCAAGGGGCTCGTCGCGGGCCAGCTCGACCAGGTCGCCGATGAGCGTGGTGAGCTCCTCCATCTGAGCACGTACGTCGGCCAGCAGCTCGGCCCGCTGGGTCGGCTCCAGGGAGAGGTCGGCCTGGGTCAGCAGGTCGATATTGGTGCGCATCGAGGTGAGTGGCGTCCGCAGCTCGTGACCGGCGTCGGCGATCAGCTGCCGCTGCCGGTCCCGGGCGTCGGCGAGCGCGCTGAGCAGTCGGTTGAACGCGGTCGCCAGCCGGGCGACCTCGTCGTCGCCCTCGACCGGCAGCGGCGTGAGATCCTGCGGCGAGGTGGCCTCGACCCGGTGGGTCAGCCGGCGCACCGGTCGCAGCCCGTTGGCCGCGACCCCCCAGCCGGCGATCGCCGCGACGGCGACGCCGAGCAGCCCGCAGAACAGCATGACCAGGCCGAGCCGGTGCAGCAGCCGCTCCTGCGGCGAGAGCGCCTGGGCCAGCACCAGCGCCCGGGTCTCCCCGGTCACGGTCGTGGGCACGGCCGCGACCCGGTACTTCAACCCGGTGGAGGTGGTGACCGTCCGGATGCTGGAGGCGCGCTCGCCGCGAGCCACCGCCAGCTCCGGGGTGTCGAGCTTGGGGAAGTCGCCGACCCGGTCGGGGATGTGCACGCCGCCCGAGGTGTCGACGAACGCGATCCGGATGTCGGCGGTGCTGATCACCGCTGCCGGGATCTCGTTCTGGGTCAGCACCAGCAGCGCCGAGGAGTTGGCGGCGGTGGTCGCCCGCTGGAGCAGGCTGTCGTCGGTGCTGGACACCAGCTGATGGCGCATCAGCGCGTAGGTGGTGATCGACAGCGAGGCCACCACCAGGCCGACCGCGAGCGTGGTCAGCAGCGCCACCCGGCTGGCCAGCGAGCGCCGGTAGTGCCAGCCGTTCGGCCAGGCTCCCGCCGTACTCATGTCGTCACCGGATGCCGCGCGGGCCCGCTCATGGCTCGCGCAGCACGTAGCCGACGCCGCGCACGGTGTGGATCAGCCGGGCCTCGCCCTCGGCCTCGGTCTTGCGGCGCAGGTAGCCGACGTAGACCTCCAGCGAGTTGGCGGTCGTCGGGAAGTCGTAGCCCCACACCTCCTCCAGGATGATGGACCGGTCGAGCACCCGGCGCGGCCGGCGCAGGAACATCTCCAGCAGGGTGAACTCGGTGCGGGTCAGCTCGATGCGGCGCGTCCCCCGGGTCACCTCGCGGGTGGCGACGTTCATGGTCAGGTCGGCGAAGGAGAGCACCTCCTCCTCGCTGTCATCGTCGCCGGCCGGGGTCGTGGCGCGGCGGAGCAGCGCCCGCAGCCGGGCCAGCAGCTCGGGGAGGGCGAACGGCTTGGTGAGGTAGTCGTCGGCGCCGGCGTCGAGGCCGTCGACCCGGTCGCCGACGGCGTCGAGCGCGGTGAGCACGATGATGGGCACGTCGTTGCCGGCGGCGCGCAGCGCCTTGGTGGCCTCCAGGCCGTTGAGCCGGGGCATCATCACGTCCATCACCACGACGTCGGGGTGGGCCGAGCCGATCACCGCCAGCGCCTGCGCGCCGTCCTCGGCGAGCGCCACGTCGTACCCGTTGAACTCCAGCGACCGGCGCATCGACTCCCGCACGGCCTTGTCGTCGTCGACGACGAGCACCCGTGGTTTCGTGCTGTCCACGGCACAAGGTTGCCACGTGGGGCTGAGTGGTCGCTGAGAGGACTGCTGAGAGGATGTCGGCATGACCTGGTTCTCCTCGCCCGCCGACGCCTCCTCCCGACTGGGCGAGGTCGGCTATCTGGCCGATCCCGCGACCGCGACCACCGCCTTCCTGGCGGGTGCGCTGGAGAAGCCGCTGCTGGTCGAGGGCCCGGCCGGCGTCGGCAAGACCGAGCTGGCCAAGGCCGTCTCCCGGGCGAGCGGCGCGGAGCTGGTGCGGCTCCAGTGCTACGAGGGGCTTGACGAGGCCCGCGCGCTGTACGAGTGGAACTACAAGAAGCAGTTGCTCCGCATCCAGGCCTCCGGCACGGCGTCGATGGCCGGCGGAGCCGACGCCTCGTGGGAGCAGGCGCACGACGACATCTTCAGCGAGGAGTTCCTGCTCACCCGGCCGCTGCTCACCGCGATCCGTCGAGACGAGCCGACGGTGCTGCTGATCGACGAGGTCGACAAGACCGACGTGGAGGTCGAGGGGCTGCTGCTGGAGGTGCTCAGCGACTTCCAGGTGACCATCCCCGAGCTCGGCACGGTGACGGCGACCCGCCGTCCGTTCGTGGTGCTGACGTCCAACGCCAGCCGGGAGCTCTCCGAGGCGGTCAAGCGGCGCTGCCTCTACCTCCACCTCGACTACCCCGACGCCGTCCGCGAGAAGGAGATCGTGGTCTCGCAGGTGCCCGGCCTGCCCGACCGGGTCGCCACCCAGCTGGTCACCGCCGTGGCGCGGCTGCGCGAGCTGGAGCTGAAGAAGTCGCCGTCGATCGCGGAGTCGGTCGACTGGGCCCGCACCCTGATCGCGCTGGAGATCGACGACCTCGACGCCAAGGCCATCGACGACACCCTCGGCGTCGTCCTCAAGCACGCCTCCGACACCGACCGGGCGGTGCGGGAGCTCAAGCTGCGATGACTCACCCCACCGAGCCGCTCGCTGCGCTCGCGCCTCGTCGGGGACCCCGATGACCCTGCTCGACCGCCACATCGCGTTCCTCGAGGCCCTTCGGGCAGCGGGGATGCCGGTGTCGCTGCCGGAGGACCTCGACGCCGTCACCGCGCTCGGACTCGTCGGCTGGGGCGAGCGGCAGCAGGTCCACGACGTGTACGCCGCCACCCTGGTCAAGCGACAGAGCCAGCGCGACACCTTCGACTCGCTCTTCGAGCTCTACTTCCCGCGGATGGTCGGCGGCCTGCCGGCCGAGGACGTCAGCGACGGCCCGGTCGACACCGCCGAGGATCTGGCCGCCTTCACCGAGCGGCTCGCCGAGGCGTTGCTCGCCGACGACGTGGAGCGGCTGCGGCAGCTGGCGGCCGAGGCGGTGGGCCGGTTCGGTGCCATGCCGGGCCGTGGTCCGGGGATGTCGGGCTGGTCGTCGTACACCGCGCTGCGCCGGCTGGGGACCGACGAGCTCCTCACCCGGCTCGTGGAGGGGCTGCGCGGCAACGGCTGGGGGAGCGAGCAGGCCGAGCGGGTCGCCGAGAAGCGGATGGGCTCCTACCGCGAGATGGTCGAGGCCGACGCCCGCCGCCGGATCGCGGAGGACAAGGGCCCCGAGCAGATCGCCCGCGTCACCGTGCGACCGACCATCGACCGGCTCGACTTCCTGGCCGCGCGGCGCTCCGACATGGAGGCGCTGCGCCGGGAGATCTACCCGCTCGCCCGGCGGCTCGCCACTCGGCTGACCCAGGAGAAGCACGCTCGCCGCCGCGGCCCGGTCGACATGCGGCGCACGGTCCGCGCCTCCATCGGCACCGGCGGCGTCCCGCTGACCACCCACCACCGGCCGAAGCGACCGCACCGCACCGAGTTGGTCGTGCTCTGCGACGTCAGCGGCTCGGTCGCCAACTTCGCCACTTTCACGCTGATGCTGGTCTTCGCGCTGCGCGAGCAGTTCTCGAAGGTGCGGGCCTTCACCTTCGTAGACGAGATCCACGAGGTCACCGACTACTTCACCCCCGGCGGTGACCTGGTGGACACGATGACCCGGCTCGCCGAGGCGACGGCGCACGCGGCCCGGTTCGGCCGCACCAACTACGGCCGCGCCCTCGAGCGTTTCCGGGAACTGCACGGCGACGCCGTCGGCCCCAAGTCGTCGCTGCTCATCCTCGGCGACGCCCGCTCCAACTACAGCGACCTGGCCCTGCCCACCCTGCGCGGGCTGGTCGACTCTGCCCGGCACGCCTGGTGGCTCAACCCGGAGGTCCGCCGTCAGTGGGACACCGGTGACTCCGCCGCCTCGCAGTACGGCGACGTCATCGGCATGGTCGAGTGCCGCAACCTCACCCAGCTCAGCGAGTTCGTCCACGACATCGCCTGAGGTGTCGGCGAGTGGTCACGGGCGCGTGATCTGGTAGACCGTGCTGCTCACCTCCCCTGATTGGAAGAACGGGGCGAGGCCGCCGAGTGCGGCGGTGACCGCCGGGTCGTGAGAGGCGTCGGCGGCTGCCGCGCCGGCGGCGTAGTGGTCGAGGCCGTGGTTGCCGGCCAGTCCGGAGCTGCCGGACTCGAAGGTGATGGTGACGTGGTTGACGGCGTCGGGGTTGCCCGCGGCGTCGGTGAGCGGGATCGGGTCGCCGGCGTGCTCCAGGGAGATGGCGCCGACGTCGGCGGGCAGGTCGACGCCACCGACGGGCGAGCCGGCGGTGACCACCTGGGCGATCTGGTACGGCGTCTGCTGGGCCGCCAGCGCGATCGCCTGCATACCGCCCTGACTGTGGCCGACGATCAGCACCGGCTCGCCGAATACCATACCAGTATGGTGAAGTGCGCCCAGGACGCCGGCCCCGTAGGCGGTCGGCAGGCCCGCCACCAGCTCCAGGTTGCTCTGCATGTCACGGACCTGGCCGTCGTGGGAGAGCGGGTCCATGTCGTCGGTGCCCGGCAGGTAGACGAGGTGCTGCCGGGTGCCGTCGGGGAGCGTGACGGTCTGCACCTCGATGTCGCCGTCGGGCAGGTCGTTGACCTGGTCGAGGTGCTCGACCAGGTCGGTCAGGCTGCCGGGCACGGTGCCGGAAGCCGACACCTGCAGCGGGGTCGGGGTGGTGGCGACGGCGCCGTCCTCGGGGTGGAGGCCGGCCGCCCAGCCGGCCAGCGAGGGCATTGTCGGATGTGACCCCGGTGGCAGGCCGAGGGCCCCGTCGACGAGCCCGGGCAGCAGGCCCACGGCACCCTCGGCGAGGCCGGGATGGGCCTCGACCTGGTGGCCGAGCGTGCCGTCGGCGGCCTGCCACCACGACGCGGGCAGCAGCGCCCCGGCGAGCGCGCCGCCGACCAGAGCCGTCGGCGCGAGCAGCTGGCCGACCCCGTAGCCAGCGGCGTAGCGAGCCTGCGAGAGCGCCAGATCGACCGCCTCGTCGGCCGCGCGCAGCCACTCGGTCGCGTCTCGCACCGCGATCGCGGCCACCTCGGCCTCGGCGGCGAGCGGGAGCAGCGCGGCGGTCGCCTCGAGCACCTCGCTCTCGGCAGTCGCGGCGGTGACCGGGGCCAGCGCCGCGGACGCGACCAGGTCGGGCGAGGCGCACAGCCGGGCGCCTGTCGCGGCGAGGGCGCGCAGCCGGTCGCCCGCCTCGTCCAGGATGCCGGCGAGCCGCAGCGCCCCGGCATAGCGAGCCGTGATGCCTCCGGTCACGTCGACGAGGGTGGCCATCACAGCACCACCGGCAGCGACAGCCCCGGGATCCGGACGTCGAGCCAACGGCGGTCACCGGCCGGCGGCGGCACGAAGTCCCGCAGCACCTCCTCCATCGGCGTGAGGGAGTCGATCAGGCCGTCGAGGAATTTGGTGATCCGCCGCTTCGCCGAGGCGATCGCCGACATCACGGCATGCTCGATCCGGGCGATCATCTTCAGCAGGTAGGCCACCCGGTCGGCATGTCGATCGAGGGCATCGGCCGCTTGCCGGTGGGCAGCCGCCGCTCGCCGCAGCCCGCCGGCCTGGGCCTGGACGTGGGCGCGCATCGCGGTAGCCGCGACCCCGTCCCATTCGACCGCCGCGGCCTCGGCGATCAGCCGGTCGGCCTCCTCCTCGACCCGCCGGGCCTGCGCGCGCAACTCACCGCCGAGCCGCCGGATCGCTCGTGGGTCTCCATACATCTCGTCACCTCCACCGGCGCCCCCGCGGCACCCAATCAGTTGGATCCCCGGAGCAGCGGAGGCGAAACCTCAGCCGGTCAGCCCTGTGGACAACCGGTCCAGCGCCGCCTCCACCTCGGCAGTCGCGCCGGCGAACGACAGCCTGACGAACCGCCCGCCCGCCACGGTGTCGAAGTCGACGCCGGGCGCCACCGCGACGCCGGTACGGCCCAGCAGGTCGTGCGACCAGCGCAGCGAGTCGTCGGTCAGGTGCCCGATGTCGGCGTAGACGTAGAACGCGCCGTCCGCCGGGGCGAGTCGCGAGATCCCCAGCCGGGGCAGTCCGTCCAGCAGCAGCGCCCGGTTGACGGCGTACCTCCTGACGTGGCCGTCGAGCTCCACGGCCGCCTCCGGCGTGAACGCCTTGACCGCCGCGTGCTGTGCCAGCGCGGGCGGGCAGATCGTGAAGTTGCCGGTCAGCACCTCGACCGTACGACGCAGCCGGGCCGGGGCGAGCAGCCAGCCGATGCGCCAGCCGGTCATGGAGTGGTACTTCGAGAACGAGCCGAACACGATCGCCTCCCGGCTGGTCTCCCACGCGGTGTGCGACCGCTCCGCGCCATAGGAGATGCCGTGGTAGATCTCGTCGGAGACCAGCCGTACGCCGTGCGCCTCGCACCACCCGGCGAGCGCGGCGAGGTCGTCGGCGCCGAGCATGGTGCCGGTCGGATTGGCCGGCGAGGCGACCATGACGCCCTTGAGGTCGGGGATCGCGGCCAGCGTGTCGAGGCTCAGCTCGTCGACCTCCACGACCCGGCAGCCGAGCGCCGCCAGCACGTTGCGGTAGCAGGGGTAGTTGGGCCGCGACATCGCGACCACGTCGCCGGCGTCGAAGGCGGCCAGGAAGGCCAGCAGGAAGCCGCCGCTCGCGCCGGTCGTCACGACCACGTCGTCGGCCGAGACCGGCACGCCGTACGACGCCAGGTAGTGCTCGGCGATGGCCGAGCGCAGCGCCGGGATCCCGACCGCCGGGGTGTAGCCCAGCGGGTCGCCGGAGCGCAGCAGCCGGACCGCCTCATCGGCCACGGCGGCGGGCGCACCGGTCGACGGCTGCCCGGCCAGCAGGCTCAGCACGTCGCCGCGGTCACGCTGCCGGGCGGCCACCGCCTCGATCATGTCCATGACGTGGAAGGGCGGCACATTGGCGCGCACCGCCGCCGCCAGTCGGGCACTCACAATCGTGACTCTAGGTTGCCCGCTAGAATCAGACCCCGCCACCCCCGAATTGAGGTGACATGAGCTTCGACGTCCATCAGCTCGACCAGTTCGTGTTGGTGGGGTCGGCGGTCACCCTCTTCGCGATCTTGGCGGTGCGGGTCTCGTCCCGCACCGGGCTGCCGACGCTGCTGGTCTACCTGCTGATGGGCGTCGCGCTCGGCGAGGCCGGTCTCGGCATCGGGTTCGAGGACGCCGAGCTCGCCCACGCGCTCGGCTTCGCCGCGCTGGCGCTGATCCTCGCCGAGGGCGGCCTGGCCACGCACTGGCACGAGGTCAGACGCTCGATGCGGCTGGGCGCCTCGCTGGCGACGGTCGGCGTCGGCGTCACCGTTGCCGTGGTCGCGGTCGCGGGCCACTATCTGCTCGGACTCGAATGGCAGCTGGCGGTGCTGCTCGGCGCGGTCACCGCGCCGACCGACGCGGCGGCGGTGTTCTCGGTGCTGCGGCTAGTGCCGCTGCCCCGGCGGCTGACCAGCGCCCTGGAGGCGGAGTCGGGTCTCAACGACGCGCCGACGGTCGTCCTGGTCGGGCTGATCTCCTCGGGCGCGGTCAACGAGCACTCCTGGTGGGTGGTCGCCGGGATCATCGCCTACGAGCTGGTCGCCGGCGCGCTGATCGGCCTCGGCGTCGGCTTCGGCGGCGCCTGGCTGATGCGTCGGGCCGCGCTCCCTGCCTCCGGCCTCTACCCGCTGGCCGTCATCACCCTCACCTTCCTGGCCTACGGCGCCGGGGCCGCGGTCCACGGCAGCGGCTTCGCGGCGGTGTACGTCGCCGCGCTCGTGCTCGGCAACGCCGAACTGCCGCACGGCGGCGCGACCAGGTCGTTCGCCGAGGGCGTCGCCTGGCTGGCTCAGATCGGCCTGTTCGTCATGCTCGGCCTGCTGCTCTCGCCCGAGCGCATCACCTGGAGCGTGGTGGGGCTGGCGCTGCTGGCCGGGCTGATCCTGACCCTGGTCGCCCGGCCGCTCTCGGTCTTCCTCAGCGCGATCCTGGAACGACTCGACTGGCGGGAGAAGACCTTCCTGTCCTGGGCCGGGCTGCGCGGCGCGGTCCCGGTCGTGCTGATGACGATCCCGCTCGCCGAAGGAGTGCCCGGCTCCGAGCGGCTCTTCGACATCGTCTTCGTGATGGTCGTCGTCTACACCCTGCTCACCGCACCGTCGCTGCCGCTGGTCGCCCGGCTGCTGGGCGTCGCCCGGCCATCCGACCCGCGCGCGCTCGAGCTCGAGGCGGCGCCGCTGGAGCGGCTCGCCGCGGACCTGCTGCAGATCAACATCACCCCCAGGTCGCGGATGCACGGCGTCGAGGTGGGGGAGCTGCGGCTGCCGCCCGGCGCCTCGGTCTCGCTCGTCGTCCGCGACGGCAACGCGCTGGTGCCCGAGCGTCGTACCGTGCTGCGCTCCGGCGACGACGTCCTCGTCGTCACCCCACGGGCGGTGCGCGAGCGGACCGAGCGACGACTGCGGCAAGTGAGCCGGCACGGCCGGCTGGCCCAGTGGCTGGAGTCCTAGGGAAACGCTGATCAATGGCGCCGTCGCGAGCGTTGCGAGGCGAGTGCGCTGGCAAGCCGCGGGCGCGAAGGCAGGCTGGGCGCCTGTCGAGCGGCCGCGGCGCGGCCAGCGTGCCGCATCGCGGCGCGCAGCAGGCGGGATTGATCAGCGTTTCCCTAGCAACAACCGTCAGGACGCCGGCGAGCAGATGGTGGTGTCGGTGGTCGCCTGGACCTCCTGGGCGCCGTCCCCGACGGCGTCGAAGCGGTCGCCCACGACGAGCACGACCCCGACGGTGCCCAGCTCGGTCAGGTCCACGCCGTCGACCACCTTGCTGCGCTGCAGGTGCGACTTGAGCAGCGCCACCGCCGGGCTCTCGATGTCGTCGGTCCAGATCTGGGCGTAGCCGACGTCGGTGCCGGACGGCGCGTTGGCGCTGGTGCCCTCGTGGAAGCCCTGCGCCAGCAGCTCGTCCATCGTGCGGCCGGCGAGCCCGGCGCGCTTGCCGGCGTTGAGGACACTGACGGTGACCTCGTCGGTGGTGACCGTGTTGCCTGCCTTGACGGCCGTCTCGGTGCAGGGCGGCGCCGCGGCCAGCTTCGGCAGCGGCTCGGTCAGCGAGGACCATCCCCATATCGCCGCCAGGACGAGAAGTACGACGAGCGCTCCTAGCGTCGTCGCCGACTTCAGTGCCTGGGTCATGGCCCCGGAGCCTACCGAGTATCGCCCGGATCAACCGCTTGGAGAGCGTGCACCCGGGCGTGCAAGACGTGGCGCTGCTGCAGCGCCGCCCGCAACGCGCGGTGCAGGCCGTCCTCCAGGTAGAACTCGCCCTGCCACTCCACCACATGCGCGAACAGGTCGCCGTAGAACGTCGAGTCCTCGTCGAGCAATGCCGCCAGCTGCAGGGTGTCCTTGGTGGTGACCAGCTCGTCGAGGCGGATCTGGCGCGGCGGGATCTTCGCCCACTCCTTGGCGGAGAGGCCGTGATCTGGGTAGGGGCGCCCGTCGCCCACGCGCTTGAAGATCACCCTTGCGACTATATCGAGCGCTGAGGGTGGCTCTAGTAGGGTGTCGCTCCTAAAGCACCGGGTATAGGTGTCGGAGTTTGATGCGGGCGTCGGCGGTGGTGAATCTCCAGTCGACTTGGCGTTGGTCGGCGTTGGTGGCGCTGGCCCAGGCGGCGAGTT
>NZ_JASGDQ010000130.1:0-23277 GCF_047607185.1 Nocardioides sp. | reverse complement strand
GCCGGCCACGGCTTCGTGGTCCAGGACGGCCTCACCATCGCAGGCAAGGACCACTCCTTCAACTAACCCGCGAGTCGGCACAAGTGCGGGTCTCAGAGGGCGCGAGTCGGCAGAAGTGCAGGTCGACTGCCAGCACTTCTGCCGACTCGGGCTCCGTACAGCCAGCACTTCTGCCGACTCGGCGGCTCTCAGACCAGCACTTCTGCCGACTCGCGGGCTAGAGGGGGGCTAGAGGAGGGCTAGAGGAGGCCGGCGGCGCGGGCTGGCTCGGCGTAGGCCCTGGCCAGTGAGGCGACCGTCTCGTGGGCGTTGAGGCCGCTCGGATTGGGGACGACCCAGACCTCGGCCTCGCCCCAGTCGCCGATCAGGTCGGGCGGCTGTGGTCCGGCGGCCGCCTTGGGGAGGCCGAAGGCGGTCCGGTAGGCGGTGATCCCGGCAATGGCCACCACCGCAGGCCGCTCCCGGCGTACCAGTGCCTGCAGCGCGGCGCCGCCCTCGGTCAGCTCGGCTCGGGAGAGCTCGTCGGCGCGGGCGGTGGCCCGGTGGACCAGGTTGGAGATGCCGACGCCGCGCGAGATCAGGTGGGCGCGGTCCTCGTCGGACATGCCGGTGGGCTGGATCGGCCGGGTGATGATGCCGGCGGCGTAGAGCGCCGGATAGAACCGGTTGACCGGATGCGCGAAGTGGGTCTGCGTCGCCGCGGTCCACAGCCCGGGGTTGATCCCGACGAAGAGCAGCCTCAGGCCCGGCCCCAGCAGGTCGGGGACGACGGCGTCGCGGAACGACTCGAGCTCGGCGCGGGTGAACTGGGGCACGGGCGCACCCTATTAGCCTGAGTCCGTGGAGCCGTGGAACACCTTCGTCGAGGGCGACAATCTCGACGTCCTCCACGCGCTCGCGGCGGCGGGGGAGCGGTTCGACCTGGTCTACATCGACCCGCCCTACAACACCGGCAACGACTTCGCGTACGCCGACAGGTGGGGCCGTCACGACGCCTGGCTGGCGATGATGCGGCCGCGACTGCTGGCCGCGCGAGAGGTGATGAGCGAGCGGGCCGCGATCTTCGTCAGCATCGACGACAACGAGGCGGCCCACCTGCGGCTGCTGCTCGACGAGGTGTTCGGGGAGGACTGCTTCCTGGCGCAGCTCGTGGTCAACCTCAACCCCAAGGGCCGCCAGCTCGGCGGCGGCTTCGCGACCTCACACGAGTATGTGCTGGTCTACGCCCGCGACGCCAAGGCGTGTGCGCTCGACGCCAGCAGCCCCGACCTCGTCGACGAGCGTGACTTCCCGTTGGCCGCGGGGGATGGGAGACGGTTCCGGCACCTGCCGCTGCGCAACACCAACAAGAAGTTCAACCCGGTCACCGCGCCCACCCTCGCCTTCGAGGTGTACGGCGACCCGGCGAGTGGGCGGGTGGCGACCAGGCCGTTCGAGGGCTCCGTGGCGATCAAGCCGGTCTTCGGCGACGGCTCCCCGGCGGTGTGGCGCTGGTCCCGGCCGCTGATCGAGGAGCGCCCCGACGACTTGGTCTGCCGGCTCGTCAAGGGGCGGAACGGCGAGCGGGTCGACGTCTTCCAGCGCGACTGGCTCCATGCCGCCGACGGCCAGAGCCGCCGGAAGAAGCTGCGCACCATCTGGCTGGCCGAGGAGATCGGCTCCACCGACACCGCCGTAGCCGAGCTCAAGGCACTGGTCGGGCACGTCTTCGAGTCGCCCAAGCCGACGGGGCTGGTGCGCCGGATCCTGGCGACCATGCCGGCCGACGCCCGGGTCATCGACTTCTTCGCCGGCTCCGGCACCACCGGCCACGCCGTCGCGCTGGCCAATGTCGCCGACGGCGGCTCCCGCAGCTGCCTCTCGGTCAACTCCGCCGAGCCCACCCGGGTCGGCTCCAACGCGTTCAACGCCGGGCTGGCGAGCGTCGCAGACATCACCCGGGCCCGGTTGCGGGCGGTCGCCGCCGCGCTCGGCGGGGGACTCGACGAGCGGCGCCACTGATCGCGCAACGCGATGCGTGAGGGTCCGGATCTGGTATTGGACGCCGGGTCGGCGTACTTCCTAGCCTCGTGTCGAGGACGCCAGGAGAGGAGCCGAGCCGGTGGTCGAGTTCGTCCATTCGTTTCTGCAGGGGATCACCCAGAAGGGGGCGGCGCGGCGCAAGTCGATCGACCCCGTCGCGGCCGACCGGTTCGCCCGCACCCTCGACGACTACGGCTTCGACTACACCCTGCTCGGCTACAGCTCCGACGGCATCGACCCCTTCGGGGTGGCCTCGCGAGTGCTGGCGCGGACCAGCCGGCTCAAGACCGTCGTGGCGCTGCGGCCCAATATCGCCCACCCGACCGTCGCGGCGCAGGCGCTGGCGACCCTGGACCAGCTCGGCGGCGGCCGCACCATCGTCCACATCATCTCGGGTGGCAGCGACGCCGAGCAGCGCCGGCAGGGCGACTACCTCGACAAGGCCGAGCGCTATGCCCGCTCGGCCGAGTACATCCAGCTGCTGCGCCGCATCTGGACCGCCGAGGAGCCGATCTCGCACCAGGGCGAGTTCTACCGGTTCGAGGACTTCGGGCCTGGTTCCCAGCCACTCTCGGGCGGCCCGCTGCCCATCTCCATCGGCGGCGCCTCGGCGGAGGCGATCGACGCCGGGGCGAGGTACGCCGACATCTTCACGCTCTGGGGCGAGCCGTTGCGCGAGACGGCCGAGCAGATCGAGCGGGTGCGGACCCGCGCCAAGGAGGTCGGCCGCGACCCCGGCGAGATCCGGTTCTGGGTCACCTTCCGGCCGGTGATCGCCGCGACCGAGGAACTCGCCTGGGCCAAGGCCGAGCGGCTGGTGGCCGGCGTCGAGGGCCGACAGTGGGCGGCGTCCGGGGAGCAGCGGACCAACGTCGGCTCGGTGCGGCTGCAGGAGATCGCCGCGGCCTCCGAGCGGCACGACCGCAACCTGTGGATCCCGCGCGGCATCGCCGGTGCCGGCGGCGCCTCGTCGCTGCTGGTCGGCACCCCGGACACCATCACCGACTCGCTGCTCGACTACGTGGCGCTCGGCGCCGACATCATCAGCCTGCCGAGCGTCGGCGACCTGGACGCCACCATCGACACCGGCCGCTATCTGCTGCCGGCCGTGCGGCAGCGACTCGCCTCCCTGGTCCCGGGCACCTGACATTCTGCACGCGACACGCCGGTGCGAGCGTGCGGAACGTCAGGTGCCCGGGCTAGGCGGGCCGGGTCGGCGGCAGCGCGTCGGTCGCCTCGTACTGCCCCATCCCGGTCAGCTGCAGCAGGTCGACGATCACCGAGCGCAGCTGCACCAGCACCACCTCGGCATTGATCACCTCGGAGCGCTCCACCAGCCCTGACGACTCGCCGACCGCCAGCAGCGCCGGCCGGGCGGCCTCGGCCAGCTCGCCGTCGGCGAGCTCGTGGGAGGCCAGGTCGTCGGCGAGGGAGTCGGTGGCGTCGGCGAGGTCGAAGGCCAGTGCGGCGTACGACTCCGGGATCGGCCGGCCCCGGTAGGCGGCCACCGCCACCTGCCGGACCAGCACCCGGGTGCTGCGGATGGCACGGTCGAGGGGGTCGACGAGCTCGGCCATCCGTCGTACGTGCGGACGATGGCGCACCCGGAAGGGCGAGGACGCCACGACGGCCATGCCCTCGTCGGCGGCCATCTGCAGCTCGCGGATGAGGCCGTCGGTGGCGCGGGCGTCGGTGAGCACCGCCATGCCGTGGACCGGGTCCGCCTCCAGGATGACCTCGCCGGCGGCCCGCAGCAGCGAGGAGATCTTGCGCACCACGACCGCGGCCTGCTGCCGGGGTCGCCGCAGCGGCGCGGCCGGCACCGCGGTCGCCGCGACGAGAGCGACGCAGCCGCCGACCAGCGCGTCGGTCCACCGGGTGAACGCGGCGCCGGCCGAGGGGATCAGGCCGGCGACGAAGATGCTCTGCACGGCCGCCTGGTTGACGAAGAGCTGGCTGACGTTGAGGGTGACCGCGATCGACATCGCCAGCCCGACGATGATCACGATCTGCCACGCGCCGCCGCCGAGCCAGCGCACCAGCAGATCGCTGAGGAGGACCCCCAGCGCCACCGCGACGGTGACCTCGGCGACCCGCCGCAGCCGCTGGCCGTACGACGTCCCCAGGCTCACCACGGCGGCGATCGAGGCGAACACCGGGGCGGTGTGGCCGAGCACCTGCTCGGCGATCAGCCAGGCCACCCCGGCGGCCACCGCACACTGTGCGATCGCCCAGCGTTTGGCTCGCCAGCGCGCCAGCCGGACGTCGAGATCTGCCATGGCCCCATGATCTCAGCCCAGGCTGGCGCGTAGCTCCCGCACGACGGAGTCCACCACCGCGACGAGGTCGCCGCCGGTCGAGGCCAGCACCCGCCGCTGCCGCTGGTAGGACGCACCACCGGAGACCAGCCCGGCCACCGCGGCCAGCTCCGCGCCGCAGCCCAGCCGCTCCGCCGTCGGCGCCAGCCGGTCCAGGAGGTCGGCGAGGTCCTCGGTGACCGGCCGCTCGGCGGAGTCCGCGTCCAGGATCACGATGGCGTCGAGGCCGTAGCGGGCCGCCCGCCACTTGTTCTCCTGCACATGCCACGGGGGCAGCGTGGTCAGCGGCTCGCCGGCGCTTGCCCGGGTGTCGAGGTCGACCACCAGACAGTGCGCCAGCGCCACCAGCGCGCCGAGTTCCTCGAAGGTGGCGACGCCGTCGCAGATCCGGTTCTCCAGGGTGCCCAGCCTCGGCGAGGGCCGCACGTCCCACCGGATCTCCGAGACGTCCTCGATCACCCCGGTCGTGGTCTGGTCGGCGGTGAAGGACTCGAACTGCTCCCAGGTCTCGAACTGGAACGGCAGCCCGGCGGTCGGCAGCTGCTGGTACATCATCGCCCGGTTGGAGGCGTAGCCGGTGTCGACGCCCGCCCAGATCGGCGAGGAGGCGGACAGCGCCTGGAAGTGGGGATAGTAGGTGAGCAGCCCGGCCAGCACCGGCATCACCCGCTCCGGCGCCGGCAGCCCGACGTGGACGTGGACGCCCCAGATCAGCATCTGCCGGCCCCACCACTGGGTGCGGTCGACGAGCTTCTCGTAGCGCGGGCCCGGCGAGAGCACCTGGGACGACCAGGACGCGAACGGATGGGTGCCCGCGCCCAGCAGGTCGATGCCCAGCTCGTCACAGGCGGGTACGACGGACTCCAGCGTCTGGCGCAGGTCGCCGATCGCCTCCGGGACGGTGCCGCAGACCCCCGTCACCAGCTCGACGGTGTTGCGCATGAACTCGGCATGGACCCGCGAGGGATCCGCCATCCGGGCCTTGGCCCGTGCGAACAGGTGCGGCGCGTTGTTGACCAGGTCGCGACTGGCCCGGTCGACCAGCGCCAGCTCCCACTCGACGCCGAGCGTCGGCTCGGGGGAGGCATGGAAGGCGATCCGCATGTCTCAGCCTCCCACGCACCAAGCGGGTCAGGGAGTCTTCTTCGGCATCACGAACTTGGCACCGATCGCGACGATGTCCTGGTAGCGGGAGCCGGTGAACTTCGCGAAGTTGTGCAACGCGTGGGCGTCGAGGCCGACCAGCACCCGGGCCTGGTTCTTGAGGATGCCGCGGACGATGATCTCGGCGGCCCGCTCGGGCGACATCCGGGCCAGCTTCTCGTCGAAGAACTTGGCCGTCGCGACCTGGTCGTCGCGGCTGGAGACCCGGGCGCTGCGGGCGACGGCGGTCTTGATCCCGCCGGGATGCACCGAGGTGACGCCGACGGGGTGGCCGTCGATCAGCATCTCCTCGCGGAGCGCCTCGGTGAAGCCGCGGACCGCGAACTTGGCGGCGTTGTAGAACGCCTGGTCGGGCATGGCCAGCAGGCCGAAGAGCGAGGAGATGTTGACGACGTGGCCGTCGCCGGACTCGATGATCGCGGGCAGGAACAGCTTGGTGCCGTGTACGACGCCCCACCAGTCGATCCCGATGATCCAGTCGATGTCCTGCCATTCCAGGTCGGCCACCCGTCCGGACAGCGCCACGCCGGCGTTGTTGACGACGACGTTGACCCCCCCGAAGTGCTCGATCACCTCCGCGGCGTACGCCGTGAAGGCCGCTCGATCGGCGACGTCCAGCAGTGCCGTGTGCACCGAGGTGCCGGCGGGCAGCAGCGAGGCGGTCTCGTCGAGCCCCTGCTGGTTGACGTCGGAGAGCGCCAGCAGCGCGCCCCGGCGGGCCAGGTTGATCGCCAGCGCTCGGCCGATGCCGGAGCCGGCCCCGGTGACGACGACGACCTTGTCCTTCAGCGACTTCATGCTGTGACGACCTCCAGCTCGGCGGGCTCGGCTGCCCCGACGACGTACCTCTCGACGTCGAAGGTGTGCAGCAGATGGCGGAACATGAACGTGGTGCGCGGCCACAGCGTGGTGTTGCGGCCGTGCTCGTCGAGATACCACGACGAGCAGCCGCCGGTGCTCCAGACGGTGGTGGACATCCGGCGCTGCAGGTCGGCGTTCCACTCCTCGAAGGCCGCCTCGGTCGGCTCGACGGTGGCGAACTCGTTGACCCGGATGGTGCGCAGCGCGTCGCGGATGTACTGCACCTGCGACTCGATGATGAACACCATCGAGGAGTGGCCCAGCCCGGTGTTGGGGCCGATCACGAAGAACAGGTTGGGGAATCCCGGGATGGTCGAGCCCTTGTACGCCGCCATGCCGGTCCGGGCGAAGCGGTCGGCCATCAGCTCGCCGCCGCGGCCCCGGACGATGTGGGCGGCCGGGATGTCGGTGGTCTCGAAGCCGGTGGCCACGATCAGCACGTCGACCTCGCGGCGGGTGCCGTCGCGGCCGATGATCGCGTTGCCCTCGATGCGCTCGATCCCCTCGGTGACCAGGTCGCAGTTGTCGGCGTCGAGCGCGGGGTAGTAGCGGTTGGAGATGAGGATGCGCTTGCAGCCGATCTCGTAGGTCGGGGTGACCTTGCGGCGCAGCTCGGGGTCCTTGATGCCCCGGCGGATGTTGCGCAGCGCCATCGTCTTGGCGGGCGCGGCCAGCCCGGGAGCCTTGGTGAAGGCCGGCACGTAGAGCTCGCGGCCCCAGTAGATCGCCGTCCGGGCCGCCTTCTGCAGGCCGGGCACGTGGCGGAAGGCGAGCTTCTCCAGCGGCGTGTAGTGGTGCTCGTTGCGGGGGATGACCCAGGGCGCGGTGCGCTGGTAGACGTCGAGGTGACCGGCGATCGGCTGGATCTCCGGGATGATCTGGATGGCGCTGGCGCCGGTGCCGATGACGGCGACCCGCTTGCCGGTCAGGTCGACGTCGTGACGCCACCGGGCGGAATGGAAGAGCTCGCCCTCGAACGACTCGATGCCGGGGATGTCGGGCAGCCGGGGCTCGGAGAGCGGGCCGGGGCCGACGATGAGGGTGCGGGCGACGTACGTCGTCGTGCCCGCTGTGCCCTCGGCGGTGACGATCCAGCGCTGCCGGTCCTCGTCCCAGTCGGCCGCGGTGACGGTGGTGCGCAGCACGACCCGGTCCAGCACGCCGGCCCACTCGGCGACTCGGTGGATGTAGGCCAGGATCTCCGGCTGCGGGGAGAAGCTCATCGACCACTCGGAGTTGGGCGCGAAGGAGTAGCTGTAGAGCTGGCTGGGCACGTCGCAGGCGGCACCGGGGTAGTCGTTGTCGCGCCAGGTGCCGCCGACCTCGTCACCGCGATCGATGACGACGAAGTCGCGCTCGCCGTCCTCGTCGAGCTTGATCGCCGCGCACAGGCCGCCGAAGCCGGCGCCGACGATGACGTGGTCGACAGGTCGGGCCATCTGGGACCTCTCGGAGGGCGATTCGGGACCTCTCGGCGGAGCTGTGGTCATGGGAAGGGACCGTACTGGCGTTATTGAACAGATGTCAATAGAGTGCGGGGGTGCGCACTCGACTCTCTCCCGCCAAGCGCAAGGAGCAACTGCTCGACCTCGGCGTCAGGCTGCTGTCGACCCGGTCCTTCCAGGAGATCTCGGTCGACCTGCTGGCCGACGAGGCGGGCATCTCACGGGGGCTGCTCTACCACTACTTCGGCGGTCTGGTGCAGTTCCAGGAGGCGGTCATCAGGCGGGCCGCCGAGGACCTGATGGAGCGCACCGACCTGCCGGAGATCGCCGACCCGATCGAGCGGCTGGGCGCTGCCATCGCGGCGTACGTCGACTTCGTGGACCACAACCTCGCCGGCTATCTGTCGCTGGTGCGCGGCGCGAAGAGCGGCAACGCCGTGATGAGCGAGATCTACGACTCGGCCCGGGCCGCGCTGACCGACAGGATCCTCGCCGCCGCCCCCGATCTGATCCCCGACACCGCGCCCCATCGGCTGCTGGTCAGGGGCTGGCAGGCGATGGCGGAGGAGCTGGTCATCGTGTGGAAGACCGAGCCCACCGAGATGACCCGAGCCGAGCTGCTGTCCCTGCTGGTGTCCGCCTTGCCCGCTCTGATAGGAATTTCATAGGTTCCACACGCGTCGATGGCGGGTATGGGACGGATGCCATGTCGTCGACTTGCGAGGATCTGCCCTTGATCGACCTCGCCGCCTGCCGCGCTCAACTGGAGAGACGCTCCGGGTTGAGTGCTGCGGTGCTGCGCGCCGGTCGAGAGCTGACCCTGGTGACGCTGCTCTGGATGGGCTACCACTGGGGTCGGGTGCTGGCCTCCGGCGAGCGGGCGACGGCGTTCGGCAACGCGAAGACCGTGCACCACCTCGAGCAGGTGCTGCAGCTGCCCTCGGAGGCGAGCCTGCAGGCGCTGGTCGGCTCCGAGACCCTCTTCCGGATGGCCAACCTCTACTACATCGGCGTCCACTTCCCGCTCACCGTGGCGTTCCTGCTCTTCGGCTACTTCTTCCGCCCCTTCCCCGAATACCGCTGGGCCCGCAACCTGCTCGCGCTGCTGACGGCCTTCGCCCTGGTCATCCACCTGCTGATGCCGACCGCGCCGCCGCGGATGTTCCCGCAGTGGGGCTTCATCGACACCATGAACACGATCGGCCCCTCGGCCTACAAGGGCTCCATGGGCGAGGTCGCCAACCAGTTCGCGGCCATGCCCAGCCTGCACATCGGCTGGGCGGTGCTCATCGCCGTCGTCGTCACCCGCACCGGGCCGTGGTGGCTGGGCTTCCTGGCCCGCATCCACGCCGTCGTCACCGTGGCCGTGGTCGTGGTCACCGCCAACCACTGGTGGCTCGACGGTTTCGTGGCCGTCGCGCTGCTCTGTGTCGCGCTGGTGCTGGTCCCGGGCCCCTGCCCGGGGCGGGCGTGCGCCAAGGCCGAGGAGGATCAGAGCGCGCTGCCTGCGAGATAGCCGAGCGCGACCGCTGCCAGTCCGCCGGCGAGTTGGCCCGCCAGATTCGCGAACGCGACCGCGGGGGACTTGCCGTCGATGAGCCGCACCGTCTCGAAGGCGAACGTGCTGAAGGTCGTCAACGTTCCGCAGAAGCCGGTGCCGATCAGCAAGGCCGCCGTCGTACCGGTCTCGGCGCCGACCAGGAGCCCGAGGACCAGTGAGCCGAGGACGTTGACGGCCAGGGTTCCGAACGGCATCCGGGTCTGGTGGGTCGACTGCACGGCGCGATCGACCAGATAGCGCGCCGGCGCCCCCAGCGTCGCGCCGAGGGCGACCCACAGGAAGGCGGTCACGACATCTCCTTCGCCGGCAACGGGGCGAGGAGGATGCGGCCCGCCAGTACGGCGGCCAGCCCGCCCGCGACGCTGAGCACGACATAGCCGAGCGCCTGCCCCGCGTGTCCGTCGCTCAGCAGTACTCGTGTCTCCTCGGCGAAGGTGGAGAAGGTGGTGTAGCCGCCCAGGATGCCGACCCCGAGGAACGGCCTGAGCAAGGGATGGGGTCGCTCGAGATTGGCGAGCCAGGCCATCAGGACGCCCAACAGCAGGCAGCCGGTCACGTTGACCGCCAGCGTGGTCCACGGGAAGCCGTCGGCGGGCCACAGCCGCGAGGCGGCGTACCTCGCCGTGGCTCCGAGGATGCCGCCCAGAGAGATGACGACGAGGATGGGCGCCGGCCGGTCGAGCTCCTGGCGCTCTTGGGCGACCCTGAGGTCGATGTCCGGGTCGACGCCCGGGAACTGCTCGTCAGCGGACATGGCTCTCCTACCGTTGCTCGTCGAACGCAAGGCAGGGACTGTTGGCAGATCCGACGCTGTCGGGCGCTGCGGTTGTCGGCGAGCCCCACCGCCATCAGAGGCGAGATTAGCAAACCGGCTGGCGCGCGATGGGAGAATGTCCCACTGTGTCCGAGGCGCTGGCGATCACCTATCCCGAGCAGTTGCCGGTCACCCAGCGCAAGGACGACATCGCGGCCGCGATCCGCGACCACCAGGTCGTCGTCATCGCCGGCGAGACCGGCTCGGGCAAGACCACCCAGCTGCCCAAGATCTGCCTCGAGCTCGGCCGCGGCGCCGGCGGCGCGATGATCGGCCACACCCAGCCGCGCCGGATCGCGGCTCGGTCGGTGGCCGAGCGGATCGCCACGGAGCTGGGCGGCGAGCTCGGCGAGCTGGTGGGCTACCAGGTGCGGTTCACCGACCGTACGTCGGCCGCCTCACGGGTCAAGGTGATGACCGACGGCATCCTGCTGGCCGAGCTGCAGCGCGACCGGGAGCTGCGTCGCTACGACACGATCATCATCGACGAGGCCCACGAGCGCTCGCTCAATATCGACTTCCTGCTCGGCTACCTCAAGCGACTGCTGCCGCGCCGGCCCGACCTGAAGGTGATCATCACCTCGGCGACCATCGACGTCGACCGGTTCGCGGCCCACTTCTCAGATCTGCGGACGGGCGGGCCGGCGCCGATCGTGGAGGTGTCCGGGCGCACCTTCCCGGTCGAGGTCCGCTACCGGCCGCTGGTCGAGCTGCCGGAGACCGACGAGGACGGCGAGCCGGTGGTCCGGGACCAGACCGAGGCGATCGTCGACGCCGTACGCGAGCTCTCCGCCGAGGGCCCCGGCGACATCCTGGTCTTCCTGCCCGGCGAGCGGGAGATCCGCGACACCGCCGACGCGCTGACCGCCGCGCTCCGGATCGACCCGAGCAAGGGGCTGGTGGAGATCGTGCCGCTCTACTCCCGGCTCTCCGCCGCCGACCAGCACCGGGTCTTCTCCCCACACAGCGCAGGATCCTTGGGGGGCCGCCGCATCGTGCTCGCCACCAATGTCGCCGAGACCTCGCTGACCGTGCCCGGCATCAGGTATGTCATCGACACCGGCGTCGCCCGGATCAGTCGCTACTCCGCCCGCACCAAGGTCCAGCGACTGCCCATCGAGCCGATCTCGCAGGCCAGCGCCAACCAGCGCTCCGGCCGCTGCGGCCGGGTCGAGGCCGGCATCGCGATCCGGCTCTACAGCGAGGAGGACTTCTGGGCCCGCCCGGAGTTCACCGAGCCCGAGATCCTGCGCACCAACCTGGCCTCGGTCATCCTGCAGATGGCCTCGCTCGGGCTGGGCGAGATCGACCGGTTCCCCTTCGTCGAGCCGCCCGACCGACGCAACGTGACGGCCGGCGTCCAGCTGCTGGAGGAGCTGGCGGCGCTTGCCCCCGGAAATGGGCAGAGCGGCCGGCTCACCAAGCTCGGCCGCCGGCTGGCCCGGCTGCCCATCGACCCCCGGCTGGCCCGAATGATCCTCGAGGCGGAGCGGCTCGGCTGTGTGCGCGAGGTGATCGTGATCGCCGCCGCGCTGAGCCTGCAGGATCCCCGCGAGCGGCCCGGCCCCGACGACCCCAAGGGCCAGGCGGCCGCCGACCAGTCGCACGCCCGGTTCAAGCACGAGTCGAGCGACTTCCTCACCTGGCTCAACCTGTGGCGCTACCTCAAGGAGCAGCAGCGAGAGCTCTCCTCGAGCGCCTTCCGGCGGATGTGCGTGCGCGAGCACCTGCACTACCTGCGAGTGCGGGAGTGGCAGGACTTCGAGTCGCAGCTGCGGCAGGTCTGCAAGGAGATGCGGATCGAGGTCGGCAGGCCCGCCGCGCTGCCCGACTCCGGGGCAACCGACGAGGACGGTATCCACCAGGCGCTGCTCTCCGGGCTGCTCTCCCACCTCGGGATGCTCGACGAGCGCGCCCGCTCCGAGCCCAAGGGCAGGCGACCCGGCCCGCGGGAATACCTCGGCGCCCGCGGCACCAGGTTCGCCGTCTTCCCCGGCAGCGTGCTGCACCGCCGTAACCCGCCCTTCGTGATGGCCGGCGAGCTGGTCGAGACCAGCAGACTGTGGGCCCGGCAGGTCGCCGCGATCAAGCCCGAGTGGGCCGAGCGGCTCGCCGGCGACCTGGTGAAGCGGTCCTACTCCGAGCCACACTGGTCGCGTCGCCGGGCAGCGGTGATGGCTCGCGAGTCGGTCACCCTGTACGGCGTTCCGATCGTCGCCGATCGGCTGGTCAACTACGGCCGGGTCGACCGCGAGGTGGCCCGCGAGCTGTTCATCAGGCACGCGCTGGTCCAGGGGGAGTGGCGGGCCAGCCACCGGTTCCTCGCTGACAACCAGCGGTTGCTGGAGGAGGCACGAGAGCTCGAGCACAAGGCCCGCCGCCGCGACATCGTGGTCGACGAGGAGACCCTCTTCGACTTCTACGACGCGCGGGTGGGGGCGGAGGTCGTCAGCGGCGCCCACTTCGACCAGTGGTGGAAGACCAGGCGTCGGGAGGAGCCCGACCTGCTCACCTTCGACCCGGCCATGCTGGCCCGCGACGTCGACGTCTCGGACTTTCCCGAGCAGTGGCAGGGGGCCGGGAGTCGGGGCGGCCTGACCTTCCCGATCTCCTACCACTTCGAGCCCGGCACCGCGCAGGACGGCGTCACCATCGACATCCCGGTGGCGACCCTCAACCGGGTCGGCGACGGCGACTTCTCCTGGAACGTCCCCGGCCTGCGCGAGGAACTGGTCACCGCCCTCATCCGCAGCCTGCCCAAGGCGCTGCGAGTCTCCTTCGTCCCGGCCCCCGACAAGGCCCGCGAGTTCCTGGCCGCCGTACCGCCGGGGGAGGAGCCGCTGCTCGACGCGCTGGAGCGGTGGGCGCGGGCGAGCGCCGGCGTCGTCATCGCGCGCGAGGCCTGGGACTGGGTCAAGGTGCCCGAGCACCTGCGACCGACCTACCGGGTCCTCGATGAGGACGGACGCGAGCAGGCCCGCGGCAAGGACCTCGCCACCCTCAAGGAGCCACTGCGTGGGGAGTTCGACCGGGCGATCGCCGAGGTCGCCGCCGACGCCGGCCTCTCCGCCACCGGGCAGACCACGTGGACCTTCGGCGCGCTGGCCCCGACGGTGACGGAGCGGCGCGCCGGCCACGAGGTCACCGTCCACCCCTGTCTGGTGGACGAGCTGCCCCCGAGCGGGCAGGGCTCGGTGGGGCTGCGCGTGGTCGGCACCACCGACGAGGCCGAGGCCCGCCACCGGCTCGGCGTGGCCAGGCTGCTGCTGCTCTCCACCTCGTCGCCGGCACGACGGATCCTCGACGCGCTCCCCACCGCCGACAAGCTGGCGCTCACCGCGACCTCCTACCCGACGGCGCTCGACCTGGTCGAGGACTGCCGCGCCGCCGTCGCCCGCGCCGTCGTCGACGCCCGGCCGCCGGCTCGCTCCGAGCAGGAGTACGACGTCCTGCGCGCCGCCTTCGCCGCGGACCAGGAGGCCGCGGTCCGGGCGGTGCTGGCCGACGCGCTGCGGGCACTGGCCGGCTACCGGGAGGCCGACAAGGCGCTCTCCGGCCGGGTCGACGTCTACCAGCTGCCGGCGATCACCGACATGCGCGCCCAGCTCGACCGGCTGTTCGCTCCCGCCGCCCCCTCCGGCGGCTTCGTCGCCGAGGCCGGGTCGACCTGGCTGCGGCGCTATCCGACGTACCTCGCCGCGCTCCGCGCCCGCCGCGACAAGCTCGACGCGAGCCCCCGCGCCGACGCCGACCTGATGGCACGGGTCCGCGACCTGCAGGAGCACTACCTCCACCAGCTCGCCGCGCTGCCGGAGGGCCGGCCCCCGGGGCCGCGGCTGCGCGAGGTGCGCTGGCTGCTCGAGGAGTACCGCGTCAGCCTCTGGGCCCAGCAGCTCGGCACCGCCGTGACGGTTTCCGACGCACGGATCCGAAAATTCCTCGGCCCACAGGTTTAGCGCCCCTTACTGAAGGGTAGCCATTCCGGCAGACGCCGAGGTCGACGGAAGCGTACGGGGGTTTCCGTCGGCCTCGGAGTCGCAGACGGGACCGGTATCGTCGCTCCGTGACCCGTCAGCACCACCGCCCGATGACGCCGGGTGACAGGTTCTTCGAGGCCATCGAGAGTGGCGCCGATCCCGCGCTGGTCCGGGAGGCGGCCGACCGGGCGGCGACCCTGCTGGTGCGCGGCGCCCGGGGCGCCGACGACGAGGTCGCCGAGCGGATCCTTCACCTGGCCGAGACCGACGGCATCGAGACGATCGCCGAGGTCTGGTCGGGCGCTCCCGCCGACACCTTGGCCGGCTGTCTGTGGCGACTGTTCCTGCTGCGCGACTGGGTACACCGCGATCCGGTCAGCGCCGCCCGCGAGTTCGAGGCCGGTCGGCTCCACGCTCCCGTCGCGAGGGTGGTCGCCGGCGTCGCCGAGCCACCCGGCCCCGGCGAGATCAGGAAGATGGCCGACGAGGTGCTGCGCGGCATCGCCGACAGCGACTTCGCGGACGTGCTGTTCCGGGCCGCCGCGTTCGCGCGGGTGATCGCCCACGGCCGCGCCGCGCTGCACGAGGCCGGCCACGACGAGGTCAGCCGTATGCTCACCCTCGCCGAGCAGCTGGAGGAGGCCGGTCATGCCGAAATGGAGCATCGGTTGGCCTGAGGGGGTTACATTGACCGTGCACGCCGGGCTGTGGCAGCCCCGGGTCCCAAAATCAGCCGCTACGAGCGGCCTTGCGCCGTGAGGCGCTCCCGGTCCGGCGTGCACACTCCTCGCGGCTGGCTCGGCCGGCTCACGAGTCGCCTCTCCGGACGGTTCCGGGTCAGCTACACCCCGCACCACGACGGCCTGCCGGACCCGGGTGAGGTGGTCTGGGCCTGGGTGGCCTACGAGGACGACCCGAGTCAGGGCAAGGACCGGCCGGTGCTGCTCATCGGCCGCGACGACGTGGTCCTCTACGGCCTGATGCTGACCAGCAAGGACCATGACCGCGACGCCGCCGACGAGGCACGCTGGGGCCGCTACTGGATGGACGTCGGCGCGGGCGGCTGGGACCGCGAGCGCCGGCCCAGCGAGGTTCGGCTCGATCGCCTCATCGTCTTGGACCCCGCGAAGGTACGCCGCGAGGGAGCCGCCCTCGATGAGCAGATCTTCCGGCTGGTGGTCCGGGCGGCGGCCCGGTTCCACGCTCTCGACGAGCCGAGGACGTGACTCGGTAGGGTAGAAAGGCTTGTCTGCAACGGAGGTGTCATGGGTCGGGTGCGCGGGGTGCTGGCGATCGCGTGCGTGTCGGCGATGCTCACCGCCTGCAGCAGCCAGGCCGATCCCGCCCCGTCGACGGGCTCGTCGACGTCCTCGGTCACCCCGGTCAACGACCCGGCGAAGCTGACCTTCGGGGTGTGGGGCAACGACACCGAGATCGCCGCCTACGACAGCACGGTGAGTGCCTACAACGCCAGCACCGACCTCGCCGACGTGACGACCAAGTCCTGGCCCAGCGACGATGCGATGGTGCAGGACATCGAGTCCGGTGCGCCATTGCCCGACGTCTTCCTCATCTCCCGTGGCGACCTCGAGCAGCTCTGGAGCGCCGGCGCCGTCGAGCCCGTCGACGACTACCTCGACGCCCGCGCCGTCGACCTCGGCGACGAGTACTCCCGGGCCGCGCTGGAGGCGTTCTCCGCCGAGCACCGGCTGCAGTGTATGCCGTACGGCGTCTCGCCCCAGGTCGTCTACTACAACACCGACCTGGTCGACTTCCCCCGGATGGAGGCGACCGGGCTGGAGGTGCCCGGCTCGTCCAATCGCAGTTGGAGCTGGGACGAGTTCAACGCCGCCGCCGAGTTCGCCTCGACGGCGCGCAAGGGCGCCCGGGCGTTTTGGTTCGACCAGACGCTGACCGGCATCGCGCCGTTCGTGCTCGCCGGCGGCGGCAAGCTCGTCAACGACGACCAGACCTCGCTGGCCTTCTCCGACGACAGCACCCGGGGGGCGCTCGGGACGGCCCTCGGCACGCTCCGCAATGCTGCCCTCACCCTCACTCCACAGCAACTCGCCAAGCGCAGCCCGCTGGACTGGTTCAAGCGTGGCCGGCTCGGCATGATCGCCGGCGATCGCTCGCTGGTGCCCGAGCTGCGCCAGGTGAAGAGCCTCCACTTCGACGTACTGCCGTTCCCGTCGATCGACCACGCCGCCACCGTCGGCGACTTCACCGGCCTGTGCCTGTCCAAGGACTCCAAGCGGATCGAGGACGCCGCCGACCTGCTGGTCGCCCTCTCCTCGGACCAGATGATGACCCAGGTCGCGCAGACCGGCTATCTGGTGCCGGTCAACCAGCAGGTCGCCCTCTCCCAGGACTTCCTGCAGCCGCTGGAGCAGCCCCTCCACGCCGACGTCTACAGCTACACCGTGCGCAATATGACCATCCTGCCGCTTACCCACGAATGGGACTCGCTGCAGGAGGCCGTCGCCCAACCGGTCCACGACCTCTTCGCGGACGGACCCACTATCGACCTCGACGCACTGACGACCGAGATCGACGAGACCTCACGGACCGTGCTCCCGCAACCCTCCGAGACGTCGTCGGCCTCCCCCGAGGAGTGAGCCCACTCCCGGGCGGGGCGGCGTCGGCGCCCGGCCGATGACGTCGGTGGTCACGCCTCGATGAGTGATTCCAAGGGGTCTCGGTGGCGGGCTATCGCCCGGCCGAGACCAGTTGAGCGGTGAGGCTGGGGGCGCCGTTCATTCTGTTGTTGTTCCCCGCCTCAGCGGGGATTCAGACGGCGAGGTCGTCGGCGTCGACGATCCGGTAGGCGTAGCCCTGCTCGGCCAGGAAGCGCTGGCGGTTCTGGGCGAAGTTGGCGTCGACGGTGTCGCGGGAGACGATCGTGTAGAAGCGGGCCACCTTGCTCGCCCCGGAGTTGGGATCAGTGCCGGGGCGGAGCAGGCGGCCGAGGCGCTGGGCCTCCTCCTGGCGGGAGCCGAACGAGCCGGAGACCTGGATGGCCACCTCGGCCGAGGGCAGGTCGATGGAGAAGTTGGCGACCTTCGAGACCACCAGGAGGTCCAGCGCGCCGGAGCGGAACTCCTCGAAGAGCCGCTGCCGCTCCTTGATCGTGGTCTCGCCGGTGATCACGGGTGCCGAGAGGGCGGAGGAGAGCTCGGCGAGCTGGTCGAGGTACTGGCCGATGACCAGGGTCGGCCGGCCGGCGTTGGCGGTGACCAGCGAGCGGACGACCGAGACCTTCTCGCGGGCGCAGGCGGCGAGCCGGTAGCGCTCCTCGGGGTCGGCGACGGCGTAGGCCATCCGGTCCGAGTTCGGCAGCGAGACCCGCACCTCGACGCAGTCGGCGGGCGCGATCCAGCCCTGGGCCTCGATGTCCTTCCACGGGGCGTCGTACCGCTTCGGGCCGATCAGTGAGAAGACGTCGCCCTCCCGGCCGTCCTCGCGCACCAGGGTCGCGGTCAGCCCGATCCGGCGCCGCGCCTGCAGGTCGGCGGTCATCCGGAAGATCGGCGCGGGCAGCAGGTGCACCTCGTCGTAGACGATCAGCCCCCAGTCCCGCGCGTCCAGCAGTTCCAGATGGGGATAGGCGCCCTTCCGGCGAGTGGTGAGCACCTGGTACGTCGCGATGGTGACCGGCCTGACCTCCTTGACCGACCCGGAGTACTCGCCGATCTCGTCCTCGGTCAGCGAGGTCCGCCGTACCAGCTCGTCCTTCCACTGCCGCGCACTCACCGTGTTGGTGACCAGGATCAGCGTCGTCGCCGAGGCGTGCGCCATCGCGGCCGCGCCGACCAGGGTCTTGCCCGCGCCGCAGGGGAGTACGACGACCCCGGAGCCGCCGTGCCAGAACGACTCGGCCGCCTCGCGCTGGTAGGGCCGCAGCGTCCAGTTCGACTCGTCCAGCGCAATCGGGTGCCTCTCGCCGTCGACATAGCCGGCGTAGTCCTCGGCCGGCCAGCCGAGCTTGAGCAGCGCCTGCTTGAGGTTGCCGCGCTCGGAGGGGTGCACCAGCACGCCCCACTCGTCAGGCAGGGTGTCGTCGAGTCGGTTGCCGAGCATCCCGGCGACCTTTTTCGCCCGCAGCACCTCCTCCAGCACCGGCCGGTCGTTGGAGACCAGCACCAGCCCGTGGACGGGGTGCTTCTCCAGCCGCAGCCGGCCGTAGCGGGCCATCGTCTCGGCGACGTCGACGAGCAGGTTGTGCGGGACGGCGTAGCGGGAGTGGGCGAGCAGCGCGTCGATGACCTGCTCGGCGTCATGGCCGGCGGCGCGGGCGTTCCACAGCCCGAGCGGGGTCAGCCGGTAGGTGTGGATGTGCTCCGGCGAGCGCTCCAACTCCGCGAACGGCGCGATCGCCTTGCGCGCCTCGGCCGCTGCGGGGTGGTCCACCTCCAGCAGCAGCGTCTTGTCCGACTGCACGATCAGGGGGCCATCCACGACGACCAGCCTACGGAGGGTTGTGAAGGATTCGTGGTCCCCCGGGTCACTCTCTGGTCACAAGGCGCCGGCTGTGGAAAGCGAGTCGCGGTCGACGGCTCGGCGTCCGAGCATGGAGTCATGGCAGCCGAGGAGTGGCGTGGGACGGCGGTGGCGCAGGCCGGTGTGATCACTCGCGCCCAGCTCGCCGCTGCCGGAGTCGACCGGTGGGCGGTGGCGCACCGGGTCCGGAGCGAGCGCTGGCAGCTGGTGTCGTCCCTGGTCGTCGCCACCTTCACCGGGACGCTGACGCGCGACCAGCTGATGTGGGCCGGCGTGCTCCATGGCGGCCCCGGGGCGATGGTCGGCGGCCTGACCGCCGCCGAGCTGGCCGGGTTGCGGAACTGGCGGCGTGACGTGGTCACCATCCTGCTGCCCTATGGCAACGGCCGGCCCTCTCCGGTCGAGGGCGTCGAGTTCGTGCGCACCCGACGGACCGCCACGCTGCGCGACGCCGAGCGGCAGCCGCCGCGCTGTCGCCTCGAGCCGGCGGTGCTGCTCGCGGCCGCGCGCGGGCCCTCGGAGCGGGCGGCCCGGGGTGTGCTCGCGGCCGTGGTCCAGCAACAGCTGACGACCCCCGAGGCACTGGCCGGATGGCTCGACAAGCTGGCGCCGCTGCGCCGCGCCCCATTGTTGCGCGTGACCCTCGCGGACATCTCGGGCGGCGCCCAGTCCGTCGCCGAGATCGACGTGGCGCGGATGTGCCGGACCTACGGGCTCGCCCTGCCGACCCGTCAGGTCAAGCGCCGCGACAGCACCGGACGATGGCGGTTCACCGACTGCGAGTGGCGGCTCCCGGACGGCCGGACCCTGGTGTTGGAGGTCGACGGCGGCTTCCACATGGACGCCGAGAGCTGGGAGGAGGACATCGCCAGGCAGCGGGCGCTCACCTCGCCGGACCGGCTGGTCGTGCGCTGCACCAGCCGCGAGCTGCGCGACGAGCAGGACAGCGTCGCCCGGGACCTGGCGATGCTCGGCGTGCCGCGAGCGGCGTAGGCCTTGTGAAGGATTCGTGGTCCCTGAGGTCACTCTCTGGTCACAAGGCGGGGAAGACCGGCGTCCGCTTCTCGACGAAGGCGGCGACGGCCTCGGCATGGTCGGCGGTCTGGTGCAGCGCCGCCTGAAGGGCCGCGGACCGGTCGAGCACCTCGTCCAGACCGAGCCCGGCGACCTCGCGGAGCAGCCGCTTGGTGGCCCGCACCGCCGTCGGTGGGTTGACCGCCACCCGCTCCGCGAGGGCCCGGGCGGACTCCAGCAGCGAGTCCGGCGGCACCACCGCGGACACCAGCCCCCAGGCCAGCGCCTGCTCGGCGGAGACCCGGTCGCCGGTCAGCGCCATCTCGGCCGCCCGGGCGGCGCCCACGACGCGCGGCAGCAGGAACGCGCCACCATCGCCGGGAATCAGCCCCACCTTCACGAACGACTCGGCGAAGAACGCCGACGTCGAGGCGATCCGCAGGTCGCACATCAATGCCAGGTCGCAGCCGGCGCCGACCGCCGGGCCGTTGACCGCCGCGATGATCGGCACGCCGCAGCCGGCGAAGGCCCGCGGGATCCGCTGGATGCCGTCGCGGTAGCCGGCGGCGACGTCGGCCTCGCTGCCGCCGAACATCCCGGCCCGCTCGGCCATCGCCTTGACGTCACCTCCGGAGGAGAACGCCGACCCCGCGCCGGTGAGGATCACCACGCGCACCCCGGGATCGCCGTCGATGCGGGCCAGCGCGTCGACCAGCGCATCGATCATGGGCAGGTCGGAGATCGGGTTGCGCCGGTCCGGCAGGTTGAGGGTCCAGGTCTCGACGGCCCCCTCACGGTCGATCAGCAGCGACATGGCGCCCACTCTAGAGTCGCTGGTCGATCCCGGCTGCGGCGCCGTCGATCAGCGCTTCCCGGAAGCGGCCTCAGCCCCCGACTGGCCCTGGTCCAGGGAGCGCACGTCGCGGATCCGGTGGACCGCGAAGGCACGTACGTCGTCGGCCCGGTGATCCTGCGCCACCAACTGTCCACCCTCCACCCGGTGCGGCGTCACTACCCGGTCGGTGATGGTGCCGTGGTTGTCGACGTAGGTGATCACCACGTCCTCGCCGGCGTCGGCGGCGGCGCGCAGCACCGCGAGCGCGTCGGCCGGAGTGAGCTGGTCGCGGTGGGGGCGGGTCGCGGCGGCGGCGTCACCGGCACGGATCGCGGTGACGACGGCGGCCACCCGGGCACCCTCCCGGGCGGAGACGGCCAACGGCCGGCGGGCCTCCCGGGGTGTCCGTGCCCGGAGCTGGTCGGGCCGGGCGACGTGCACGGTGCCGTCGGCCGCCTCCACCACCGGTGCCGCACCGAGCTCGCGCAGCCGGGGGAGCAGTACGTCTAGCGGAGTGCTGGAGATCAGCACCGTGGGCGCGATCCGCCGGAGCCCCAGGGTCGCCGCCCGGGGGTGGTGGAGCAGCTCGATGAGGGCGGTCTCGTCGTCGGCCCGCAGGAACGCCTCGGCGTGACCGACCCGGATGGAGCCGTAGGTGCGCGCGGCGTCGTCGACGAGGTAGGTCAGCGGCTGCGGCACCGGCGTCCGGGACGCCGCAGCCAGGAAGGCATGGACCTCGGCCGCGCTCCAGCCGGCGTCGAGGGCGCGCCGCACCGACGCCGGCGTGAACCGGTAGACGGTGGCCCCGCCGCGCGACTCCACGTCGGCGAGCAGCTGCAGCTGCCGGCCCAGCGCCGGCTCCAGCGGCCCGGGAGCGACCGCGGTCAGGTCGGCCTGCAGCAGTACGTGATCGACCGGCTCCGGCAGCAGGTCGGCAAGAGCCGGGGTCGAGCCGTCGAGCAGCGCCCGGGAGTACGACGCCAGCCCGTCCAGCCCGGTGACCCCCAGCGCGGCCGCCTCGGTCAGCACCTGTACCACCTGGTCGGCCCGGTGCCGCGGCCGCCGCGGCCGCAGCCAGGCCAGCCGGGCGACCACTCCCGGCGTCCCCGTGCCTGCCGCCGGCACTACTCCCGGCGGCAGCGCCGCCAGCGCCTCCAGCACCAGCCGCCGGGTCTCCGCCACGATGGGGTCGACCAGCTCGGGAGCGAGCGCGTTGGCCACCTTGCCGGCCACGTCCCGAGAGCCCACCAGCGAGGGCGTACGCGGCATCGTCAGCCAGGTACGGGCCAGCAGCGCCCAGCGCTCCTCGGCCGATTGCGAGGACCAGGAGTCGAACAGGTCGGTCGGCAGCCAGCACGGGTTGCCGTCGCCGTCGGGGGCGGTCGACGCGAGCCCGGCCGCCACCGCCAGCTCTGCCAGCAGCGCCGCGGCCGGCTCGTCGGCGTGCAGCCGGGCGGCCAGAGCCCGCAGGTCGCGGACCGACAGGCCTCCGGAGCGCAGCGCGGCCGGCGGTGCGGCACCCCAGCCGTCGAGCATCAGCTCGGTGCGTCGTACCGCCTCGAACGCCGCGGCCGCGGCCACCTTGTCGACCAGGCCGGCCTCGCGCGGGGTGGTCGGCACCTCGGGAGGAGTCGGGGAGGTCGACGTCGGGAAGGTCGTCAGCACCTCCGCCACTCCGCCCACGACCCGCAGTCCGGCCGTCGAGGACCACACCAGCGCGCGGTCGGCCAGCAGCGCCAGAGTCGGCCCGAGCCCACGCGCCTCCAGGTCTGCCACGGCCACCGGCTGCGAGGACATCACCGCGCCCAGCACCGACAGCTCGAAGTGGGTCAGCCCGTCGAGCGCCCGCGCCACGCTGGCCCGGGTCGCCGCGCGGGAGGCGAGCTGCCCGGAGTCCTGCGGTACCGGGGTGGCCAGGTCGGGGCGAGCGCGCAGCAGCGCGCTCAATCGCTCGTCGGGCCAGTCCCGCACCTGGTCGGCGAGCGACCGGAATCCGACACCGTCGCTCATCCCACCAACGGTAGTAGCAGAGGTTTCGCGGCACGATGTGGTGGGATGGTCCCGTGATTGATCGGACCGTCTCCTACCAGCCCGGAAGCTGGTTCGGTGTCGTCGGCGAGCACGCCACGGTGCTGCTGCCCGGCTCCGAGAAGACCCGCGCCGGGTTGCTGTGGTCGCTCATCGACGACGGCGCCGGCTTCGACGCCGTGCTCGACGCCCTCGTTGCCGGCGGCCTCTCCACCCTGCCCGGCTTCGTGCTGCTGGCCACCGCCGACGACCTCACCCGGGTCGTCGTGCGCGGTGACGCCGTCGCCACCTTCGACACCGCGCTAGGCGCCGAGACCGTCGAGGGCAGCCCCGACTCGATGTGGGTCGAGCGCAGCCTCACCGAGGTCACCCACTACGTCGTCTCGCTGCCCGACGAGGTGCTCGGCGGCGTGCCGCTCAGCGTTGTCGACGGCCTGGTCCGCGTTGCCGGCATCGAGGTCCCGGCGGCCGCTCCGGCCCAGCCCCGGCTCGCCCCCGTCGTCGAGCTCGTCCCGGAGCCGCTCGCCTCCCCGGAGTACGACGAGCCGGAGTACGACGAGCCCGAGTACGACGACGACCCGGTCACCGACGCCATCCCGGTCGTCGCCGACGAGCCCGAGGAGGAGCCGGCCCTCGGCGAGCCGCCGGCCTGGACGCCGCCACCGGTCCCCGCGCCGCCGGCGGTGCCGCCGCCCCCGCCGGTCGTCCCGGCCCCGCCGGTCGTCCCGGCCCCGCCGG
>NZ_JASGDQ010000129.1:0-14771 GCF_047607185.1 Nocardioides sp. | reverse complement strand
GGTCGCCTGCACTTCTGCCGACTCGCGGTCAAGCGGAGTGGGTGCCTCGCCAGGCCGGCTCCTGGGCCGCGGTGGCGGCGACGTACTCGGCCTTGACCGCGTCGAGCTCGATCTCCAGCTCGTGGACCCGGACGATCGCCTCGGCGGCGCGGGCCTCCGTCTCCTCCAGGCGTACGGCGAGCGCCTGGGCGTCCCGCTCGGCGACATCGGCCCGGCGGGACTCGGCGTGGCGTGCCCTTAGCGCCTCGGCGGCGCGCTGGTGGGCGGCCGCCAGAGCCGCCTCGAGCTCGGTCACGGCCTGCTCGTGGTGGCGCAGCCGCTCGGACCAGAAGGCGTCGTGCTTGGCCTGCTCGGCGACCCGCTCCTCGGTGATCAAGCGGTAGCCCTGAGCCTGCTGGGCCCGATCACGGGCAGCCTCGACCCGAGAGGCCATCAACTCGGTGTGGGTGATCTTCACAGCGGCGCCGCCCAGGACGACCGCCAGCACGGCGGCGGTCACGGCAATCGGCCAGGAGCCGCTGATGACCGCGCCGGCGACAGCCAGCGCGGCGAGCGCGATCAGGCCGACGGCGGTCGTGACACGCGCGCTGCGCTGCCGACGCCGTGTGGCCTGTGTTGCTGTTGGGGAAGACATGGACTCAAGTTACGACTCGATCTCGTCGTGGAGCGGACGACACGCTCAGCGTCGATGACCGCGGTTGCGGTGAGCCCTGCCCGAGGATGTCGCCGCCGGCCTGCTCGACGGCGCCGTCTCACTCGGCATCGGAGCGGATCCGGCAGGCCCGCTCCAGCAGCAGCGAGGCCGCGACGATGAGGGCGCCGGCAACGGCGGCGATGACCGAGCGGGTCACCCGCTGGCCGGCGAGCTGGTCGGCGAGGCCGAGCCAGCTGACGGCGTACCCGGCATAGCCGCCGGCCAGCAGGGCACCGACCAGCGCGCAGGCGCGGGCGAGGACGAGCCGGTTGACGGCCTCGTGGGCGGCGAGCCGCTCGCGCCGGACATGGACCACCCGGTAGGTGGCCCAGGCGGTCACGCCGAGGATGACGGCGACGGCGAGCAGCGCAAGCGGCTGCAGCCAGCTGACCACCGGCGCGGTGCCGTGCCAGCTCTCGGCGATCGGGTGGAGCAGCCAGCCTGCCACCAGGCCGACGACGGCGAAGGCCGTCAGCGCGCCGGCGGAGGTGGGGCGCAGGCTCCCGCCCGGCGACGGCTCAGGCGCCGGTGGCTGCTCGGTCTCGCGACTCAATCGGCCTCGAGGACGAGATCCTCGCGCAGCGCCAGGCCGCCCTCGCCGACCTGGGCCAGCAACAGCGAGACCGGGCCGGCACCGGGGATCTCGGCCTCGGGGTCGATGTCGGCCCACGGCTTGAGCACGAAGGCACGCTCGGCGGCACGCGGATGCGGAAGCCGCAGCTCGGGCTCGTCGCTGGGCTTGTCGCCGACGACGATGAGGTCGATGTCGATGGTGCGGGGCTCGTTCTTGACGCCGCTGCGCTGCCGGTCGAAGGCGTCTTCGATGGCCAGCGCCCGGTCGAGGAGCCGGTGCGCCGACATCGTGGTCTCCACCAGCACCACGGCATTGAGGAAGGAGCCCGAGCCCTCGGGGGCGTCGACGGGGTCGGTCTCGTAGACCGGCGAGATCTCCTTCACCCATACGTCGGGGGTGTCGGCTAGCTGGCCCACCGCGCCCTGCAGGTTGGCGGCGCGGTCGCCGAGGTTGGAGCCGAGCGCGATCACGGCCTGCCGGATCGGCTTCATCTCACCGGTCAGCGTGTCGGCGTCGATGACGAACGGGTTAGGCGTCTCAGTCATTTGTCTCGGCCTCCGTTGGCTCGGGTGATCGTCAAAGCGACATCCGAGAACGTCGCCTCAATGGGTGCATCTGGCTTGTGAACCGTGACCCGCACCCATTCAACACGGCTGTCCAAGAGACAGACGTCCGCGATCCGCTGGGCGAGCGTCTCGATCAGATCGACGGGATCACGCTCCACGGCAGCCCTTACCGCGCCAACGAGACTTCCGTAGTCCACCGTGTCTTGCAAGTCGTCGCTCGCGGCGGCCAGAAGCGTGTCGACCCCGAGTGTCAGGTCGATCACGAAGACCTGACCGTCTCGCTTCTCGAAGTCGAACACCCCGTGGTGCCCGTAGCACTCGATGCCGGTGATGGTCAACTCGTCGGTCACAGCCGAACGCTATCCGGCCGTGCTGTGAGGGGGGCAGGCCGGTGCTGTGAGAGCGCTGGTGGGTGACGCCGAAGCGAGCGGCGTCACCCGTCCGCGGGATCTCGGAAGCGGGCAGTGGCCGCGAGGGCGTCCCGGGTGGCGCGAACGTCGTGCACGCGCAGGCCCCACACGCCGCGCTCGGCCAGCAGCGCGACCAGCGCAGCGTGGGCTGCCTCCCGCTCGCCGATCGGCCGCAACGCGCCGTCGGAGCCGGCCAGCAGGCGGCCGAGGAAGGTCTTGCGGCTGGCGCCGACCAGGACCGGCGGGCCGAGCGCCTCGATCTCGGCGAGGCCGCGCAGCAGCTCCCAGTTCTGCTCGGCGGTCTTGGAGAAGCCGAGGCCGGGGTCGAGGATGAGCCGCTCCTCGGCGATGCCGGCGGTGTGGGCGGCGGCGAGGCGCTGCTCCAGCTCGGCGCGGACCTCGGTGACGACGCCACGGGGGTAGGAGGTGAAGTCGACCTGCTGCATGGCGGTGCTGTGGGCGCGCCAGTGCATCACGACGTACGACGCCGGGGAGTCGGCGACGACGTCGAGGATGCCGGGGTCGGCCAGTCCGCCGGAGACGTCGTTGACGATGCTCGCGCCGGCCGCCACCGCCTCGCGGGCGACCTCGGCGCGCATGGTGTCCACCGAGACCCTCGCCCCGGACGCGGCGAGCTCGGTGATGACCGGCACCACCCGGGCCAGCTCGTCGGCGACCAGCGGCCGGGTGGCCCCGGGCCGGGTCGACTCCCCGCCGATGTCGAGGATGTCGGCGCCCTCGGCGAGCAGCTGCCGACCGTGGCCGATGGCGTCGTCGGTCGCCAGGAACCGCCCGCCGTCGGAGAACGAGTCGGGGGTGACGTTGACGATCCCCATGACCAGGGGCCGGCGGAGCATGGCCGGAAGGCTACCGCCGAGAGGTCTCTCATTGCCCCTCGAAGAGTCCCGGATTGCCCCTCGAAGAGTCCCGGATTGCCCCTCGAAGAGTCCCGGATCGCCCCTCGAAGAGTCCCGGATCGTCGACCGGTGCCGCGCAGGCGACGATGAGAGACCTCTCAAGGGGCAGAAAGCGACCTCTCGTAGGGCAATGAGAGACCTCTCGGCGGAGGGGGCGGGTCAGTGGGTGGCGCGGTTGATGAGCGCCATCGCCTCGGCGCGGGTGGTGGCGTTGGTGCGCATGGTGCCGCGGACCGCGGAGGTGATGGTGCGGGCGCCGGCCTTCTTGACGCCCCGCATCGTCATGCAGAGGTGCTCGGCCTCGATCACCACGATCACCCCGCGGGCCTCGAGGATGCGCATCAGGGCATCGGCGATCTGGGTGGTGAGCCGCTCCTGCACCTGCGGCCGCTTGGCATAGACGTCGACGAGCCGGGCCAGCTTCGACAGCCCGGTGATCTTGCCGGTCGTGGCAGGGATGTAGCCGACATGGGCGACCCCGGTGAACGGCACCAGATGGTGCTCGCACATCGACCACAGCTCGATGTCGCGGACCAGCACGAGCTCGTCGTGACCCAGGTCGAATGTCGTCGTGAGCACGTCCTCGGCCCGCTGCCGCAGCCCTTGGGTCAGCTCCGCATAGGCGCGGGCGACCCGGGCGGGCGTGTCGCGCAGCCCCTCGCGGTCGGGGTCCTCGCCGATCGCGAAGAGCAGCTCGCGAACGGCGGCCTCGGCCCGCACCGCGTCGTACGGCGCTGCCTCCACGTCGTCGGGGAGGCTCACCGGATCCGTCATGCGGCGTCCCCGTTCGAAGCGGATCGGAGCGAGCGCCCGGACGGGCCGCTCATCCCTCGGTGGTGGTCTCGGAGACGACCGGTGCCGGGGCAGGCGCCGGCGCGGAGCCGTTGACCGGGATGCCCGCCGCCTGCAGTTGACGGTCGCGGATCCACTGTGGGATCTCGACGGCCGGGATGTCGGACGGCTTGCGGGTCTCCGAGCCGGTCCACGCGGGACGCTCGGGGCGGCGGCGCAGCGGCTTGAAGATCTCGGCGATCTCCTCCTTGCCGAGGGTCTCCTTGTCGAGCAGCGCCAGCACCAGCGCGTCGAGGACGTCGCGGTTCTCGGCCAGGACGTCGAAGGCCTCCTGGTGGGCGTTGGTGAGGAGCTTCTTGATCTCCTCGTCCACGACGCCGGCGATCTCCTCGGAGTAGTCACGCTGGTGGCCCATGTCGCGGCCCAGGAAGGGCTCCCCCTCGGTCTGGCCGAGCTTGATGGCGCCGAGCCGCTCGGTCATGCCGTACTGCGTCACCATTGCGCGGGCCAGGCTGGTGGCCTTCTCGATGTCGTTGCCGGCACCGGTGGTGGGGTCGTGGAAGACCATCTCCTCGGCCGCCCGGCCGCCGAGCATGTGCGCGAGCTTGTCGAGCATCTCCGAGCGAGTCTGGGAGTACTTGTCCTCGTCGGGCATGACCATCGTGTAGCCGAGCGCCCGCCCACGCGGCAGGATCGTGACCTTCTGCACCGGGTCGTTGTGCGGCATCGCGGCGGCGACCAGCGCGTGCCCGCCCTCGTGGTAGGCGGTGATGAGCTTCTCCTTCTCGCTCATCAGCCGGGTGCGGCGCTGCGGTCCGGCGATGACCCGGTCGATCGCCTCGTCGAGGTGGGCGTTGGTGATCAGCTTCTCGTTGCTGCGCGCGGTCAGCAGGGCCGCCTCGTTGAGCACATTGGCCAGGTCGGCCCCGGTGAAGCCGGGGGTACGCCGGGCCACGCTGGTCAGGTCGACGTCGGTGGCCAGCGGCTTGCCACGGGCGTGGACCTGCAGGATCTTGTCCCGGCCGGCCATGTCGGGGGCGTCGACCTGGATCTGTCGGTCGAAGCGGCCGGGGCGCAGCAGCGCCGGGTCGAGCACGTCGGGGCGGTTGGTGGCAGCGATGAGGATGACGCCGCCGCGGACGTCGAAGCCGTCCATCTCGACGAGCAGTTGGTTGAGGGTCTGCTCGCGCTCGTCGTGGCCGCCGCCCATGCCCGCGCCGCGGTGGCGGCCGACGGCGTCGATCTCGTCGATGAAGACGATGGCCGGAGCGTTCTCCTTGGCCTGCTCGAACAGGTCGCGGACCCGGCTCGCGCCGACGCCGACGAACATCTCGACGAAGTCGGAGCCGGAGATGGAGTAGAACGGGACGCCGGCCTCACCGGCTACGGCCCGGGCCAGCAGGGTCTTGCCGGTGCCGGGCTGGCCGTAGAGCAGCACGCCCTTGGGGATCTTGGCACCGACGGCCTGGAACTTGGCCGGCTCCTGCAGGAACTCCTTGATCTCCTGGAGTTCCTCGATGGCCTCGTCGCAGCCGGCGACGTCGACGAACGTCGTCTTGGGCATGTCCTTGGAGATCAGCTTGGCGCGCGACTTGGCGAACTGCATGACGCCGCGACCACCGCCGCCCTGCAACTGGTTCATCAAGAAGAGGAAGAGCAGCACCATCAGCACGAAGGGCAGCAGGAAGCTCAGGATCGAGCCGATCAGGCTGGCCCTGGCGACCTCGGAGTTGAACTTCTCGATGGTGCCCTTGGCGACCTGCTCGTCGACCTTGCTCAGCAGCGTCTGCTGGCCGCCGTCGACCCAGTAGCTGGTGACCTCGTCCCCGTCGGCGCGGGTGCCGTCGTCCAGGGTCGCTGTGATGCGTTGGTCCCCGTCGATGAAGGTGATGTCCTGGACCTTGCCTTCATCGATGTACTTGATGAGCTGGGACGTCGGGATCTCGTCGCCGCCGCCGTGCGGGGCGAGATACTGCAAGGCCAGCAGGACACCGACCACCGCGAGGATGATCCACAGCCAGGGACCTTTGAAGATGCGCTTCACAGGCTTCTCTCGAACTTTCCCAATTTCGGGCGTATTTCAGGTGTACCGGGGGAGGTTACCCCTGAGGAACAACGATCCGGCATCGCCAATCGTCCCATGAACCAGCGCGGATCGACGCTTCCGCACCCGCCTGGGGCCAGGACAGGTCGGCGCGTCAGGAGTAGACGTGGGGCGCCAGCGTCGCGATGTCGCGGAGATTGCGGTAACGCTCGCGGTAGTCGAGGCCATAGCCGACCACGAATTCGTTGGGGATGTCCCAGCCGACGTACTTCACCTCGACGGGCATCTGCAGCGCCTCCGGCTTGCGGAGAAGCGTGGCCACCGCGACGCTCTCGGGGTTGCGGCTGGAGAGGTTGGCGACCAGCCAGCTCAGCGTCAGGCCGGTGTCGATGATCTCGTCGACGATGAGGACGTGGCGGCCGGTGAGGTCGGTGTCCAAGTCCTTGAGGATGCGTACGACGCCGCTGGACTTGGTGCCGGAGCCGTAACTGGAGACGGCCATCCAGTCGATCTCCACGTGGCGGGTCAGCGAGCGGGCGAGGTCGGCGATGACCCACACCGCACCGCGCAGGACGCCCACGATGAGCAGGTCCTTGGCGTCGTAGTCGGCCTCGATCTGCTCGGCCATCTCCGCCAGCCTGACCTGGATCTGGTCCTGCGTGAAGAGGATCTTGCTCAGGTCGTCTTTGACGTGCTCGGCGTCCACACCCGACAGCCTAGTCGGCCCTCCGATCGGCCCCACAGGACGGGTGAGCCGTCGCAGACTGACACGCAAAGGACGGTGAGCGGTCGCAAACTGACATCCCCCGCTGCGCTCCTCCTGTCAGTTTGCGACCGCTCACCTGGAGGCAGGCATGTTTGGCAGGGCGGCCTGCGGCGGGACTCGCCTAAGCTTGCTGCTCAATGCTCCACATGGATCTGGTTGTCTCTCCTGATCCCCCTCAGGTGGCCCGGGAGGTCCACCCACTTCTGGCCGTGCCAGTCGGTGACGAGTGCGTCCAGGGCGAGGACGTGCTCGTGGAAGAGCTCGGCGGCCGGCGACCCGGCGGCGAGCGCGGCCAGCCGGAGCAGCCGGCGGCGGATCGCCTCCGGCTCGGCCTCGAGCGCGGCCACCGGCAGCGGCAAGCCCAGCTCCCGCAGACGCTGCTCGGCGATGGCGTCCAGGAGCTCGGCGTCGGCGCGGAGCTGGTCGGCGGTGCGGGCGAGCGCGGCGGCCACTCCCGGACCGAGCTCGGCCTCCAGCACCGGCAGCACCGTGCGTCGTACCCGCACCCGGGCATAGCCGGGATCGCGGTTGTGAGGGTCGTCCCAGAAGTCGATCCCCTCGACCTGACAGGCGGTCACAGTGTCGTCGCGGGCGAGGTCGAGCAGCGGTCTCCGGTAGCGGTCGAACGCGCGTCGCATCCCGGCCAGGCTCCTGCCACCGCTGCCCCGAGCCAGGCCCAGCAACACCGTCTCGGCCTGGTCGTCACGGGTGTGGCCGAGCAGCACCACCGAGGCGCCGAAGTGCGCGGCGGCCTGGTCGAGAGCGGCGTAGCGGGCACGCCGGGCGGCCGCCTCGGGGCCGAGACCGGCCGGGTCGTCGACGGTGACTTTGGCGGTAGCGGTCTCGTCGGCCCCGAGCCGCGCCATCTGCACCACCGTCCGCTCGGCCTGGGCGGCCGAGCCCTCCTGCAGGCCGTGGTCGACAGTGAGCCCGACGATGCGCAGGCCGGCCTTGTGGCCCTCGAAGACCGTCGCGGCCAGCAGCGCCAGCGAGTCGGGGCCGCCGGAGCAGGCCACCAGCACGGTGTCCCCGGGACCGAGACCGGCGAGAGTACGACGCACCCCCCGGCGTACCGCCGCGACGGAGGGGTGCAGGCTCATGGGCGCACTCGCTGCGCTCCGTGCGCCCATGAGGCACGAAAGGCGCTGACCTGGACGGTGAGCTCGCTGCGCTCGCTCACAGGACTCGCGCGATCCAGGCGTCCGGATCGTGGATCTCCGCCAGGCTGGGGAGCGCCTCGGGGCCGGCGAAGACGGTGTTGAAGTCGGCCATGCCGACCTTGCGGGTGACCCGGCGGACGAACTTCGCGCCGTCGCGGTACTGCGCCATCTTGGCGTCGAGGCCGAGCGCCCGGCGGATCAGCCGGTCGATGCCGCCGGCGCCGCGGCGGCGCTTGTCGAACTTCTTGCGGATCGCCTCGACGCTGGGGATGACGCTCGGCCCGACGCCGTCCATGACCACGTCGGCATGACCCTCGAGCAGCGACATCACGCCGGTAATCCGGTCGATGATCTGCTGCTGTGCGGGGGTGCTGACCAGGTCGATGAGGCTGCCGGTCTGACCCTCGCCCCTGATCGCGGCGCCGATCCGCTTGACGGCGTCGTCGAGCACCGAGCCCGCGTCCATGGTGTCGGCGAGCTCGTTGATCTGCGCGAAGAGGTGGTCGCGCAGCCACGGGTTGGCGGTGAACTGCACCCGGTGGGTCTCCTCGTGCAGGCAGACCCAGAGCCGGAAGTCACCCGGCACGGCACCGAGCTGGCGCTCGACGTGGACGATATTAGGGGCGACCAGCAGCAGCCGGCCGTGCGGCTCGAAGAAGGGGTCGAACTGCCCCAGCACCTTGCTGGACAGGAAGCCGAGCAGACCGCCCACCTCGGCGCCGGTGACCCGGGAGCCGATGGCCTTGGCGACCCCGCCCGGCTCCTTCTTCCGGGTGACGCTGTCGACCAGCGGCGCGAGCACGATCGCAAAGCCGTCGGCGTTGGCCTGCACCCAGCCGCGCCGGTCCACCACGAGCACCGGGGCGGTGTCCTCGGGGGCATCGAGGCCAGTGAAGTCCTTGACCAGCCCGGTGGAGCGCGCCGCGCCCTCGCGGAGTTCGGCCACCACGTCGGCGGCCTCGGCAGAGGTGACCGTGGGCCCGTCGCCGGCGATGCGCGTCCCGAGCCGGACGGCGAGGTCCCAGTCGATGACGTCCGTCATGGTGAGACCGTATCCGACGACCCGCGACGGCCTACTAGACAGTATGAAGTGACCCCTCACTTCATACTGTCTAGGAGCAGTGGCAGGCGGCGAGAGCGGCGGCTGCGTCGTCGAGGGCCTGGCGGGCGGCCAGCGACTGGTCGGCGCCCACCGCGTCGGCCATCACGACCAGGGTCATCGCGGTGCCGTCGGCGTCGGTGACCACCCCGGCGACGCCGTGGACGCCGGTCAGCGTGCCGGTCTTCAGCCGCGCCACGCCGAGTCCGGCCTGAGACGCCTCGTCGGTGAAGCGGGCGATGAGGCTGCCGGAGAAGCCGGCCACGGGCAGGCCGGTGAGGATCGCGTCGAACCCCGGCTGGCTGGCGTGCTGCAGCACCGCGGTGAGTGCCTCGGGGGTGATCCGGTTGTCGCGGGCCAGGCCGCTGGCGTCGTACAGCTCGACGCCGTCGACGGGTACGCCGACCCCGGCATCGGCCTGCAGGATCGCGGCCGCGGCCCCCTCGAAGGTCGGGTCGCCGGCCGCGACGCCGACCTGCCGGCCGACGACCTCGGCGACCTCGTTGTCGCTGGTGCTGACCAGGTGCTGGACGATCTCGCGCAGCGGCGGGCTCTCGACCTCGGCCAGCGTGCCGCCACTGCCGGTCGCGGCCGACGGCTCCCCGGTCACCTCGATGCCGCGCTTGGCCAGATAGGTCGCGAAGACGTCGGCGGCGGCCCGCGAGGGGTCCGCCACGGCGCGGCCGCTCTCGTCATAGCCCCGGTCGGCCCACAGTGCGGTGATGGGGGCGACGACGTTCTCGGCGGCATAGCTGGCCGGCCAGTGGACGCTGTGGGTCGGTCCGGCGAACAGCGAGTCGTCGTAGCCGAGCGCGACCTGGCCGACACCCTGCTTCGCGAGCTGGTCGGCGGTGGCGCGCGCCAGCGTGCGCAGGTCCGCACGCGCCGGCCACAGGTCCTTGTCCGGGCGGCTCGCGAGCAGCGGGTCGCCACCGCCGACCAGGACGATGGTGCCGGGGTCGGGCTGTACGACGGTGGTCGCGAAGGTCCGCTCCGGGCCGAGCGTGGCGAGGGCGGCGGTGCTGGTGAGCAGCTTCGTCAACGACGCGGGTACGGCGGCCCCAGCCCCAGTCTCGAACACCGGCGCGCCGCCCTCGGCCGGGGCGACCTCGGCCACCACCCGGCCACCGAGCGAGCCGTCCTGCAGCGCGGGCGTCATGGCCGCCGCCACCAGTGCCGGGTCGGGTGCCGTCGTACCGGCCTCGGGGGCGACCGCCGTCGGCGAGGGCACCGGCGTCTCCCAAGGCTCGGGCGGGCTGGTCGTCACCGTGGCGGGGGCAGGCTCGAGCCACTCCTCGATCCAGCCCAGCCGCCAGCCGGTCGCGGCGACGGCCGCCAGCATCACGATCGTCAGGACCGGGGCCAGCCAACGGAGCCGGGAGTGACGTCGGTCACGTGCCACTGGTGATCCGCCCCCTCAAATCGCGCACCGGGTCATTGTGGTGGAAACTGGTTTCCGTTTTCGTGAGGACGCGGCCGGCGAGGCGCCGCGCGAGGTGTGGAGGCCGTTGCCGTGACGCTTGAGTTCGACGTACTGGTGGAGATCCCCAAGGGGGAGCGCAACAAGTACGAGGTCGACCACGAGACCGGCCGCATCCGCCTGGACCGCACCCTGTTCACCTCGACCGTCTATCCCGCCGACTACGGCTACATCGAGGGCACCCTCGGCCAGGACGGCGACCCGCTCGACGCGCTGGTGCTGCTGCCCTTCCCGACCTTCCCCGGCTGCCTGATCAGGTGCCGTGCGGTTGGCATGTTCCGGATGACCGACGAGAAGGGCGGCGACGACAAGGTGCTGTGCCTGCCGGTCGACCCGCGCAACGAGGCCATCCAGGACATCGAGGACGTCCCGAGCTTCGACCGGCTGGAGATCCAGCACTTCTTCGAGGTCTACAAGGACCTCGAGCCCGGCAAGTCCGTCGAGGGCGCGGAGTGGGTTGGCAAGGACGCCGCGCTGGAGGAGATCGAGGCCTCCATCAAGCGCTTCGAGGTCACCGAGGGTCACTGACGGTCAGCGGCGGCGCTGGCGTGATCCGGCCGGTTAGACGCTAGCCGAGCTGGCCTCCGTCGACGTACGGCGGGCACGGGCCGCCTCGCGCTTGGCGTGACCCTTTCGCCGGAAGGCCTGATGACTGGCCAGGCCACCGAGGTAGAAGGAGGTCAGCGCGATCATCACCCCGGCGACGTCGTCGGCGACGTAGTGCCAGCCGAAGTAGAGCGTCGCGACGCAGGTGCAGGCGCAGTTGATCCAGAAGAGGCGCCGCAGGATCTTGTTGTCGACGGTGTACTGCACCATCAGCGCCACCAGCAGCGTGATCGCGACGTGCAGCGAGGCGAACCCGGCGATGGTCTGCGCGGAGTCGCCGGTCCACAGCGCCTTGTAGCGGGCGTTGACCAGCGCCTCCATCAGATCGGTCGTCGGAGTGTGGGTGAGCGGCTGGTAGACGTAGGGGTAGGCGATGCCGGGGCCGAGGGTGGGCAGCGCGTAGTAGGAGGCCGTGCCGAGGGTCCAGGCGATCGCCTGCGAGCAGACGAACCAGTAGCCGTAGAGCAGGTTCCGCGACCACACCAGCCAGCAGGTGACGGCGATCGGCACCAGCGGCAGGAACCAGAGATAGATGTAGGACAGCCCCCACGCCGCGACATGGGTGCCGAGGATGTCCTGCAGGACGACGCCCGGCTCGTGGCCGAAGAAGAGCGCCCGGTCGATGTAGTGCAGGTCGCGGTCGTACTGCCGGTCGGTCAGCGCCGGCAGCGCCGACTTCAGGTTCCGGTAGCTGACGTAGACGATGTAGAACGCGATCACGCCGAACGCGACCAGGGTGATCCGGTCGCGGGTCCAGTGGGTCTTGACCCGGGTGACCAGGACGGCGCGCATCCGCGAGGGCTTGAACCGCGAGTCCCACAGCGTGCGCGGCACCAGGTCGAGCGCCAGCGCGCCGAGCAGCAGCAGCGGCAGCCGCAGCCAGGTCGGCCCCAGGAAGCTGCCTTCGGGGTCGACGAGCTTGGTGTCGGTGGCCTCCGAGACGATGATCGCCAAGACGCCGATGAGCAACGCATTGCCCACGAGCATCAATTGGGCGCGGCGATACATGGGGGCGATTGTAGGGCTCGCCCCGGTTTCGGTCTCGCCAGGCCGGATCCTCACCTCTCGGACCGGTCGGGGAGTACGGCGATCTTGGCGGTGTCGAGCCGCAGCCGGATCCGCTCCCCCGGCCCGGGGTGGCGCTCGAGCGGGGCGACCGCGTCGAGGGCGGCGCCGAGCGAGAGCTCGTCGACGTCGACCTTGAGCCGGATCTGCTCGGGGGTGGCACGGGCCTCGACGACCGTCGCGGCGAACCCGCCGGCATCGTCGAGCACGAGCGCCGAGCGTCGTACGGCGACCTGGGCCGCGTCCGCCGCGAGCCGCCGCGCCGCCGCGCCGGTGAGCACCCGGGCGTAGCCGAGGAACAGCGCCGTCTCGGCGTCGGCCGGCCGGCGCCACACCTCGTCGACGTCGCCCTCCTGGACCAGCCGGCCCTCGCGCAGCACCGCGAGCCGGTCCGCGACGGCGAAGGCCTCCTCCTGGTCGTGGGTGACCAGGATCGCGGTGGTGCCGGCGGCGGTGAGGATGGCGCGCAGGTCGGTCGCCAACCGCTCACGCAGTCCGGTGTCGAGGGCCGAGAGCGGCTCGTCGAGGAGCAGCAGCCGGGGCTGGACCGCCAGCGCGCGGGCCAGCGCGACCCGCTGCCGCTCGCCGCCGGAGAGGGTGGCGGGCAGCCGGTCGCCGTACCCGGCCAGGCCGACCAGCGCCAGCAGCTCGGCGACCCGGGCGGGTCGGTCGGGCGCGCGCCGCAGCTTGAGCGGGTAGCCGACATTGCCGGCGACGGTGAGGTGCTCGAAGAGCTGGCCGTCCTGGAACATCAGCGCGAAGCCGCGCTGGTGGGTCGGCACGCCGGCCATCGAGCGGCCGTCCCAGGCGATGGTGCCGGTCGAGGGCTCCAGCCCGGCGATGGCACGCAGCAGCGTGGACTTGCCCGAGCCGGAGGGGCCGAGCACGGCCAGCACCCGGCCGTCGGGGAGGTCGAGGGAGACGTCGTGGACGGTCTCGTGGCCGTCGTACGACACGCTCACCTGGTCCAACTGCAACATGGTCTTCAGAAGGCTCCGATCGAGGGCACGCGGAGCCGCTCGACGGCCAGCATCACGCAGGTGGTGAGGACCGCCAGCAGCACGCTGGCGGCCAGGGCCATGCCGTAGTTCATCGCGCCCGGGTGGCCGATGAGGCGGTAGATGACGACCGGCAGGGTCGGGTGCTCGTCGCGGGCGAGGAAGCTGGTGGCACCGAACTCGCCGAGCGAGACGGTGAACGCGAAGCCGGCGGCCGCCAGCAGCGGCTTCCACACCGCCGGCAGGTCCACGACGAGCGCCTGCCGCAGCGGGCCGGCGCCGAGCGAGGCGGCCGCCTGGCGGAGCCGGTCGTCGATGCCGGCGAGTACCGGCACCAGGGTGCGAACCACCAGCGGGAGGGCCACCAGCGCCTGCGCGATCGGGACCAGCAGCGGGCTGTCCCGCAGCGAGCCCAGGGTGATGAGGAAGCCGAAGCCGAGCGTCACCGCCGAGACGCCGAGCGGCAGCATGAAGAAGCCGTCGAGCAGGCCGCGCAGCCGCCGCTCGGTGGTGCTCCGTGACCGTCGCGTCACCACGACCGAGACCAGCCCGCCGAGCAGCAGCGCCATCCAGGTGGCGTCGACGGCGGTGCGCAGGCTGGTGGCGAGGGCGTCGCCGACGCCGGAGAGGGCCCGGTAGTTGCCCAGGCTCCAGCGGCCGTCGACCTGGAGGCTGCCGTCGACCAGGGTCAGGATCGGCGCGGCGACCAGTGCCAGCAGGATCGCGGTGACGGCGAGCACCGGGATGTCGCCGCGGCGTGGCCGGCGCGGCCTGGCCACCACCCGACCGGACCTGACGGGAACGCGAAGCCGGGCGGAGAGCACGAGCAGGGCGAGCACCACGGCGAACTGCACGACGGACAGCGCGGCGGCGGCCTGGAGGTCGAGCAGGTTGGTGGTGAGCAGGTAGATCTCGGTCTCCACGCTCGCGTAGCGCAGCCCGCCGAGCATCAGTACGACGCCGAACCCGGTGGCGCAGAACAGGAAGACCACCGTGGCGGCACCGACGATCGCGGGCCGCAGCGCCGGCAGCGTGACGGTGCGGAAGACCGTCGCCGGGGCGGCTCCCAGCGCGGCAGCCGCCTCGCCGGACCGGGGGTCCAATGACTCCCAGGCGGCGCCGACGGTCCTGATCACCACGGCCACGTTGAAGAAGGCCAGACCGGCGATGATGCCCCCGGCGGTGCCGGTGAGGTGCAGGAAGCCCAGCGGGCCCGCCTCGCCCAGCAGCTCTCGGAATGCCACCCCGACCACCACGGTGGGCAGCACGAAGGGCACCAGCAGCGCCGCCCGCACCAGCCCGCGGCCGGGCCAGCGGAGCCGGTACAGGGCGTAGGCAGCCGGTACGCCGAGCGCCACCGCGATGGCGGTCGCCGCGCTCGCCGACCAGATCGTGAACCAGACGACCCGGCCGGTGCGCGGCCTGGTCAGCACCTCCAGCACCGCGCCCGGGCCGTCGGAGAAGCCGCGCGCCACCATGCCGGTCACGGGCAGCACGAAGAAGACCGTCAGCACCGCCATCGGCAGCGCGGCGAGCGCTCCGAGAGCCGCGACCCGTCGCGACGTCATGCGGAGAGAGCCCGCGGTGGCTCCCTCCGCAT
>NZ_JASGDQ010000128.1:0-15919 GCF_047607185.1 Nocardioides sp. | reverse complement strand
CGCCCTCGGAGCGAGGCCTGCCGCTGGCCTGACAGCGCGTGGTGGCGGGTCGCTGCGCTGTGACAGGAGTGGCTGCTGTGACAATGGTGGCCATGGCTGACCGCTACGGCTCCGATGTCCTCGCCGGCGACTGGCGTGCCCCCAGGAACGGCCGGGCCGTCGAGGCACCTGCCGAGATCGGTGCGGTGGTCGAGGAGGTCATGACCGACTGGTGCGGCGAGATCGTCGCCGTGGATCGCGATCTCGACACGCTGACGCTGGAGGACCGGCGCGGCCGGCGTCGTACCTTCCCGCTCGGGCCGGGCTTCCTGCTGGAAGGCCGCCCGGTCATCCTCACCGCCCCGGTGCGCACCGCCGCCCCCGCGGCAACCCAGCGGACCGCGTCCGGCTCCATCGCGGTGCCGAACGCCCCGGCAAGGGTGGCCCGGGAGAGCCGGATCTTCGTCGAGGGCCGCCACGACGCCGAGCTGGTGGAGCGGGTGTGGGGCGACGACCTGCGCATCGAGGGCGTGGTCGTGGAGTACCTCGGCGGCGTCGACGACCTGGCCGACCACCTGGTGGCCTTCAAGCCCGGGCCTCAGCGCCGGGTCGGGGTGCTGGTGGACCACCTGGTCCGGGGGTCGAAGGAGTCGCGCATCGCCGACTCGATCGTCCGCTCCCCCGTCGGGAGGCACGTGCTGATCCTCGGCCATCCGTTCATCGACATCTGGCAGGCGGTCAAGCCCGACCGACTCGGGCTGCGCGGCTGGCCCACCATCCCGCGCAATGTCGAGTGGAAGAAGGGGGTATGCCAGCATCTCGGCTGGCCACACCGGGACCAGGCCGATATCGCCCGGGCCTGGCAGTACATTCTGTCGAAGGTCAGGTCCTACGACGACCTCGAGCCGGCTCTGCTGGGCCGGGTCGAGGAGCTCATCGACTTCGTCACCGTCGAGTAGCTAGTGGTCGTCTCCGGAAGTTCGTCCCGGGTCTGCGCGGCCCAGGCACACCCATCGCGGCGTTGGCGCCGCTCGGAAGACGCCCGGTATGCCGTCGCGACGCCGCCTTGCGCGGCGCGCACCTGGATCCACGCATACCCCCCACGAACTTCCAGAGAGGACCACTAGTGCGCCGCGTCGTGCCAGCTCCTGCCGGTGCCGACGGAAACGTCGAGCGGGACCAGCAGATCGGCGGCGCTGCCCATCTGCTCGCGCACCAGCGCGTCCAGCGCGTCACGCTCTCCCGGCGCCACCTCGAGCACGAGCTCGTCGTGGACCTGCAGCAGCATCCGTGAGCGCAGTCCGGCCTCGTCCATCGCCTGCCGGGTCTGCAACATGGCGACCTTGATCAGGTCAGCGGCGGAGCCCTGGATGGGGGCGTTGAGCGCCATCCGCTCGGCCATCTCGCGGCGCTGCCGGTTGTCGCTGGTGAGGTCGGGAAGGTAGCGGCGCCGGCCCATGATGGTCTCGGTGAAGCCGGTTTTGCGGGCCTCGTCGACCACGCCGGCGAGGTAGTCGCGGACGCCGCCGAAGGTCAAGAAGTAGTCCTCCATCAGCACCCGCGCCTCGGCGGGCTCGATGCCGAGCTGCTGGGAGAGGCCGAAGGCGGAGAGGCCGTAGGCGAGGCCGTAGTTCATCGCCTTGATCTTGGCCCGCTGCTCCGGGCCCACCTCGCTCACGCCGAAGACCCGCTGCGCGGTGATGGTATGGAAGTCCTGGCCGGACTTGAACGCCTCGATCAACAGGGCGTCCTGCGAGAGATGGGCCATGATCCGCATCTCGATCTGGCTGTAGTCGGCGGTCATCAGGCACTCAAAGGCGTCGCCGGCCTCGGACCCCACAATGAAGGCCTGCCGGATCCGGCGGCCCTCCTCGGTGCGGACGGGGATGTTCTGCAGATTGGGCTCGGTGCTCGAGAGCCGCCCGGTCGCCGCGATGGTCTGGTTGAAGGTGGTGTGGATTCTCCCATCCCCCTGCACCGTCTTGAGCAGGCCCTCGATGGTCACCCGCAGCCGGGTGACGTCGCGGTGGCGCAGCAGCGAGCGCAAGAACACGTCGCCGACGGAGTCGGGCTCGACCTTGCCCAACAGTCCTTGCAGAGCGTCTGCGTCGGTGGTCCAGCCGGTCTTGGTGCGCTTGGTCCTGGGCATGTCGAGCTCGTCGAAGAGCACCACCTGGAGCTGCTTGGGCGAGCCGAGGTTGATCTCCTTGCCGATGATGTCGTAGGCCTTCTGCGCGGCGTCGCGCACCTCGGCACCGAAGTGGCTCTCGAGGTCCTCCAGGTGCTCGACGTCGACGGCGATGCCGGTCTGCTCCATCCGTGCCAGCAGCCCCAGCAGCGGCTGCTCGATCTCGGTGAGCAGCCGGGTGCCGCCGGCTCGCTCCACCTCGCCGGCCAGCGCCTCGGCCAGGTCGAGGGTGGCGCGGGCACGCAGCATGGCGACCCGGGCGACGTCGTCGTCCTCGTCGAACAACATGCCCTGGTCGCTGTCGGTCTCGGGGCGCAGCTCGCGCTTGAGGTAGCGCAGCGTCAGATCAGCCAGGTCGTAGGAGCGCTGGTCGGGCTGCACCAGGTAGGCCGCCAGCGCGGTGTCGGTGGTCAGTCCGGCCAGCGTCCAGCCCTGTGCCTCGATAGCGAGCAGCGGCCCCTTGGCGTCGTGGATCGCCTTCGGCCTGGCGGGGTCGGCGAGCCAGCGGGCCAACGCGGCGTCGTCCTCCTGGCCGAGGGTCTCCACGGCGAGGTAGGCCACCGGCCCGGCCGCCGAGGCGAACGCCAGTCCGTCGACGCGCCCGGTGCCCGATCCCCAGTCCCCCTTGACGTGGAGGCCGACGGGAGCCTCGCCGAGCGAGCCGAGGAAGGCGGCGACCTCTCCCTGACCGAGGGTCTCCCCGGCCAGGTCGAAGCCGGCCTCGGCCTCCGGCTCCTCGGTGGGAGCGAGTACGTCGAGGATGCGGGTGCGCAGCTCGCCGCGGAACTCCAGCTCGTCGAGCAGCTCCAGCGCGACCTGCCGGTCCCACTCCTGCCGGGCCAGGTCGCCGGGGGTGACGCCGAGGGCGAGGTCGCGGACCAGTGCGTTGAGCCGCCGGTTGCGGATGACGTCGCCGAGGTGGTCGCGCAGCGAGTCGCCGGCCTTGCCGGTGATCTTGTCGGCGTGGGTGATGACGTTGTCGAGGCCGTCGTAGGTCGCGATCCACTTGGCGGCGGTCTTCGGGCCGACCCCGGGCACGCCGGGCAGGTTGTCGCTGTCCTCCCCCACCAGGGCGGCCAGCTCGGGATAGCGCTCGGGGGGGACGCCGTACTTCTCCTCGACCGTGGCCGGTGTCATCCGGGCCAGGTCGGAGACGCCGCGCATGGGATAGAGCACGGTGGAGCGGTCCGTGACCAGCTGCAGCGAGTCACGATCCCCGGTCAGGACCAGCACCTCCATGCCCGCGTCGAGCGCCTGGGTGGTCAGCGTCGCGATGATGTCGTCGGCCTCGTAGCCGTCGAGCTTGAGGAAGGGGATACGCCAGGCCGACAGCATCGCCTCGATGAGCGGCAGCTGGCTGCGGAACTCGTCGGGGGTCTTGTTGCGCTTGGCCTTGTAGTCGCTGTACTCCGCCAGCCGGAAGGTCTGCCGGGACACGTCGAAGGCGACCGCGACATGGGTGGGCCGCTCGTCGCGCAGCACATTGGCGAGCATTGAGGTGAACCCGTAGACGGCGTTGGTGTGCTGCCCGGTCGCGGTCGTGAAGTTGTCCACGGGCAGCGCGAAGAAGGCCCGGTAGGCCAGCGAGTGACCATCCAGGAGGAGCAGGCGCGAGGGCTCGGACGTGGAGTCGGACACCCCCCGACCCTATCGTCAGCCGCCGAGCGCCAGAATGAGCGATATGACCGAACAGCCGGACGCCCAGATCGACATCCCCACCTTCCTGGCGGCGCTGCCGCAGGGCATGGGGCGACTCAACGAGAAGCTGGGCATCGAGCTGGTCGAGGTCTCCTCGCGGCGGGTGGTCGGCACCATGCCGGTCGAGGACAACACCCAGCCCTACGGCCTGCTCCACGGCGGTGCCTCGGTGGCGCTGGCCGAGACGCTCGGCTCGGTGGGATCGGGCGTCCACGCCTTCGGGATGAGCAAGTTGAGCGTCGGCGTCGACATCAACGCCACCCACCACCGCGCGATGACCTCGGGCGTGGTGACGGGGACCGCCACCGCGATCCATCTGGGCCGCACCAGCGCCGCCTACGACGTGGTCATCACCAACGAGCAGGGCAAGCGGGTCTGCACCTCGCGGATCACCTGCGCGCTGGTGCCGATGCCGGAGTAGGCGCTCAGAGCGCCTGGGTGCGGCGCATCGAGCGGCGGGCGGCCAGCACCCGCTGCGGCCGGTAGCCCAGGCGGCGGCTGGGCGGCAGCTGAGCGGTGAACTGGGCGTTGAGCTTTGCCCGTACGGCGTGGGTGGCGGCCACCCGCAGCACTGACTGGGGGCCCATCGCGAGCCTGGCCAGGAACCGGTTGGCGTCGCGCGACCCGGACGGCGCGGCCGTGGCGATGTGGGACAGCCCGTGGTCCTCGGCGAAGGTCACCGCCGCGTCCATCAGCGCGCGGCCCACGCCCTTGCGTCGCAGGCTCGGGACCACGTGGGGATGCAGCGCCTGCAAGGTCGGCTCCGGGTTGAGCGGGGTCAACGGGGAGATCCGCAGGTAGACCGCACCGGCCGGCTCGCCGGCGTACTCGGCGATCAGCAGCCGCTCCTCGGGCGAGGCGGCGGCGGTCTTGATCACGACCTCGAGGTCGGCGATCTGCTCGCTACGGTCGGCGCGGCGCAGCGATTCCTGCCAGACTCCCGCCAGGAACCCCGCGTCACCGACTACTGCCTCGCGCAGCGTCACCGGCGAACGGCTCATCAGCCTCCCTGCCTTTCCAAGTCCGTGTCTTGGTGGGCCCCCGGCACCAGGCTAGGGGACCCGGGTCCCGGTCCGCGACCCCCCAGGGGGTCATTCGGACCGGGACCCTGACGCCTTGACGCTCGGGGCGGCTCAGGCGACGCCCAGGTAGGCCTCGCGCACGGTCGGGTCGACGAGGAGCTCCGGCCCGGTGCCGCTCTTGACGATGGAGCCGGTCTCCAGGACGAAGGCACGGTGGGCGAGGGAGAGCGCCTGCTTGGCGTTCTGCTCGACCACCAGCACCGTGGTGCCCTGCCCGTTGATCTCGCTGATGATGCCGAAGATCTGCTGGATCAGCATCGGTGCGAGCCCCATCGACGGCTCGTCGAGGAGCAGCAGCTTGGGCCGCGACATCAGCGCCCGGCCGATGGCGAGCATCTGCTGCTCACCGCCGGACATGGTGCCGGCGACCTGCTTGCGTCGCTCCTGCAGCCGCGGGAAGAGGGAGAAGACCCGCTCGAGGTCCTCGGCGACGGCCGCCCTGTCACGGCGGGTGTAGGCGCCCATGTCGAGGTTCTCGGTGACCGTCATGCCCGGGAAGATGCCGCGCCCCTCGGGGGCGAGGCAGAGGCCCTTGCGCATCCGCTGGTCGGCGCGGAGCCGGGTGACGTCCTGGCCGTCGAAGAGGATCTTGCCCGCGTGCAGGCCCCTCACCCCGGAGATCGCTCGCATGGTCGAGGTCTTGCCGGCGCCGTTGGCGCCGATCAGCGCGACGACCTCGCCCTCCTCGACGTCGAAGGTCAGCCCGTGCAGCGCCTCGATCTTGCCGTAGGTGAGGACGACGTTCTCAAGCTGAAGCAGACTCATCGGGTTCTCCCAGGTAGGCGGCGATGACCTTCGGGTTGCGGGCGACCTCCGACGGCAGTCCGTCGGCGATCTTGGTGCCGAACTCCAGCACCACGATCCGGTCGGTGACTCCCATGACGAGCTTCATGTCGTGCTCGATGAGGAGCACGGTCAGGCCCCGGTCACGGATCTGACGGATGAGCCCCATCAGGTCCTCCTTCTCGGCCGGGTTGAACCCGGCCGCCGGCTCGTCCAGACAGAGCAGCTTGGGGTCGGTCGCCATCGCGCGGGCGATCTCGAGCCGCCGCTGGTAGCCGTAGGGCAGGTTCTTGGCCAGCTCGTGGGCCCGGTCGGCGATGCCGACGAAGCGCAGCAACTCCATCGCCTTGCGCCGACCGGCCTTCTCCTCGGCGTAATGGCGGCTGACGCCGACAGCCTCGGAGAACGCCCGCTTGACCGGGTTGCGTGGCAGATCGACCGGGTCGACCCGCACGCGCGGATAGAGCTTGAACAGCGCACCCAGCACGCTGGTCTTGTGGCGGGCGTCGACGCCGACCATGACGTTCTCCAGGGCCGACATCTCCGGGAAGAGCCGGATGTTCTGGAACGTCCGGGCGATGCCCAGGGCGTTGATCTGGAACGGCTTGCGGCCGCTGATCACCTGGCCGTCGAACCGGATCTGTCCCTCGGTCGGCTTGTAGACACCCGTCATGGCGTTGAAGCAGGTGGTCTTGCCGGCGCCGTTGGGGCCGATCAGGCCGAGGATCTCGCCCTCGCGGATCGTGAAGTCGACGTCGTTGAGCGCGACCACGCCGCCGAAGCGCAGCGTGACGTGGTCGACCTCCAGCAGGACCCTGCGGTCCTCGTTCTGCGCGGTGTCAGGCATCGGCGGCCACCTCCTCGGCCTCGACCTTGCGGTCCTCGAGCTCTCGTGCCCGGCGTCTGTTGGGGACCAGGCCCTGCGGGCGCAGCACCATGATGGTCACCAGCGCGACGCCGAAGGCGAACGGCCGCCACTCGTTGAACCAGCGGAACCGCTCCGGCAGGTAGGTGATCAGGAAGGCGCCGATCAGCACGCCGACCATGTTGCCCGAGCCGCCGATGACCACCATCGCCACGAACAGGAAGGACAGGTTGAGGGCGAAGCCGTTGGGCTCGACGGTGCCTTGCTTGCTGGCGAACAACATGCCGGCGATGGCACCGAGGGTGGCGCCGATGGCGAAGGCCCACAGCTTGTACTTCAGCCCGTTGACGCCCATCACTGCCGCGGCGTCCTCGTCCTCGCGAATGGCGAGCCAGGACCGGCCCACCCGGCTGTTCTCCAGCCGGCGGGTCAGCCAGATGACGAGGATCAGCACCGCCAGCACCAGCCAGTACCACCGGTAGCCGTCGATGAGGTTGAAGTAGGACCGGCCGTCGATCTCCGGCCCGGGCGGGCGCGGGATGCCGATGACGCCGTTGGGACCGCCGGTGACCGGAGTCGCGTTGCGCATGAAGATCCGGATGATCTCGCCGAAGCCCATCGTCACGATCGCGAGGTAGTCGCCTCGCAGCCGCAGTGTCGGGGCACCGAGGATCACGCCGGCGGCCAGTGCGAACGCGATCGCGATGGGAATGCAGGCCACGAAGGGCACCGCCCAGCCCTCGGAGAGCCCGAACCACTCGACGAACTTCTTGGTGACCGGCGACTCGGGCGACCCGAAGAGGGCCACGGAGTAGGCGCCGAGCGCGTAGAAGCCGACATAGCCCAGGTCGAGCAGGCCGGCCAGGCCGATCACCACGTTCAGGCCGATCGCGATGACCATGTAGATGGCGACATTGGTCAGCACGCCCGACCAGTCGGAGCCGCCGGTGCCGCTGTCGGTGCGGATGAAGTTGAGCGGCCCGCCGATGAACGGCAGGTAGATGAAGAAGGCCAGCAGTACGGCGGCGATGAGCATCTGCGCCCACTTCGGAGCGGTCTCCCATCGGTCGCGAATGGCCAGCCGCTTCCAGGTGTCGCTGATCTGGTTCATGCGCGTGCCTTCGCCAGGGACTCACCGAGGATGCCGGTGGGTCGGATCATGAGGACGAGGATGAGGATCACGAACGCCGTGACGTCCTCCCACTGTGAGGCGAACAGCGTCGAGGAGTAGACCTCGACGACGCCGAGCAACAGGCCGCCGACGAGCGCGCCTCGTAGGTTTCCGATGCCGCCGAGCACCGCCGCAGTGAAGGCCTTGACGCCGATCAGGAAGCCGATGTCGAACTTCGTGATGTCGTACTGGATCGTGTAGAGCACCGCCGCGACACCGGCCATCGCGCCGCCGAGGACGAAGATGAGCATGATGACGCGGTCCTGGTTGACGCCCATCAGCGCGGCGGTGTCGGGGTCCTGGGCGACGGCACGGACGCCGCGACCCAGCCGGGAGCGGTTCACGAAGGCGTCCAGGCAGATCATCATGACGATGGCGCCGATGATCACCAGGAGTTGCACGTTCGTGATCGACATGAAGCCGACGTCGATCCAGGTGCGGGTGGGGATCAGCGTCGGGATGCTGACCGCCGCCCGGCCGAACGGCTGGCCGAAGAAGGCGTGCAGCACCTGGCCGAAGACCTCGGTCAGCACCATCGAGCAGCCGATCGCGGTGATCAGGAAGATCAGTGGTGGCGCACCCTTGCGGCGCAGCGGACGATAGGCGACCCGCTCGACCGCCAGCGCGGTGCCGGCCGAGGCGAGCGGAGCCAGGACGAAGGCCGCGAGCGTGGCGACGACGGCGATCGCGACGCCCGACTTCTCGTCGGCGCCGAACAGCGTATAGGCGCCGAGCACGGTCCAGGTGCCGGTCATGAAGACCTCGGAGTGCGCGAAGTTGATCAGCTTCAGCACGCCATAGACGAGCGTGTAGCCGAGCGCGACCAGCGCGTAGATCGAGCCCTTGGTCAGGCCGTCCACGGTGAGGTCGCCGAAGTGGTGGAACAGGTCAGAGAAGTTCATGGTCCCTCCGGTCGACTGAGTGTGCCAAGGACAGGGACACAGCGAGGCGGTCAGGAGTGGTCCCGACCGCCCCGCTGGTCATGCTTGACGGCCTCAGCCGAGGGAGATCTCCTGGTCGGCAACCAGCGTCCCGTCCTGGACCTTGTAGGCCCACACGACGACATTGCTCTCGGCGACGTCGCCCTTCTCGTCGAACTTGTAGGTCTTGGTCAGACCCTGGCCCTCGTAGCTGTCGACGAACTCCTCGACCTCCTCGCGGGTGCTGGCACCCGACTCGAAGGCCTTGAGGAAGATCGTCATGGCGTCGAAGCCCTCGGCGGCGTAGGCGCCGGGAGCCTCGCCGAACATCGCCTGGTAGTCGGCGGCGAAGGTGCCACCGGCCTGTTCGCCGGGGATGCACGGGCAGGTCACGATGGCGCCCTCGGCAGCCTCACCGGCGGCCTTCGGGAAGTCGGCGCCGTAGAGGCCGTCGCCACCGATGAAGTTGCCCTCGAAGCCGGCGTCGCGCAACTGCTTCAGGAACGGGCCGGCCTCGGCGGCGTACCCGGCGTAGAAGACGGTGTCGGGAGCGGCGGCGGTCACCTTGGAGACGACCGCGGAGAAGTCGGTCTGCTTCTCCTGGGTCTTGTCCGAGCCGGTCACGACCGAGCCGAGCACCGACTTCACCTTCTCGGCCAGCGGCTGGCCGTAGGTGGTGGAGTCGTCGACGACGAAGGTCTTGGTCGAGCCGAGCACGTCGGTGATGTACTTCGCGATCGCGGCGCCCTGGATCTCGTCGTAGCCGACGACCCGGTGGAAGACCGGCGAGGGGTCCTCCAGGGTGAGGTCGGTCGCGGTGGCGGACTGGCTGATCGCGGTCAGGCCGGCGTCGGTGAGGATGCCCTTGACCGCCCGGGTCTCGCCGGAGAAGGCCGGGCCGATGATGCCCAGGAAGCTGTCGTCGGTGGCCATCTTGGTGGCCAGCGGGGTGGCCTTGGCCGGGTCGCCCTCGGAGTCCTCGTCGACGAGCGTGATGTGGAAGTCCGGGTGGTCCGCCGACCACTGCTCGAGGGCGAGCTTGGCGCCGTTGGCGGACGGGATGACGACCGAGGCGTTGGCGCCGCTGAGCGCGCCGAGGATGCCGATATTGGCGGTGATGCCCTCAGCGGCGGAGCTGCCGCCATCGCTGCCGCCGTCGCCGCTACTCTCGGAGTCCGAGCTGCCACACGCCGAGACGGCGAGCGCGATGCTGACTGCTACGGCGCTGAGGCCGAGCCACTTGTTTCGTCGCAAGACGTTCCTACTTCCTTGAGTCCTCCCGGCTGGACGCCGGGAGGTGGGGGATCTCTGCAGCAGTGGGCTGGTGTCGACCTCCGACCCTCCCGAGGCACTCGGCCGACCCCGACCCGCTGCGCGGGAACGTACACCGAACCGACCCGTGGTGGAAGAAGATCCACACCGCGCAGGTCGAATCCTGACAAATCCGTTACGTAGTGCGCCGTCTCGTTACGAAGACGTACGGCGTCGGCCCGCTTTCGGGCGGCTCGGAGCGTGCGCTCGCTCCGAACCGGGAGCTGGCTCAGGCGCCGCCGGTGGCCACGCCCGGGCCGTGCTCGATGACGCCCCCGGCCACCTGCCGCATCGGCAGCCGCAGGTCCATCGCGGTCTTCTGGATCCAGCGGAACGCCTCGGGCTCGGTGAGCCCCAGCTGCTCCTGCAGCAGGGCCTTGGCGCGGTCGACCGCCTTGCGGGTCTCCAGCCGATCGGTGAGCCCGGCGACCTCGGCCTCGAGGTGGGTGAGCTCGTGGAAGCGGCTCACCGCCAACTCGATCGCCGGCACCAGGTCGCTGGCGGTGAACGGCTTCACGAGATAGGCCATCGCGCCGGCGTCGCGGGCGCGCTCGACCAGCTCACGCTGGGAGAACGCGGTCAGCATGACGACCGGGGCGATCCGCTGCCGGGCGATCACCTCGGCCGCGGCGATGCCGTCGAGCACCGGCATCTTCACGTCGAGGATCGCCAGATCGGGTCGGTGCTTCTCGACCAGCTCGATGGCGCTCTGCCCGTCGCCTGCCTGGGCCACCACGTCGTACCCCTCCTCGGCGAGCATCTCGGCGAGGTCCATACGGATCAGCACCTCGTCCTCAGCGATGACGACGCTCAGCCGGGAGGACGAGGAGGTGGGGGTGGGGGCCGTGCTCACACGGGAAGCCTAGGGCATGTCCCTATGCGGGGTCGCCGCGACTATCGTCACGGCGTCCGGTAGCGTTGCTCGCCGCGCCCCGGTACTCCAACGGCAGAGAGGATCGGCTCAAACCCGATACAGTGTGAGTTCGAATCTCACCCGGGGCACCCAACGCACGCGGCTCGAACTTTGACCCGTCGAAACAAGGGTTGAGGTTCGGGCCTTGCCTGCGTCTGCGGCCCAGGTCAGAGCGTCGGCGTTGACCTCGGGGTCGAGCAGCATCTCGAATGGGCGAGCGTTGTCCACGCGGAGGTTCGCGTCTTCATCGACGTAGATTTTCGTGAAGAAGGCCTGGTTGCAGAGGCGACGGTTGGTGTCGTCGCAGCGGGCGTAGATGTCGGAGCAGTGCTCCAAGAGGTTGAGCGCGTCGTCCAGGTGCGCGCGGGCGTCGGTGTACTCGCCGTGGTGCGCGTCGAGGCGGCGGATCACGAGGTCGAGTTCTCCGCTGATGCGGTCCTGTTCTCGTTTGAGCACGGCGAGCGGGATCGCGTCGGCGTAGTGAGCTTGCATGAGCCGATCCTGCTCGTGTTCGAGGCGGTCGCGGTTCGCGGTGAGTTGTCTGAGTTCGTCGGCCTCGGCGGACATGAGCCTGTCGAACTCGTGGAGGTCGGAGCGGGCATGGCGGAGCCGTCAGGGCGTCTACGTACGGATTCTACGTGTGAGCAGTCGCACGCCAGTCCACGTGAGGACGACAGTGAGGATAGCTGTCACTCCTAGGCTGATGCCGGTCGGGAGGTGACCGACCTGGGAGGTGATCGCGGCTCGGGTGGCTTCTGAGAAGTAGGTCAGCGGGTCGATGAGGGTGAGGGCCTGCACCCAGGGGATGTCGTGCAGAGCGGACCAGGGGTAGTAGGTGCAGCCGAGGAACTGGATCGGGATGACGAAGACGCCGTAGAGCATGCCGATCTGATGGGGTTTCACCACGGTGCCGATCACCAGCCCGAGCGCGGAGGCGGTGAGGCCGACGAGGAGAAGTGCGGCGACGAGGACGGGCCAGCTCTGCACGTGCAGCTCGATGGGGTTCGCGGAGACGAGCATGGCGATCGGGATGACGAGAAGACCGGAAATCCAGGCGTAGACGGCGCCGATCAGAATCTTTTCCAGGGCGAGGGTGCTGATGCTGATCGGTGCGAGAGCGCGGTCGTCGATCTCCCGGGTGCCACCGAGGTCGAGGGCGAGCGGGGTGGTCACCGCGGAGATGCCGGTGCTGAACGCGGTGGCGGCCATGAGTCCGGGCAGCAGGAGCGTGCCGTAGCCGGCGAAACCGGAACCCGCAACGTGCGGTAGCACGTAGGTGAAGGTGAAGACGAGCAGGAGCGGCTGCACGGCGACTTGGACGATGAAGGCGACAAGGCCGTGGCGCAGCACGAGCAGGTCGCGGCCCAGGATGGCTCGGAACGCAGCGCCGCCCGGCCCGGTGGCCGAGGCAGGCTGAAACCGGGGTAGCGGCGCCGTTGTGGCGATGTCGGTCATGTCAGGTTCCTTCCGGTGAGTTCGAGGAAGACGGTCTGCAGGGTGACAGGCTCGATGGAGACACCGGTCGGGTGCTCAGCGACGGCGACCTCCACAATGGCAGCCAAGGCCGCGTCGGGGTCACCCACAGTGAGCACCCGGAGCCCGTTCGACTCTTCCTGGCGCACGGCTCGAACGCAGCCGAGTCGGGTCAGCCGCCGTGCGGTCTCGTCAGGTGTATCGGCGAAGGAGAGGCTGATCGCGGTCTCCGCGTTGACAGAGGCTTTGAGCCCAGAGGGTGTGTCCAGCGCGATGATGCGGCCGTGGTCGATAACCGCGACCCGATCGGCGAGCACGTCAGCCTCATCCATATAGTGGGTCGAGACCACGACTGCGGCCCCGTGGTCTCGGAGCTCGGCGAGCAGGTCCCACAGCGACTGCCGCGACTGTGGGTCGAGTCCGACCGTCGGCTCGTCGAGGAACACCACCTGCGGGGCGTGAGCCAGGGCGCGCGCAACCTGCAACCGACGAGCCTGACCACCGGAGAGCGCACCGACCCGGGTCGTGGCCCGGTCGCCGAGGCCGAAGGCTTCCAGCAGCGCATTGGCGCGTGCGCGCGCGTCCCGCCGAGGGATGCCGTAGTACCGGCAGTGCAGATAGAGATTCTCGAACACGGAGACTTGGCGGTCCAACGTGTTGTGCTGCGGCACCACCCCGAGCAGCCGTTTCACCCGCACGGGGTGCGCGGCGACGTCCACGCCGGCGATCCGCACCCGACCGGCACTGGGCATGACCATCGTGGTGGCGCAGCCGACCAAAGTCGATTTGCCTGCACCGTTCGGTCCGAGCAACCCGACAATCTCGCCCGCTTCCACCGTCAGAGACACGGCATCCAACGCCGGCTCTGGGCGCCCCGGATACGTCTTGGATAGCCCCTCAATGCTCACCGCAGGAGCCGCATCCGACGGGAGCGCGCACCGTCGGATGCCGCCCGCAGTGAGCCGGCGGGGCTCATTTGCCCTCATCCTCCGGCAGATGCACAGGCTGTCCTCTGAGCCGAGACATGATTCGCACCCGCAATGGGATGCGCCCGGCAGCGGTCCATGCAGCCATTCGTGCGGCTGCGTCCCGCTGGATGCCCTCGGCCAGCTCTTGCCGGTATGTCGGCACCTTCGCTTCCCACTCCGCCTTGCCGGCCCTGCCCTTCTTCGACATGCCGTTCTCCTTCCATTGAGTGTCTCGCAACATCCGAGTAAGGTGATGTACGAGTACCTAAGTGGTTTAGAATCTAAAGGATATAGCAAGCCGTGGCAACCCTCACATCCGAACGCACCCGGGCCGACCTCATCCAAGACGTCTCCGAGCGGCTCGGCCGAGACCTCGCAACGAAGACCGTGCTGTTCCATCACCACCTGGCTGCCAAGCTCGGCCTGTCGGTGACCGATCTGAAGTGCCTGGATCTGCTGCGCGCCGCTGAAGCACCGTTGACTGCGAAGAACCTCGCCGACCTGATCGGTCTCACCGGTGGTGCGATCACCGGCGTCGCCGACCGGCTCGAAGCCGCCGGTTTCGTCGAAAGAGTCCGCGACCCCGACGACCGCCGCCGCTGGGAACTACGCCCCACCACGGCCCGCCAAGACGACGTCCTGGCGCTGTTCGCACCACTGACCGCTCAGCTTGCCCAGCTCGTCAGCCACTATGACAACGACCAGCTCGACGTTATCGTCGGCTTCCTCGACGGGCTCGGCACCATCCTCGACAACCAGATCAGCGCACTGCGCGATGGCACGGCCGTCGAGGCGGAGGAGGCACAAGAATCTGCGCCGATTACGTAGCACACCTGCGTCTGTCAGCGCATTGGCATTAGCCTCGGCGTTTCACGCTGCCGCGTAGCGGTGGCGGTTTCGGGTGTCGTTGGCCTTTGACGGGCTCGGGCTGGGTCGAGGGGTTGCTGTTGTGCCGGCTGGCGCTGCCGGGCTGCGGTTCTCCGGGTCCTTGGGGTGCTGCGAGCGGGTCGCGGGTGGTCAGGTGAACGCGGCTCGTAGTCGCGCGAAGCCTTCGGCGATCTCGACTGCCCAGCGCCAGGTCGCATCGATGCGTAGTCGGACCTGCCTGCTGCCGCGGGTGATCCGGGCTGCGACGTGCAGGACGCGGTACCGGAACGCGGCGATCTCGCAGCGGGCGAGTTCGACCACGTTGGCGAAGCAGATCTTCTTGGTCCACGCGATCAGGTCGACCGCGGTCAAGACGGCCTCGAGCCACGCTTGGTTCTCGTTCCACGCCCGACAGGGCAGGTTCCGCAGCCCGGTGGCCTTCGCTTCACGGATCCGGTCTTCGACGCGTGCGTGTTGCCGGTGCCGTAGTTCGAGCCCGGGGGCTTGCCCGGGCACCACACCGGGCCCGTGTGCCGGGGTGTTGGTGAGGATCGCGGTGACCCGCATGCCGTCGACGTCGGTGAAGGTGAGTTGCGCGCCGGGGTGGGGACGTTCCTTGCGCAAGATCAGCCGTGACCCGGTCGGCCAGTTGCCGAGGTCGATCATCCCGGTGGCCTCGGCCACCCACGCGCCGTCACGGAACAACTCGCCATCGCCGCGGTCGGTTTGGAGTGCTGGATGCCAGCACGACTCGGGAATGAGGTCGACGATGGCCTGGATCCGCGCATCCACGGGGAAACCGAACGAGAAGTCGACATCACGCTCGACACACGCTGTCGCGAACGCGTGGGTCGCGCCGGCCGAGTCCGAGCGGGCCAGCAGCCGTTGACCGGTCCATGTCCCGGTGTCGGGATCGAAGGCCGGGCGAGCGTGGGCGGGCAGTGCCTCGATCGCCATGTCCAGCACGGTGATGTGGTCAGCGGCCGTGTTGCTCCCGGCGTTCCCGGCGCGTAGCAGTCCCGCGAGCGCTTCTCCGGCGGCGATGTCGGGGCGGTCCAGGAAGCACAACAACGGGTGGAACCCGAACGTGCGTTTCCACGTCGCGGCGGCGTTCTCCTTCTCGCTGTGGCTGATGGTGATGGTGGCGTCGAAGTCCAGACACAACTCGGTGAACATCACCTCGTCCAGGTCCGGGCCGGCACCCGCAGCCCACGCCCGCTCTCGTGCATGAGCACGAGCGGTTCTCAACCCAGGCAGGTGCTCGTCGTCGGCCTTGTCCAGGACCCGCCACGTGGTGGGCATCGAGGCCACCGGACCATGAAGGCCCTCACGATCGCCGAGCACCCGGATGCCGGTGACCGCGTCCGCGCCGTCAGCGACCGCGACCGCCAGATCGGTGAACACCCGCCCCGGTGCATGGAACCAAGGGCCACGGTAGGTATCGGCCAACACCTCGGTAACCGCGTCGACCAGGCCGGTGTACTCGGCCATCTCGCGGAGCAGCCCGACCCCAGCATGTGACACCACGCCGACACCGTCCGCAGAGACCACGACCCGACGCGACTGCTTGCTACGCTTCACTTGATAAGTGCCCGATCTGCTCGGTGGTTCTGACCTTCGCAAGCCAGAGTCTCCCAAGCAGAACGGGCACTTTCACGTTCCTAGGCCGCGCGTCACCAGATCACCCATGAAACGCCGAGG
>NZ_JASGDQ010000127.1:0-18033 GCF_047607185.1 Nocardioides sp. | reverse complement strand
CCGTGACCTGGCTGTGGGTGCACCAGGTGTGGAGGCGGTCGATGGTGACCATGCCCAGGTGCTGGCCGGTCAGGGAGTGCACGATCGCGTGGGTCTCGCCCTCGGCCACCCGCACTCGGAGGTCCACGCGACGTGGCTGGACGTGCACCGTCGACCCGCTGCCGGTGTCCGTGCTGGTCTGGCTGCTGTCAGTGCGGGCGAAGCCGACCTCACCACGCGCGAGCATCCCCAACGCCCGGGCCCGGCGCACCGCCTTGGCCTCGGCCAGGCCGTCGCAGGCGGCCAACTGGTCGGCGATCTCATCCAACACACTGTCCAAGTCGTGGGCGTCGGTGGTGTCCAGGACCGCCTCGACCCGTGTGGTCGCGGCGCGGCCGGTGGGGTTGCGGACCAGTTCGACACGGCGCTCGGCCAGATCCCCGGCCTCGTCCTCGACCAACTGCTCCGGGTCGAACCGGGCCTTGGCCTCCTCGATCAGCCGATCCAGGGTAGTAGTCCCTACTCGGTCGACCCGGCTCGCGATGTGGACGTCGACCCAGGCGGCTGCCTCACGCGGCAGCGTCATGGTGGCCTCGGCGACGCGACGGGCCCGCCACCCGTCGACCTGCCCGGCCTTGACTCGTGCCCAGGTGCGGGGGAGGCGGTGGACCAGCTCCACGGCCTGGGCCAGGAACACCCGCCCCGACGAGGTCGACCGACCAGTCGCCGCCGCGAACTCCACCACCGCGAACTCGGTCACATAGGCGCAGCCGTCACCACCGAGCAGCATCTCACCCTCACCACCCGGCACCCCATCAAGCAACGAGGCGGCCCGGGTCCAGTCGTCGACCTCGTGAAAGGAGGCATACTTCGCGGCCGCCGCGATCTGCAACGCCTCCTCAGCCCGCACCCGGGATTGAGAAGAACGAAAGACCTCGAGCACGGCCAGACCATCATCGGCCGCGTCGAAAGCGGCAGCGTCTGGAAAGGTCGAAGTCATAACAACCAAGATATCGACCACCACCGACACTTCTCGGCCCGCGAGACGAATTCCGACACGAGTCAGGGATATTTTTCCCGGTTTCGTCAGCCCGAGTTGCGCCTGGTCTTGACCGCCTTGGCCGAGGTGTAGTCGCCGGTGCCGGCGCTGTTCACCGCGGCCAGCATCCGGTTCCGTCGCGCCATGACTCCCACCCCGCCAGTCTCTCCCATGCGGGCTATCGCTTGACCTTGCCGCCCTTGGCCTTCACGACCGTGACATAGGGGCTGTAGCCGGTCAGCGCGACCGTCACTCTCACCGCGATCCGCTTGCCGCGCAGCTTCTCGGTCAGCTTCAAGGTGCGCTTGGCGGACTTCTTGGCCGGCTTGATCGGCTTGCCGCCGGCCAGCCACTGGTAGGTCACCGTCGCGCCCTGCGGGATGCTGACCATCACCTTGAGCACCTTGCCGACCTTCGCCTTGCCCTTGACGACGGGCGCCTTGGCCAGGGTCAGGACGGGGAGTGCGGAGGACGCGGTGTCGGCAGCACCGGTCGTCGGAGCGGTGTCGGTGCTGGTGTCCGTGCCGGTGACGTCATCGAGCAGCGTGCCGAACGAGGTGCCGACATATCCGCCGAGCGCCTGGGTCGTCGCGCGTACGTCGGAGCCCGACTGGCTCGGCGAGACCGGGACGCCGCCGTCGGCATCCTGCAGGGAGACCAGGTAGTCGCGGCCGGCGCTGACCTGGTCGGCGTACGTCGCCTCCTCCAGGCTCATCGCCTGGATCGCCAGGCCGGTGGAGTTCGTCGAGCCCGGCACATAGGTGGTGTCGAAGCTGCCGTCGGCGTTCTGCTGGCCGGCGATCCAGGCGAGGCCCTGGGCGACCGCCTGCCGGGCGGCGTCGCTGTCGACCAGATCGAGCGCCATCACCGCCATCGCGGTGGAGTCCACGTCCGCGTCGCCGCTGGAGGGGAGCAGGCTCGGCCACGCCCCCGAGGCCTGCTGCAGCGACGACAGGTAGTCGACCGGGGCGGCCGCGGCCTCGGTCTCGCCGGCCCGGAGCTGGGCGATCACCCCGAGCGCCTGGCTGAACGTCGAGCTGCCGTAGGAGTAGGCGCCGGCGGCCGCACACGAGTCGCCCGCCGCGGTGCAGACCAGTGCGTCGAGCGCGGCGATGAGGTCCTGGTCGCCGAAGCTGCGCGGGTCGTGTCCGGTGGCCTCGGCCAGCAGCGCCACCTTCGCCACCGCGCCGCCGGAGGTGTACTCGGCGTACTCGGTGCCGAGGTAGGTGTAGTCGCTGCTGTTGGCGGCGACGTAGTCGGTGATCGCGGCCAGGGTCTCGTCACGCCCACCGACCGCCGCGAGCGCCAAGGCGCCGTCGATGGTCAGCCCGTAGTCGGCCGAGCCGGGCACGAACGGCTCGTAGTGGGTCCCGTCGACGAGGTTCGCCGGGGAGACGAGGTACGTCGCCGCGTCGGTGACGAACGACGTGGCGTCGGCCGCCGCCCGGTCGATGCCGACCGTCGAGACGAGACCGAGGACAGCGGTGGCGAGGCCGGCACAGATCGCCGTCGCGCGGCGAGAGGTCGAGACCATGGTTTCTCCTTAGGGTGTGGGGCGGTCCAGTCCGCCCTGGTCGAAGCGGACGTCGGGCTGGAAGTTCGCCTTGCGGGCGGCGCGGCGGAAGGTGACCAGCACCGCCGGCGCCACCAGCAGCAGGCAGATGAAGTTGGTGACCGCGCGGCCGGTGTCCCAGCCGAGGCTGGTGGTGACGTAGAAGACCAGGTAGCGGTGCAGCTGCTCGGTGAAGCCCGCTCCCGGCTGGTAGGCGATGCTGCTGGTCGGGTCGAGGCTGAACGGCCAGAACGACAGGTTGAGCATGAGGCCGAAGAAGTAGCCGGCCACCGCGCCGTACGTCGCGAGCATGGCGACCTCGACCGCGCCCCGGCAGCGAGGCAGCAGGCCGGCGAACAGGCCCACCCAGGCGCAGCCGAACATCTGGTAGGGCATCCACGGCCCGACACCGCCGGTGATGAGCGCGGAGGCGAACAGCGAGGTGCAGCCCAGCGCGAAGCCGAAGCCGGCGCCGAAGACCCGGCCGGCGAGCACCAGCACGAAGAAGACCGTCTCGATGCCGGCGGTGCCCGCCCCGAGCGGGCGCAGCGCGGCGTTGACCGCCGAGAGCACGCCCAGCATGGCGAGCGCCTTGGCGTCGATGCCGCCGTCGGCGATCTCGGCGAAGACCACGGCCAGCACCAGCACCAGCAGCAGCCCGAACATCAGCGGCGGCGTGTAGCTGGAGCCGAACTTGCCGGGCGCGACCACGAACGGCCACAGGAAGGCGACGAAGCCGAGGAAGGACGCCATCGCTACGGTGATGGTCGTGCGGGCGCGCAGCCGGATCGCGACGGTACGACGGTCGTGCCGGGTCACGGCGCTGCCCCTCGCTTCGCTCGTGGTCGCCGTGGTGCTGGCGGTTCGCTCGCAAGCTCGCTCACGGCGCACCCGCCAGCGCCCGTGCCACCTGGGCGACGGTGAGATAGGGCAGCGGGGCCAGGATCTTGGCCGGCTGCGGGGCGAACGCCGGCGAGGCGACGATGACCTCGGCGGTCGGCCCGTCGGCGACGATCTCGCCCTGGGCCATCACCACGACCCGGTCGGCGGAGGCGGCCACGAACTCCACGTCGTGGCTGCACACCACCACCGCATGTCCGGCCGCCGCGAGCTTGTCCAGGATCGCCGTCAGCGCCCGCTTCGCGGGGTAGTCCAGGCCGCGGGTGGGCTCGTCGAGCAGCAGCACCGGTGGCGCGGCGCGCAGCTGGATGGCGAGCACCAGCGCCAGCCGCTGCCCCTCGGACAGGTCGCGCGGATGCAGGCCGAGGTCGATGCCGGGGGCCAGGTCGTCGAGCAGGTCTCGCGCCGACGGCGAGCCCGGGTCGTCCGCTACTTCCGCGTCGGCCTGGGCGAGCTCGGCGGCCACGCTGTCCAGGTAGAGCAGGTCGGCGGAGGACTGCGGCACCAGCCCGACCAGCGTCCGGGCGACCTGCGGCGAGACCTTGGCCGGGTCGGTGCCGGTCACCTCCACCGTGCCGGCCTGCCGGGTGCCCGAGCCCTGCAGCGCCCACAGCAGCGAGGACTTGCCCGAGCCGTTGCGGCCCATCAGCGCGGTGACCCGGCCGGCCGCCAGCGACAGGTCCACCTCCCGCACCGCCACCGTGTCGCCGTACCTCACGACGATGCCGCGGGCGCGCAGGGCCGTCGAGGAGTCGCCGTACGCCGGCCGGGCGGGTGGCACCGGCAGCGGGGTCAGCCGCTCCCGCAGCGGCCCGACCTGCCGCCGGGCGTCGCGCACCGACAGCGGCAGCGGCGACCAGCCGGCCAGCCGGCCGAGCTCGACCACTGGTGGCGCGACAGCGGTCTCGGCCAGCACCGTGGCCGGGTCACCGTCGACGACGCGGCCGTCGCCGGCGAGGTAGAGCACCCGATCGGCGTACTGCACCACCCGCTCCAGCCGGTGCTCGGCCAGCACCACGGTCAGGCCGAGGTCGTGGACCAGCCGGGTGATCGCGGCGAGCACCTCCTCTGCGGCGGTGGGGTCGAGTGCGGAGGTCGGCTCGTCGAGCACCAGCACCCGGGGATGCGCGGTGAGCACCGCGCCGATGGCGACGCGCTGCTGCTGGCCACCGGAGAGCTCGTACAGCGGCCGGTCCCGCAGGTCGGCCAGGCCGAGCAGGTCCAGGGTCTCCTCGACCCGCTTGCGCATCACCGCAGGGGGTACGGCGAGCTGCTCCATGCCGTAGGCCAGCTCCTCCTCCACCGTGTCGGTGACGAAGCCCGCTAGCGGGTCCTGGCTGACCACGCCGACCAGGTCGGCAAGCTCGCGCGGCGGATGGTGGGCGGTGTCGCGGCCGGCGACGGTGATCCGCCCGGCCAGGGTGCCGCCGGAGAAGTGCGGGACCAGGCCGTTGATCGCGCCCAGCAGGGTCGACTTGCCGGCGCCGGTGCGGCCGACCACCAGACACAGCTCGCCCTCGGCCAGGGTGAGGTCGACGTCGAGGAGGACCGGCCGGGTCGCGTCGGAGTAGGTGATGGAGACGTGCTCGAAGTCGATCATGCGGGCACCTTCGTATCAGGCTTCGCCGGGGCTCCGGCACGCTGGTCGCGCTGGTGCAGCGGCCGCACCGGTGGCGGTGCCGCCACGCCGGGCAGGGCGGCGATGAGCACCGCCAGGGTCGGCAGCAGCGGCAGCGTCGGCCAGCGCAGCGGGTAGAAGGAGGGGTTGAGGTCGGCGGCGGAGTATTGCGAGGAGAGGAACATCAGCACCGCGCTCAGCACGCCCGCGCCGGCCACGATCCACTCCGGGGCGCGCCAGGGGTCGGGTCGGTAGCTGGTCCGGCTCACCCGCCGGCCGCCCAGCGCCATCCCGCCACAGCACAGCGCGGCCCCGGCCACGAACGCCGGCAGTCCCAGCAGTTTCGGAGCGGTGCCGTCGAGCAGGCCGTAGGCGCCGGCGCACAGGCCGACCATGCCGGCCAGCATCAGCACCGCGGTGATCCGCCGGCTGGCGGTGGTGGCCCGGCCCACCCGGCCGTAGCCGCGGGAGTCCATCGCCGCCGCGAGCCGCAGCGACCGCTCGAAGGCGTCCTCGAGGACCGGGATCGCGATGGCACGCAGGGCCCGGAACCCCTTGGTCCGGCCGGCCCGCAGCCGGCGGGCGCGGCGTACCCGCTGCACCGACTCGATCAGCTGCGGCGCCACCGAGATGGACACTACGACGGCGACGCCGAGCTCGTAGAGCGCCCCGGGGAGCACCCGCAGCGCCCGCTTCGGGTTGGCCAGCGCGTTGGCGGCGCCGATGCAGCACAGCAGCGTCCCGAGCCGCAGCCCGTCGGCGGCGGCGGACAGCGTCGCCTCCAGCGAGACCGGTCCGCCGATCTGGATGCCGGCGTACCAGTCCGGCGTCGGGATCCGGGGCAGGTGGAAGAGGATGTGGTCGGTCGGGGTGATGCCGGAGGCGAAGACGGTCCGAAAGATCACCCGGATCGCGATCACGATCAGGGCCAGCATCAGGAAGTACTTGAAGCCACGCGCCCAGGGCGCCTCGGTACGACGCCGGCTGATCACGAAGCCGAGCACGGTCAGGGTGAGCACCAGCAGCAGCGGGTTGGTGGTGCGGCTCGCCGCGGTGGCCAGGGCGAGCGCCCACAGCCACCAGGCGATCGGGTGGAGCGTGCGCGGCACCCGACGGGCGTCGCCGAGCCTGGCCGTGCTCACCGAGCGCGGTGTCGCCACCGGGTCCAGCTGGTGCCGCCGGCCACGGCCACTACGACCACGCCGACGAGGATCAGCGGCAGCGGAGAGCCGGTTGAGGAGGAGGCGGCGGTGGGCTCCGTCGGGTCGTCCTCGACGTCGGTGATGACCGGCGCGCTGGAGCCGGCCGAGGGCGTGGTGCTCTCGGTCGGCGTCGACGCTGACGGCGTCGGCGAGTCAGAGGCGGCGGGCGACTCGGTGGGCGACTCGCTCGGTGTCGCTGACGTCGTCGCCGTGGCGCTGGTCGAGGCTGCGGTCGACTCGCTCGTCGGACTCGCGGTGGCTGTCTTGGTTCGCTTGCTCTTCTTGGCCGACTTGGTCGTCGGGCTCGTGGTCCCCGAGCCCGACGACCCGGAGGTCGCGGAGGCGGTCGAGGCCGCGGACTGGCTCGTAGCGGACGAGCTCTGCGCGGTGCCGATGCCCGCGCGCGCCTGGTCGGGGGTGAAGGAGGGTCCGCCGCTGCTGCCGGTGGTGTTGGTGGCCCCGAACACCCAGGCGTCGACGCTGCCGGCCGCGGGCTTGTAGGACATCGCGCCGAGTTGGCTATAGCTCCACGTGCTCTGGCCCGCGTTGGCGTGCCAGTAGGACCAGTACGCCGTGGCGGGTGGAGTGAGGACGCAGGCCTCTTCGTCCGAGGTGGGGTAGCCGGAGATCCGGCAGATGAAGGCCGGGCCGTCGTGTTGGGTGCCCTCGGTCGTGAAGCCGGCCTCGTGCAGCGCTTCGTAGCCGGTGGTCGGGGTCGTGTCGCAGCCGCGCTTGATGCCCTCGCCCCACTGGGAGAAGTCCACGACCACGACGACGCCGGAGGTCGAGGTGCAGGAGCTGACCGGATCGGCTGCGGCGCGCGGCGCGGGCATCGCAGCGAGCAGCCCGTTCGCCGTCAGCAAGGCCCCGGCGACGAGGCCGGCCAACCGCCGTACCGCGCCTGACTCCTGCTGCTTCACGAGGCCGCTCCGATCCTGCTCTCTGCGTTGTTCGCGAACATCGAGCAGGAACGACAGGCGCCGAGACGACGACCGGGCTCCGTCTCGCAGTCCACGACGAGACTGGTGCCAGTTGCCCCCGTGGCCGGTTCTCCGACTTGTCGACGTCTTGCGACGGACTCACGGTTGCGGGTCAGCGCCGGAATCTCACCGGCTTCCCCGCCACAAGGGATCTGAGACCATGCGAGCCGAACCTTCCGGCCGCCTCGGCAGCCTAGTCGGCGCCCGGATCGAGTGTCCACTCGGCGGGTGCCCAGACATCTCCCGAATCGGGGTCTGGGCCGCCGAGGTGCGAAAAGGGCGGGAGAATCGCGCCCCAGCAGGTCCGCTGAGGCGGGATTCTCCCGCCCTTTCTCAGCGGGAGTCGCTCACCAGGGGGTGGGCTGGTCGATCGTCTCGAGCGTGCCCTCCTTGGCCAGCAGGTAGCACTCCTGCGCCGAGGTCTCGCCGAAGTCGATCAAGCGGCCGCCCTGGCCCTGTTCCTGGACCCAGCAGTGCCCGTAGCGATAGACGGGCAGATAGGTCCGCGCTTGCGCCGGCGTTGCCGCGATCAGCGTGGTCAGTACGGTCGCGCCGCTGAGCACAGCGGCGACGGCGAGGCGACGCTTCATCTCCATGATTCTCCTGCCAATGCTGGTTCGGCCGTCGAGTCAGCCGAGTTGACGTCCGGGACGCTAGCAGTGGTGCCCGGCCAGTGTCACGAGTCCGGCCCGGAGCCTGTCGCTGGTGGGCGGCGGGCGATCCTGGGAAGCGCCGGCCAGTAGGACAGTGCCGGGCGAGGGCGTTGGGGATGCTGCCGGTTCGCCACCGACACCCTCCGCGAGCAGGTCATCGAGACCGCCCGAAGATGCGCCTTCCCCTACTGCGAGCGCGCCGCCGGGGCCTGCAGCGGGAATGGCCACGTCTATAAGACGCTATAACAGTGCTTAGCGTGCTATAACTGCTATACGGTGATGGCACAGGAGGTCTGGTCCATGGCGGATCGTGAGGTCAACCCCTACCGGCCTGGCTTCAACCAGGCCCCCGCCGTCCTGGCCGGACGCGTCGACGTCCTCGACGGCGCCAACGAAGCGCTGGAGATCGCCGCCTTCGACGGCCGCACCCCTCGGCCGTTGGTCTTGGTCGGCCCTCGTGGCCTGGGCAAGACCGTCACCCTTCAGGAGATCGCCAGTCACGCCGCAGCGCGGCTCTCGTGGCCGACGGTGCACGTCGAGGCTACGACCGGTGCCAGCCTGCTCGATGAGCTCACCGCGCGCCTGCTCCAGGCCGAGCGGCTGCTGACCGGACAGACCCCGAGGACAATGCAGCGGCGCCGAGCACGTGTCTCTGGCGGGAAGCTGGAGGCCAAGGCATTCGGCGTCGGCGGGTCCGTGGAGCTCGAGGCGGTCACGGCCGGCGACGTCGACCTGGCTCAGGCCCTGCGACAGGCGGTCGAGGCTGCCCTGGCCCGACAGGCGGGCCTGGTGATCACCCTCGACGAGCTCCAGAGCGCCACGCCGGGGGACCTCAACGTCCTGGGCGCGGTCCTGCAGGAGTGCGTCCCTGAGGGCTGGCCGCTGGTCGTGGCGATCGCCGCGCTGCCGGCGCTGCGCAACAACCGTGGACCGAGACGGCTACCGACCTACCTCGAGCGCGCCGAGTGGCACGAGCTGGAGGCGCTGGCCGACGAGGAGGCCCGGCAGGCACTGGTCGAACCCGCCCGACAGGCCGGGCGGCCGATGACCGCAAAGGCGGCCGAGCGGCTGCTCGACGTGGCCGGCGGCTACCCCTACGCGATCCAGGTGGCCGGACACTTCGCCTGGCGGGCCTCCCACGGCGCCGACCAGATCAGCGTGGCTCACGCCCGGGCCGCGGTGCCACGGATCGAGAAGGACCTGACCCAGCTGTTCAAGGGTCGCTGGGACGATGCCAGCCCTCGCGAGCGGGAGTACCTGCGGGCGCTGGCCGTCGTCGCCCGGGAGCGGGCTCAGGGACCCACCGGCGGTGAGGTCGCGGCCGAGCTCGGCGAGATCGTCACGGCGGTCTCCTACCTGCGTGACCGGCTGTTGAAGAAGGGCACCATCTACCGCGATGCCGCCGGCCGGCTGCACTTCATCACCCCGGGCATGGGCGCATGGATACTCACCACCCTCGACGAGGGCTCCAGCTGATGACGGTGGGCCGCGGTGGGACGCCGGCGTCGGCGAGCTGCCGGGTGGTGAACAGCTCCGAGCGCCCGAACTCCGTCATGTTGGCGAGGATCGGTACGTCGACGGCCCGGGCGAACCGCTCGAACTCGGCCAGGTCTCGGCGCTGGGGCTGATCGGGGCGATCGTCGACAGCACCTGGCCCGCCGCGGCTAGCGCGGCTCATCAGGCCGGCTCCTCGCTATGACGCCTCCCGTAGCGACCTCGCGGAGGCGGCCGGTGGCGGGCCGACCGCCTCCGGGTGAAGGATGGCGGCCAGGGCCTCGATGCCGTCCACCAGTCGAGGCCCTGGCCGGGTGAACGCCGCGTTGGCGTCCACCGCCCAGACGGGCACGTCGGGCAGGTGGGGGAGCGCGGCCCGGGCCAGCTCGGCGGAGTCGTCGAGCCCGTAGCCGCACGGGGCGCACACCACGACGTCGGGCCGGGTCGCCCGAACCAGGTCCCAGGTGACCCGGCCCGACCTGCCGCCGGCGACGCCGAGCACCGGCTCGCCGCCGGCAAGGGTGACCATCTCCGGGAGCCAGTGGCCCGGGGAGTACGGCGGATCGGTCCACTCCAGCAGCGCCACCCGCGGCCGGGGCAGCGCGGCGACCCGCTCGGTGACGGCCCGCAGCCGGGCCTGCAGCCCCGCGACCAGTCGCCGAGCGCTCTCCGGGCGGCCGGTACGGCGGCCCAGGTCGAGGACCGCGTCGAGCACCTCCCCGACGGTGTGCGGGTCGACCGTGGCGACCTCGGCCCGGCAGCCCAGGAACGCCAGCGCATCGTCGACGGCCTCGACGTCGATCGCGCACGCCGCGCACAGGTCCTGGGTCACCACCAGGTCCGCGTCCAGCTCGCCCAGCGCCCCGGCGTCGAGGTGATAGAGGTCCTCGCCGGCGGCGATCGCCTTGGCGACGTACGCATCGATGTCGGCCGGCGAGAGGCCCTCGGGCATGGTCGAGGTCGACACCACCCGGCGCTCCCGCGCCTCGGCCGGGGTGTCGCACTCGAAGGTCACCCCCACCACGTCCTCGCCCGCGCCGATGGCGAACAGGATCTCGGTGGTCGAGGGCAGCAGCGACACGATCCGCACCCATCCAGTCTCCCACCTCGCGAGAAACACAACATCTAGGTAGTTACATCCCTGTCATTCCCCGTATATAGTGGTCCGCGCAGCTGGTTCCACCGCGTCATCCAGGCGTGGGGAGGCAACAGGGAAGCCGGTGAGACTCCGGGACTGCCCCGCAACGGTGAGTGCTCGTCTCCACGAGCAGAGCACGAAGTCCGACACCTGCCAGCGCCTCGCCGCCATCGGCGAGGGTCCGCGACCTCGAGGGACGGTCAGGGGATCGTGAGCGACAGTCCCGCTCGCTCTCCTCCCGCCTCTCTGGTCACCGCGGAAGCACTTCACAGGTATGGCTTCACGAGGGGTGGACGCGCTGATGAGCACGCAGGATCTGACAGGGCAGGACCAGGCAGGGACCGAGGACACGGGGATCACGGTCGTCAAGCGCGACGGCACCCGGGTCCCGTACGACGGCTACGAGATCGCCCGCTCCATCGAGGAGGCGGCTGCGGGTCTCGACGACGAGGTCGCTCGTGCGACCCAGCTCCGCTCCGAGCTGGAGATCACCCTCTTCGACGGCATCACCAGCGAGCAGCTCGACGAGGCGGTCGTCCAGGTCGCGCTGCAGAACGTCAAGGACGACCCGGCCTACGACACCATCGCCTCCCGGCTGCTGGTCAAGAGCTTCTACAAGGCCATCTTCGGCGAGGGCGTCACCCGCGACGAGGTCTATGCCTTCCACGGCGAGGCGTTCGTCGCCTTCATCCAGCGCGGCATCGAGCTCGGCCTGCTCGACACCCGGCTGGCCGACTTCGACCTGCAGCGGCTCGGCGCCGCCCTCGACCCCGACCGCGACGACCTGCTCCGCTATATCGGCGTGCAGACGATGCGCACCCGCTACATGATCTCCGCCCCCGACCGGCGGCCGATGGAGATGCCGCAGTTCTTCTGGATGCGGGTCGCGATGGGGCTGGCGCTCAACGAGGAGGACAAGGACGCGGCGGCGATCTCCTTCTACGACAAGATGTCGAAGCTGGAATACCTCGCCGCCGGCTCCACGCTGGTCAACGCCGGCACGTCGTACGCCCAGCTCTCCAACTGCTTCGTGATGCAGATGGAGGACGAGATCGAGCACATCGCCAAGTCTGTCCGCGACGTGATGTGGCTGACCAAGGGCACCGGCGGCATCGGCCTCTCGGTCACCAAGCTGCGCTCCGAGGGCTCGCCGATCCACTCCAACAACACCGTCTCGACGGGCCCGATCCCGTTCATGCACACCATCGACTCCACGCTGCGCGCGGTCAGCCGGGGCGGCAAGAAGTTCGGCGCGCTCTGCTTCTACATGGAGAACTGGCACCTGGACTTCCCGCAGTTCCTCGACCTGCGGCAGAACTCCGGCGACCCCTACCGTCGTACCCGCACCGCCAACACCGCGGTCTGGATCTCGGATGAGTTCATGAAGCGGGTCGAGGCCGACCAGCCGTGGTACCTCTTCGACCCGGCCGAGGTGCCCGACCTCGTCGAGCTCACCGGGCGCGCCTTCTCCCAGCGCTACCGGGAGTACGTCGCCATGGCCGAGGCCGGCCAGCTGCGCCACAAGAAGCTCGGCGCCCGCGAGCAGTTCAAGGCGATCCTCACCTCGCTGCAGTCGACCTCGCACCCGTGGCTGACGTGGAAGGACACCATCAACACCCGGGCGCTCAACGACAACACCGGCACCATCCACCTCTCCAACCTCTGCACCGAGATCACCCTGCCGCAAGACCGCGACAACGTCTCGGTCTGCAACCTGGCCTCGATCAACCTCTCCCGGCATGTCACCGGCCGCCGTCGCGGTGCTGGTGGAAGCGGGGCGAAGGTCGACTGGGACCTGCTCGCCGAGTCGACCCGGCTCGCGGTGCGCCAGCTCGACAACCTCATCGACATCACCATCTCCTCGGTGCCCGAGTCGGAGCACTCCAACGAGCTCAACCGCGCGCTCGGCCTGGGCGTGATGGGCTTCACCGACATCGTGGAGCGGTTCGGCTACTCCTATGAGTCCGGCGAGGCCTACGAGCTGATCGACCAGATCATGGAGTTCGTCTCCTGGCACGCCATCGACGCCTCCGCCGACCTGGCCCGCGAGCGCGGCGCCTACCCCAACTTCGAGGGCTCCAAGTGGAGCAGGGGCCTGGTGCCGGTCGACACCCTCAACCTGCTGGAGAAGGACCGCGGCGTGCCGGTCGCCGTCGACCGCACCGAGCGGCTCGACTGGGACACGCTGCGCGCCAAGGTCGCCGGCGGGATGCGCAACTCCACGCTGATGGCGATCGCGCCGACCGCCTCCATCGGCCTGGTCGCCGGCACCACCCCGGGCCTGGACCCGCAGTTCAGCCAGATCTTCAGCCGTACGACGAGCTCGGGGAAGTTCCTCGAGGTCAACCGCAACCTGGTCGAGGACCTGCGCGCCGCCGGGCTCTGGGAGGAGATCCGCGAGGAGCTGCTGCGCCACCAGGGCGACCTGTCCAAGGTCTCCGGTGTCCCCGAGGATCTGGTTGCGATCTACCAGACCTCCTTCCAGCTCTCCGGCCGTGCCTACCTCGAAGTCGCCGCCCGGGCACAGAAGTGGATCGACCAGGCGATCAGCCGCAATATCTACCTCGCCGACCGCAGCGTGTCGAACATGCTCGACCTCTACACCGACGCCTGGCGGATGGGCGTCAAGACGACCTACTACCTCCACATGATGCCCAGGCATACCGCCGAGCAGAGCACGGTCAAGGTCAACAAGGCCGAGGCGATCGCCTCCGGCTCCGAGCGGCGCGGTTTCGGTGCCGCGGCGACCCCCGCGGTCGCCGCCGCACCGGCCGGTCGTGGGTTCGGCGTGGTGGCCGCCGTACCCCCTCCGGTGGTTCCGGACGAGGTGCAGGAGCTGGAGGTCGTGTCAGGAGCCGAGTGCCCGATCGACCCGCAGGAGCGGCTGCAGTGCGAGTCGTGCCAGTGATGGGCGGCATTCTCGGCACGGGCATCGAGGAGGGCCTGCTGCTCAAGCCGGTCACCTACCAGTGGGCGATGGACCTCTACGACCAGGCGGTCGCCAACACCTGGTTTCCCAACGAGGTGCAGCTCGGCGAGGACCTGGCCGACTTCGAGCGGATGAGCCCCGACGAGCGGGCGGCGCTGACGTTCCTGATGAGCTACTTCAACCCCAACGAGCTGCTCGTCAACAAGGCGCTGGCCTTCGGCGTCTACCCCTACGTCAACGCGGCGGAGTGCCACCTCTACCTCGCCAAGCAGATGTGGGAGGAGGCCAACCACTGCATGAGCTTCGAATACGTGCTGGAGACCTTCCCGATCGACCGCGAGGCGGCCTACGCCTCCCACGTCACGGTGCCGTCGATGGCCGCCAAGGAGGAGTTCGAGGTCCGCTTCATCAAGCGGATGACCGAGCAGACCCTCGACATCACCACGGTGGCGGGCAAGCAGGACTTCGTCCGCAACCTGATCGCCTACAACGTGATCCTGGAGGGCATCTGGTTCTACTCCGGTTTCATGGTGGCGCTGAGCTTCCGGCAGCGGAACCTGCTGCGCAACTTCGGCTCGCTGATCGACTGGATCGTCCGCGACGAGTCGCTGCACCTGAAGTTCGGCATCAACCTGGTGCTCACCGTGCTGGAGGAGAACCCCGAGATCGCTACGCCGGAGTTCGCCGGCGAGATCAAGCAGATGATCCTCGACGCGGTGGAGATGGAGGAGGCCTACAACCGGGACCTGCTCCCCAAGGGCATCCTCGGGCTCAACGCCGACTACATCAACACCTACGTCAAGTACCTCGCCGACCGTCGGCTCGACGAGCTCGGCTTCGGGGTCCACTACGGCGTCGCCAACCCGGCGAAGTGGATGGCGGCGGCCAACGACACCCTGGAGCTGGTCAACTTCTTCGAGTCGATCAACACCTCCTACGAGGTCAACGCCAAGCAGGCCTGATGTCCTGCCTCGGCTTCCTGAGCCCACAGCAGCGGGCCGCGCTGGCGGCGTCGTCCCGTGACGACGCCGCCGGGGCGCCGCTGTCGTCGTTTGCCTCGCCGCCGGCGACGGTGGGCAAGCTGCGCCGGCTGCGGGCGCTGGCGACCTCGTCGGACCCGACCATCCGGGAGAGCGCCGCGCTCGCCTATCTCGCCCCGCCGGACGTGCTGCACCGGCTGGCCAGCGACCCGGTCGCTTCGGTCCGTTGCTGCGTCGCCCGCAACGACCACGCCACGCCCTCGCTGCTGCGCCGACTGGCCGCCGACCCCGATCCGCAGGTGCGCGGCTGGGTGGCGGCCAACCCGGCCGTGCCAGCTGATGTCCACGAACGGCTCGCCGGCGACGCCGACCCGACCGTCCGCGCGGTCCTCGCCTGGGCGGACGGGTGGTCGAGCCGATGAGCCGAGTCGGCAGAAGTGCTGGTCAAAATCGCGCCGAGTCGGCAGAAGTGCAGGGCGAGAACACGCCGAGTCGGCAGAAGTGCAGGCCCGCCACTCACACTTCTGCCGACTCGGCACTTCTCACACCAGCACTTCTGCCGACTCGGCGATGGGCGACGTACCGACCGGCGTCGACGTCGTCAATCCATGGGCCGAAGCCGGCGTAGCAACTCGGTGAGGCCGAGCACGGGGAAGCGCGGCGATGAGGCTCTCGACGGCGAAGGATTCGTAGCTGGGCCCGGCCACAGGATGTCCGAGCACGTCGTCCAGCGTGGTGAGGTCGAGCAGGGTGTGGATCAGGCCGCCGCTGGTGTGAGCCAGCATGGTCCACAGTCGGTGCAGCGTCTCGGCCGGAATGCGGGGCGCGAACATCGGCACGTCCCGCTCCAGGTAGCTGCGGATGAGGTCAGCCCGCCATTGTGAGGAGACGGCATCGGTCGAGGCGAGGAGACTCTCCGGATAGCCCGCGCAAGTAGGCGTCGGCGTCATTGAGGCGACGCCGATCCGCGGGCCGCTCCAGATCGAGGTAGGTCGCCCCGGCCGGCCACTCGTCGGCCAACTCTCGAGCCAGCGTCGTCTTCCCGACCTGACGTGGCCCGAGAAGCGTCACGGCGGCGTTGGTCAGCAGTCGCTCGCGGAGAGTCGCTCCCAGTCGCCGTGGCACGTCCATGCGTGCAGATTTAACAGCAGGCGTTAAATCTGCACGCTCTCAGGAGCGGGAAATGCGGATCATCTCGTCGCGGGGGACGACCTTGATCCGCTCGCGGCCGTGCGGCTCGCCCAGCGCGATCTCGTGGGCCTCCAGCTTGCCCCAGCCCTCCTCGGTGGTGAACTCCACGCCCCGGGCGGCGAGGTGCTCGGCGAGCGCGCCGGGCGCCTCCGGCTCGGGCAGGGAGTCGATGTCGGTGAGCAGCCGGTCGATGGTCTCCTTGGCGTCGGACTTGGTGTGTCCGATGAGGCCGACCGGGCCGCGCTTGATCCAGCCGGTGACGTAGAGGCCGGGGATCTGCTCGCCGTCGTCGAGGACACGGCCGCCGTCGTTGGGGATGACGCCGCGGTCGTCGTCGAAGGGCACGTCGGGCAGCGCCTCGGAGAGGTAGCCGATGGCGCGGTAGACCGACTGCACCGGGGTGTCGACGAACTCGCCGGTGCCGGTGACCTTGCCCGTCCCGTCGTACGCCGTCCGCTCGGTGCGGATGGCGACGACCTTGCCGTCCTCGCCGAGGATCTCGACGGGGTTGTGCATCATGTGGATGACGATCTGGTGGGGCGCGCCGGTGGGCTCGGCCTCGAGGTACTTCAGCAGGGTGTCGACGACCAGCTTGGTCGCCTTGTGCGCCGAGATAGCCGACTGGCCGGCGTCGTCGATCTCGAAGCCCTCGGCCTCCACGACCACGTCGACGCTGGGTGAGTGCGACAGCTCGCGCAACTCCATCGGGGAGAACTTGATGTGCGCCGGGCCGCGCCGGGCGAAGACGTGGATCGTCGTGGCCTGGTTCTTCGCGAGGCCCTGGTAGACGTTGTCGGCGATCTCGGTGACCAGCTGCTCCTCGGCCGGCTTGGCCAGCATCCGGGCCACGTCGAGGGCGACATTGCCGGCGCCGAGCACCGCCACCTCGGTGGCCTCTAGCGGCCAGTCCCGCGGTACGTCGGGGTGGCCGGCGTACCAGGAGACGAAGTCGGCGGCGCCGTAGGAGCCGTCGAGGTCGATGCCGGGGATGTTCAGCGCCCGGTCGGCCATTGCGCCGGTGGAGAAGATGACCGCGTCGTAGAACCTCTTGAGGTCGTCGAGCTTGAGGTCGGTGCCGTAGTCGACATTGCCGAAGAACCGGATCCGGTCGTTGTCGAGCACCCGGCGCAGCGCCTTGATGATCTCCTTGATCCGCGGGTGGTCGGGCGCGACCCCATAGCGCACCAGCCCGTAGGGCGCGGGAAGACGCTCGATGACGTCGACAAGAGCACCCTCGTGCTCGCGGGTCAGGATGTCAGCGGCGTAGATGCCGGCGGGACCTCCGCCGACGACGGCCACACGAATGGGACGCAAGACAGAACCTCCATGGGAATCAATAGACAAGCGTAATGAGTCCCCGGAGTGACGCCGGCGAGAGTTGTCTCACGTCGCGGACGGTCCGGCCGGAGTGGTCGGCCAACCCGATCGGGTGCAGCGTCCGGCTGGTCGGGCCGGCCGAGCCAGCAGAGGTGTACGTCGCCCGCACCCGCCGGCGCCGGGTGGTCGCCTCGCGCAGCACCGGCAGCAACGGCACGTCCTCGGCGGGCGAGAGCCAGCGACGCCGGTCGGAGTGGACCACCGCGCCCAGCGCCCCGGCATCGGCCACCGCGAGCGGCGGCGCGGGTGGTGAAGTCCTCCAACAGCACGCAGCCGCCGCCCCGGCCCTGCTCGGTGTAGACCGGCACCCCCGCCGCCGAGAGCGCCTCCATGTCGCGCAGCACGGTGCGCTCGCTGACCTCCAGCTCCGCGGCGAGCCTGGCCGCGGTGATCCGCCGGTGCCGCTGCAGCAGCGCGAGCAGGCGGAGCAGACGGTCAGCGCGCATGACACCAGCATCTCAAGGAAACCTGACAAGAGATGTCAGGTTCAGGCGATGGACTGGTGCTCCACGACAACCGTCGATCCCCGCCCGCTGCTGGCCCACGCGCTGGACCAGACCGAGGCACTCGTCACCGGCATCTTGCCCGACCAGCGCGGGCTGCCCACCCCGTGCCAGGAGTACGGCGTGGCGATGCTCGTCGCCCACCTCCAGGCCGTCGTCCAGCGGATCGGCGCGGTGCTCGCCGGCCGGCCGTTCTTCTCGGTCCCCCGCGAGCCCGGCCCGGCCGGGACGATCCTGGCCCATCTGCGGTCTCGGGTCACCGCCGATGACGACAACGCCGGTCGAGACGTGCTCGACTGGAGGTTCGTCGGCCTGCTCGCCTGAGACGGGGCGACGACACCGCGCTCTCAGTCCGCCCCGAGCCGGGCGATCCGGCGCTCCAGGTGACGCTGCTCGGCGGGGTTGGTCGCCAGGCCCCGGGCCCGGTGTAGAGCCAGGCCGCCGGGTTGGTCCCTGAAATGACCCAGTGCGGTGGATCCGAGTCAACTGATGACTCGG